>NZ_JBFNGQ010000006.1:0-248979 GCF_040784015.1 Lentilitoribacter sp. EG35
AGCTTGATACAATGAAAAAGACATAAACCAAGATCAAAACGGGCTAATACCCTGACAATACTACTCGCGATCCAAAACCGCGCTAGACAATCCAAATCAACTCAAACACTTTATCAACAATATCGGCACGAATTTGAAGTCACGAACGCCAAAAGAGAGTTCTGCTCAAGAGCCCAAAGCAGAGCTAGAACTATATGACAAGCATTGTTGAAAGTGGCCCTTTGCAGACTTTATCAACTGTCTTCAGATTGTTAAAATTTAATGATTAAAGCCGATTCATGGAGAAAAACGCTTTGGAATTCGATGATGCACAAATTGAAGACTTGGATGCAATTATAGCACTTAGGCGTCGTGCATTTGAGAAGATAACGCCCTCCCATTATTCTCCCGCCGAGGTTGAAAATTTGCTAAATGATTATGATCGGGCGCAGTTTTCCAAAATGATTAGAGATAGGCGTTTATTTTGCTATAAGAAGGGGACAAAATTGTATGGAACGGCAGGGTGGGAAGGTAGTGCGATCAGGCATGTATACGTCGACCCTGACCAGTTTGGAGTTGGAATTGGTTCCAATTTGATTGAACATACAATTTTGGACTTCAAAAAACGGACGGGATGTGAGCGTATGACAGCTGGAGTGATAATTTATGCTCGAGGTTTTTACGAGAAGTCGGGATTCAACGTCGTTGCAAAGAAAAAAGCGTGGGATGGCAGCGAATTTTATGAGATGAGCAGGCCTCTCAAATAAGCAACTTGAAGACGTATACTTGATATCTCCTCTTGTGCTGGTTTTCAGACCTTCATCAACTCATCAGATCAATCAATTGCAGACATAACAACCCTTGCTAGTGGGCTATCTGTTCCCTAGTTTGAAAGCTCGGCCTTTAGTTTGGCGAGGCGGTCAAGAATGGCGTCTCGTCGTGTGTCCAGCTGATCCCGCAAGCGGTCGATATGGGCAAGTTTTTCAGTCAGTTGGGCAATGTCCAAGTTAAGAAGCTGGTCGAACGACAGCAGTTGAGGTGTGAATTGTGTAGCGCGACAACCCACCTTCTGGAACAAAGCTTCGCTATTCACTCAATGCTATGATCTCTACTTATCTTTCAACATTGGACACGACCATTTTTTGCACCGTCCATGGGAGAATGATGTTTTCAAGTCGCTCGCTGACATGCTGCCGGTGATCTCCAGCGTAAACATCCAACCTATGAGGTATGCGCTCTTGTCCGAGGCGATGCGAAAATTCAAGCGTGCCGGTTGGGATATGCAAAAACTGATCACCAAGGCCCACCCCTATTGCTAATCCACGTAGATCGCGAAGCGCCTTTCGAGCATTATGCACTTGACGTGATGGCAAAGCATCTAGGTAGCGATCATATAAGAGATCATCGAGAACAACCTCTCCGCGCACAATATCGAATGGGAAATTTGCATAGACCGGTGGTGCCTTCGCGTTCGGACTGAATGCATTTAGAATGCCGATGGTCGCGATGGGATAGAAGTCGCGTTTCTCAATAAGGTCGAGCAGATCTTCTTCAGAATTAACAGCAGCCGCTCGTTTCCATGCGTCATTTCCAAAACTAAGATCATCTCTTGCACTGAGGCAGCAGGGACTAAGCGCCCAAACCACCGAAAACACTCCCGGTTGAGTCATTGCTAGATTCAGTGCGCCATATCCACCCATTGAGTGACCAATGATAGCGCGGCTATCAACTTTTGCTAGCGTGCGAAAATTCTCATCGATAAAACTAACGAGATCGTCTGCTATATAATCTGCCCAGTGTCCGCTGACCGATGAGTTGCGATAATAGCCACCACCATATTTGTTGCCACCATCTGGCATAACGACAATCAATTCCGGGATCTTGCCTGTTGAGATCAAACGATCTAGAATTTCTGGCACCTTGTAATTTTCGCTCCAAACCCCACGGTCATCAAAAATCCCGTGAAGCAGATAAATAACGGCATAATTTTGCTCTAAGTTTTTATCGTATCCGGGAGGAAGATAGACTGCTACATTTTGGATATCGGGAGTTTTAAGAAGGTTTCCAGTCAATGCTGGGGCGGGTACCTTTACTTCTTCTATTCTTCCACTCAAATTATCTGTAGATTGAGCCATTGAAATTCCGAGTGTTAGAAATATGGCACCAATTTGGAATAGAAAGAAAATGAACAATTTTCGCATGCGTAAACCTTCTCTATAGACATATTTCATACGTGGGAATTAAACGTTAGATTTTCAATGCTGCCTGACATAGTGATATAATGTAAAATTATGCTTTTTGATGTGGCAGCCATTATCAGTTTGAAATCGTGCATGTCTCCCTATGGCACCTTACAGACCTTCATCAACTCATCAGATCAATCAATTGCAGACATAACTACCCTTGCAAGTGGGCTATCTGTTCCCTAGTTTGAAAGCTCGGCCTTTAGTTTGGCGAGGCGGTCAAGAATGGCGTCTCGTCGTGTGTCCAGCTGATCCCGCAAGCGGTCGATATGGGCAAGTTTTTCAGTCAGTTGGGCAATTCCGCCTTCACAAGGGCCATCAGCATCGTCTGACAGGCAGGCACTCATAGCCAGTATTTCGCGGGTGGAAAAGCCCGTTGCAATGAAATCACGGATGCGACCGGCGCGGCGTAAATCGGCTTCGCTATAAATGCGATAGCCATTGTCTGTCCGGCGCACATCCAAAAGACCAACCTTCTCATAATGACGCAAAATACGCTGTGTAATGCCGAGCCTGTCGGCGGCTTCCTTGGCCTGCATTATGTTTCCTTTTAAACTCACTTCCATATAGATGGTAAACTCGTGGTCGAAGATCAAGTATATCGGGCTGGTGCACCGCTCCTACCCGATATCGCCTACGGTTAGCTACGATCTGCCCAACCACCGTCCACGGTGATTATCTGACCCGTCAGCCATTCGTTATCCGAGCTGCCAAGTCTCAGCACCCAGGGCACAATATCAGAAGGGACACCGCGCCGCCCTAGCGGAACCTGGCTGGCTTCCTGCTCTTCGATTTGTTGCGCCATCTCGTCCGGCAATCCCATCATGCCTGTCAACGCACCGCTTTTAACCGGACCGGGTGCAATGGCGTTAACACGAATACCCTCGCCTGCCATCTCGATGGCCCAGGATTTCGTCAGATGCTCCAGAGCCGCTTTTGTCGCCGCATAATGGGCCATCATGGGAACTGCGTTCCGTGATACTGCGGTGCTAATGTTCACAATCGCACCCTTTGTTTGCGCAAGTACCGCTCGCCCTTCGCTCACCAACATGGAAGGCGCAATAATGTTCACATCAGACATGTTCTTGATCGCGTTGGCATCATATGCGCCCATTGGCATGGGCTGGCCAGCACCTGAATTATTGACAATAAGATCAAGCCGTCCCCACCGGTTCAACACAGCCTCAACAATACGTTTGCCGCTATCAGGGTCAGCACTATCGATTTGCAATGTTTGCACGCCCTCAATTGCCGTAGCCGCGTCAGTGAGCCTTTCGGCATTGCGCCCGGTTATCAGAACCCCTGCCCCACGCTCGGCAAGTGCCTGCGCGGTGGCGTGCCCGATGCCAGAGCTGCCTCCCGTCACAATTGCCACTTTATCCTGCCAACTATTATTCGATATCATATCGCATTTTTCTCCTGTTTTTGAATGCAGCACACATTGATGCGAACGGAGATTTAGCGCATTGACACTAGTGTAAGGGTCAAGGGTTTTTTACGAAATTTATTTAGTGAACTGACCAGAATAACAGAAGGTTTAGATTAACGAACTCTGGAACAAGGCTGACCTATATAGGTTCATCAATCTCAAAGATTAGAAACACATTTGCATTTGTCTAAAAGCTTAAACTGAACTACCTAGCTTCTCTCACTGCAAGGTCAGCCATTTTCATTATTGCTTCGCGTGAATCTGCAACCGCGATAAATAGCGCATTGTGGCAAAACTTGGCACCTTTTACGCCACATGCTTCTTCTAAAGCTGCGTCTGTTAGCCCTGCCCATGCAGCGGGTAAATCTGCGCGTTGATCGAATGTGTCTTTTGACAACTTAATGCCATTAAGCGTCCAATCTTCTCCGCGCGGATTAACAACAAACAGCATGTGATCGGCACCTACCTCATCAAGCGCTGCACCATAAGGCATGCCCATGGGTAATTCCAGAATAGGTGATGCACCAGCTTTGGCGATGGCTTCCATCACGATATTTTTCGCGCGGGCTTTTGCTGTGATATTACCGATTTGTGCCTCTACAAAACTACGCGCGATTGGCAAAGTTGCAAAAAAGGCATCGTCGTAAGCTGTTGGCGAGATATCATCAAACACGGGCTTTAAACTTTCAAAAAACGCTGGGAGTGTTAAATCTGACAATGGGCCCGCCACAGATGGCTCCATCGCACCATTGTCCAACAGATCGATGGGCAGCACAAATTTCCTATCAAACGCTACATGAATTGCCTCAATATTATCTGCGGGCACGTCCAAACTCGTTAAATATTGATGCCCATAATGCGCCCAAATCAAACCAAAAGAGCTAAATGGTTGACCATCTTCTCGTAAAGGACTGGGCCGCTGATGATGATCGAAGACTTGCGCATCGGCATTGTAGTCACCGCCTACATCGTAAATGATTTTATCATCGGCAGGTGCCAGCCATTTATGATCGCGCGTTCGTTTAAGTTCAGCCTTAGGGAAAAGACGGGTTAGGATGACAGAGGATAGCAATTCGTCTGCATGAAAGCCGCCTGAATGGGTGACTAGATGGGTGATCGTCATGATTGGGAAATACTCCAAAGGCATATGGTTCAAAAGCCAACCAATATGGCTGCTTATGGGTTATCTGTAAGGCCCTGTTTACAGGCAATTGCGCCCATATCAACCGTTTTATTCATGTTAGATAGAAACGTTTAAGCAAGATTCATCAGCAAATTCAACCAGATTAGGTTCCGACACCAATTTCAGCGAGTTTTGCAAGGCAGGAATCTTCGAGATTATCCAAATCATCAATCACCAGCTCCAAGTCGCGACGCTGCTGCCTAAGATCGGCGCGTTTTTTCTCAATGCCATCCATTACACCGCGCAGCTGATTGGTAGTATCAGGCAGTTCGACTTGAAGCTTGAGCATCTCTGCAATTTCGGCGACAGAAAACCCTACCCGCCTTGCACATAAGATTTTATCAATCCGGCGACGATCAGCACCTGTGTACAGCCTTGTGCGCCCCCGGCGCTCTGGTCTAATCAAGCCTTCATCTTCGTAAAAGCGCAACGTGCGAGTAGAGATATCAAATTCTCGGGTTAGCTGGGTGATTGTATATAAATTGACCATGGATGCACCTATAAGAACGAGAACCACCATCCCGCAAGCCCCAAGAAGGCAAAAAATCCAACGACATCAGTCACGGTAGTAACAAACACAGTGGACGAAATAGCAGGATCAACGCCAAGCTTATCGAGCATGAGTGGCAACAAGATACCCGCAAGCGCGGCCGAAATCATGTTTATAATCATAGCAATCCCGATTACAAAACCAAGATCAATATTATCAAACCAAAATGCGGCAACAACGCCGATAAGCGCAGCAAAAAGCACTCCATTGACCGCGCCAACAAGTGCCTCACGTTGGATAATACGCCCGGTATTGTATATATCAAGGTCACGGGTGGCGAGCGCCCTCACCGTCACCGTCATCGTTTGAGTGCCAGCATTACCACCCATAGAGGCAACGATAGGCATGAGCACCGCGAGTGCGACCATTTGCTGGATGGTTGCATCAAACGCACCGATGACCATAGAAGCGCCAATTGAGGTGAGTAGATTGATCAAAAGCCATGCGAAACGCGATCGAAATGCTGCAAAAACATTATCAGATAATTCCTCATCGCCCACGCCAGCAAGTGCTTTGATATCTTCTTCGGCTTCTTCGTGGATAACATCAACAACATCATCAATGGTAAGAACACCTACCAGGCGCTCGTTATGATCGATCACGGCTGCAGAGAGCAAGTCATATTGCTCGAACACGAGTGCCGCCTCTTCCTGATCCATCAGGGCCGGAATGGGATGGATCGTATCATTTAGAATTTCTTCCGTACGAACCTGTCGCTTTGTGCGTAAAATTTTATCGAGATCAATGGAACCTACAAGTTTATAGGTCGCATCAATTACAAAAATTTGGCTAAAGCTTTCCGGCAGGTCTTTGTCTATGCGCATATAGTCAATTGTTTGCCCAACCGTCCAAAATGGCGGCACGGCGACAAACTCACTTTGCATTCTACGACCAGCAGAATCTTCGGGATATTCCAGCGAACGACGAAGACGAACGCGTTCTATAAATGGCAACTCGGCAAGAATTGCATCTCGATCCGATGCTTCAAGATCTTCGAGAATAAAAACGGCATCATCAGAATCAAGCTCACCAATCCGGCGCGCAACATCCTTGTTTGGAATATAGTCGACAATTTCAACACGAATTGCCTCATCAACTTCCGTAAGTGCAGCAAAATCAAACGAATCTCCAAGCACCTCAACAAGCTTCTGCCGTCGCCTTGGTTTAAGAGATTCGAGCAGATCACCCATCTCAGACTCGTGAAGAGCTGCAACCAGACCATTAAGATGATCTATATTGCCGCTATCAAGCGCTCTACCGACTGTTTTTCGGAAATCGGATCGAATACGGCCTTCATCATCATAGATGCTTCCATTATCATGGGAATCTTCGAGTGTCTTCACCGCAATATCCACATCCTGATCGTTATGACTATCTGTTTCGACCATTTTGATACCTGCACATACAAGAGTCTGATGTAGCAATCAGTCCCGACTCAAGTTTTAATCTATGTCAAAATAACCACAACGCCACTACCTGACAAAAGGAAAGTGAGTTTTTCCAGACTATGCCAACTATTTGGCCCATCTACACTGCGCCTTGGAAACTATTTTATCGCCAAAAGCTATAAGTCATGTTTATGACGGGTTCGCAACGACTGGTATGGATACACGACAAGCCCCCAGCGTGATGTTGGGAGCGGAGAAATTCACATGGGCTTGTACAGTAAATGCTTACTTCAAAGCTACTATGTTACGGATAACTCCTACGCGCCTTCGCAACGGCTAGTTTTTTGCCTTTGGCATCTCTGGCGGTGGCAGTCCACTCATAGGTATGTTTACCATTGGGAGGACATGGGCTTTTATATTTAAATGCCCCGCGTGCAATGCTTGATCCACCTTTATATTTAACCTTGCCCCCGCCATGATTGTAGGACGGAACATTTCGATCCTTCATCTTGAAATCAATTCTGGCAGTTCCAGTAGGTACGTTCTTAAGCGTAAACGGTGGGTTTTGTACCCGATTGGGCTTACCGCTTGTACATTTTTTTAGACCGCTCCAACTAAACCCAATACTAAAATCCGCAGCAAATGCATGATTGATAGGTAGGAGTGATAGTGAAATTGTTGTGAATATTACGCCAGCACTTAACTTAGCCATTATAACTCTCCATTTCGATTTAGCGGATAATGCAACCAGTTTAGTATAACAGTTAAGTATGACACTTCAACGTGTAAGTAGTTTTACTTTTACATCAGGTATGGCATCGACGCAGAGGATTTAAGTCCGGCAATTATAAAGCACCAAAAACAAAAAAAGCACGATCATCGACCGCGCCGTGTGTACAAGCAAACTTCAAAGATAGCGTGGAAAGTGAAAAATGGCGCGAGTGACGGGACTCGAACCCGCGACCTTCGGCGTGACAGGCCGACACTCTAACCAACTGAGCTACACCCGCCATTTTTCATTTTTGATTTGCTTTTCAGCGAACCGTGATGGGTGATTAAGCTTTATCGTAGAATCTGTCAAGCACTCTATTCATGCTTTTTTGCAAAAAGGAGACATTTTTTCAAAAATACATTTTCTTTGAAAAATGTGGATTTTTCTCTTGCACTTATCTTCACAAGAGCCTAAACGAGACCTCGCAAATGGGCGATTAGCTCAGTTGGTAGAGCGCTTCGTTTACACCGAAGATGTCAGGAGTTCGAGTCTCTTATCGCCCACCATTTGCTTCGCAGGGTTTTCAACCGTTCTTTCAATTACAAGAACTTTGCCTGTGAAAGTGTTAGGTTAACTTCCTCAAGAAAATATCTTCCCTCCTGTTCGCGCTGTAAGTTTCGGCATGAATGATTAAAGTACGACTAAAATGCCTTACTTGCGTGTGGAAGCTTGCGGTGTATTCAATCTTTAACCACTCTACTTCAGTGATTGCAGATAGCGTTCACCAGTATAATCGCCCTTCTTTAGCATCAATTTTGATATGGCTTCTGCCTGATTGAGTTTATTATTTTTGACAAAAGTAAAGAAACGCTTTCTCAGCTTTGCAAGATGAGCATCATCGGTAGATTGCTCAATTTGCCTCGTTTTGATGTTTTGCTGCTTAATCATGTCTGGAATTTGATTTATAATTCCTGTGGCGTAGCTTTCCGTTATCTTGTCTTCCCAAAAAGCGGGATCTTCAAATTTGGGGTCAATGTCTTTAGCACTCGCTATGAAAGAACATGCGCAGCAAATAACGGTGATCGGTATATAATAGATCTTATACATCTGCATTTCCAATGGTCTGTTCAGTAGGCAGGATAACATTTTCTCATTTATTTGGTGTTAACTGCCCCATAATAACAAAAGCCGAGCAACAAAGCCCGGCTTAAATATTTTGATGTTAAGCTCAATCCGACCGCAACATATATTACTGTCGCGATCGCATTTTGCTCACTCTGAATTAAAACTCATCCCAACCATCTGCCTCTTCAACAGCTTCAGCGCTATTTCCATTAAAAGCATTTGCCACTTTCTTCACCATAGCTTTGGCGGGAGATGGTTTTGGATCGTGCTCATCTGTGGCAGATGCAGGCATGACGGGCGTTGCCTGAGCGACGGGGCCTGACGACGGAACATTTGCTTGTTTTGCAACGACTCCGTTACCTATATCAAATGTCTGTATTAGCTCGGCAAGCACTGCAACTTCATCGGCAATATGTTGTGTGACAGCCGTGTTTTCCTCAACCATTGCAGCGTTTCGTTGTGTAACCTGATCCATAGAGTTAACAGCGCTATTAACCTCTTGAATTCCAGTCAACTGTTCTGCCGCACCTTGGGATATTGTGCCAATCTGGGAATCAATCGTTGCGACATGTGTTGATATTTTCTCCAACACTTCACCTGTTTGTTGTACAAGTTGAACACCATTGGCAACCTCATCACCGGATTTGGTAATCAATTCCTTGATCTCTTTTGCAGCGGACGCAGACCGTTGAGCCAACTCGCGTACCTCTTGCGCAACAACAGCAAAGCCCTTTCCTGCCTCGCCTGCACGTGCCGCCTCAACACCAGCATTCAATGCCAGTAGATTAGTTTGGAAGGCGATTTCGTCAATAACGTTGATAATATTTGAAATATCGCCAGATGCTTTTTCAATTCCCTCCATCGCAGCAACAGCACTGATCACAACTTTGCTTGATTTTTCAGAATCTGCACGAGCATTACTTGCACTAACAGCAGCTTCATTGGCTCGTTCAGACGTTTCGCGAACTGTTGCGGTAATCTCATCTAGTGCAGCCGATGTTTCTTCCAATGATGCCGCTTGTGTTTCTGTGCGTTGCGATAGTTCATTTGTCGCATTACTAATTTCAACGGAGTTTTCTCTCAAATTTGTTGAGACACTGTTCATTTCGCACATCGTTTTAGCAAGTTTGGCAACTGAGCCGTTGAAATCGGTACGTAACTGATCAAGTTTACCTTCAAATGGTGATGGTATGTTTGCCGTTAAATCACCATTAGATAACTTTGTTAAACCGTTTGCCAATGTCTCAATAACATTTTGCAGTTTCGCGTTTTCCTCTGTGCGCTCTGCTTCGCGCTGAGACTGCGCTTGTGTATTTGCATCTTGAGCGTCTCCTGCAATTTTAGTTTGCTCTTCCGCTTCTTTCTGAGCAGCTTGCGCCTCAGAAATCGCCAATTGCGTAGAAGCAAAAGATCGCCACATCATATTCGTAAGTGCTAATAACACGCCCGCTTCTGCGACAAGAATTACAGCATGCAAACCAACACGAAGGACCGAACTTTCGCCGGGAAAAACTGCGGCAGGAATAACAAAATAAAGTACGACATGATGAACAGCTGTCAAACCGGTGAAGGCAAGTATTGGGCGCCAATCGATGCATGCTGCACAGATAGCTAGCATTGCAAAGAAATACATATGCATATCTATTTGAAGATCAGAACCGGAAAACGCGCCAACAAGTAATGCCACCTGCGCGGCTTGCGTCAGGCCAGCAGTTGTTCTTGCAACTACACCAGCCTTATCGGCTCGCCATGTAAATGTCCCCAATAATGCCATCGTTAGACCACCGGCAATAAGTACGATCATCTGAGGATGTGCAACAAATATTGCCCGAACAGCAATTAAGGCTGCATTCACCCATAATAGGGTGACTAAGACCTTCATGCCTATATGCCGAATATCTTCAATAGATTTCATTTTCTGTTTCCTCTCTAAAGACAAGCGGCAGCAATGTAGCCATCAATTACTATAACTGCGCCCGCCTGATAAAGTTTACTAACAAAGTCGTCTGATTCTGAGGTAGTGACAGCGATCCAGTCCAACCGTCCGCCATTGACGAGTGCTCCCCCAGCATCTGCGATAACCTGGATAATCTTGCTTGGTTCGCTCCATGGCGGCAGAATAACGGCCACCTTTTCGCTCTTCGGCATAAGTATTGGGATGACTAAAACAACAAAACAAATGAAAACATTCACGCCAATGACGATTCTCATGTTCCGATTTTTATTATTGGTTGCTGTCATCAAGATTCATAACTTATTGAATAAAATAGAAAATACTTAATTCACGAAAAGTACTCGCACTATTTCAAAGTAGAGTTACAACAACATTGTTCATTTATGATTGATTATTTATTAAAATTTGAACGAGTTTCTTACTGGTAGGAAGTGAGAACAATCCGATTTTGCTAAGTTCAAACCCACAAATTTCCGCAAAAGCTTCATCTAATCCATAAACTAATGATCCAATTTCAATAAATATAGTCACCTTTTCTCGCGGCCAGATCACAGAAACGTGTTGTAACTTGAACATATTGGGAATATTTCCCGCTGGATATAATATTCCCGCGTGTTAGTTTTTTCAAAGAATTAAACTTAACCTAAATTCAGGGAAATCTCATGAAACTCATTTCATCCACTCTATTCGTCACGCTTCTTGCAAGCACAACATTCTCTCTGGCTGATAATGCTATTCAGCAAACGAAAGCTACTGCTCTTGAGCGCATCGAAATTGCACAATCCGCCGCTGCTGACGAGATCAAGAAGAAAGCAATGATGCTTGCAGAAGAAGCAAAAAAAGCGATGATGATGGCCGAAGAAGCGGAAAAAAAAGCCATGATGGCAGCCGAAGGTGAAGATAAGAAAAAGGCTATGATGATGGCCGAAGAAACGAAAAAGAAAGCCATGATGGCAGCTGAAGAAGCTAAGAAAGCTGAAATGATGGCCGCAGAAGAAGATAAAAAGGCCATAATGATGGCTGAGGAAGAGAAAAAGAAAGCCATGATGATGGCGGCTGAAGAAACTAAGAAAAAAGAAATGATGGCTGCCGAGGAAGACAAAAAAGCTATGATGATGGCAGTTGAAGCTTGTGATGCGGCCGAGTTTGCGGTCACGGGCTTTGGCAACGCAACAGCTGCTGCCGATTCCATCGCGGATGTTGTCATGAAAGTTAAGGAGCTTTCAGGTGATGCGGCTTGCGCTATCGAAATCACTGGCTATTCAAGCAAAGCAGGGCCCAAAAGCGTAAATATGGCTTTATCTGAAGAGCGTGCGGAATGGGTGAAAGGTGAGCTTATGTCCGCAGGTGTCGATCTTTCCCACACAATGGTAAAAGGTGCTGGCGAAACTGGTCAATTTGGTAGCAGCTCTGCAAACCGTCGTGTTATGATTTCTGTGAAATAGTAACGCTAGTGAATATGACAAAGGTCTCTATGGGTCCCATAGAGGCCTTTCCTCGCAATGGATTGTTGCATTGCACCATACCTTATAATAGAATAGGATTATGGTCCGTACAAATACAAACATGCGATATTATACAAACCGCTCCAGATAGAGGTGGTTGACGTTTAATGTGAAAACATGAACCGCCCAATGAGTAAGTTGGAGTGGTTTTTTTATGCCATCAATTTATTCCAAAATCTAAAAGGATAAATGCAATGGCTCGTCCAACTGACCCCAATTTAACCATGCGCAAGGCAAATGAGCGTGATTTAGATTTTGCATATCGGCTCTATGAGCAAATCCAAGCAATTCACGCCGATGCGGAACCTAAAATTTTTAAACGTCCGCAAGAGAGGAACAATTACGCGCCATTATTCTCCAATCTACTGGAGGTGCCAAACGGAAACTTGCTTATTGCAGAAAATAACAGCGAGGCAATTGGGCTTATCTACTATCTCATCACTGAAACAGAGGACAGCCTTATAGCATTTAAACACAAACGTGTACAAATCGAACAAGTAGTGGTGTCTCAACAACATAGGGGAAAAGGATACGGGACCTATATGATTGAGTATGTAAAACGTTGTGCGAAATCAGCTGGTGCAAAACGGGTCCAGATAGATGCTTGGACATTTAACGAGACGGCACGAATATGTTACAAAAAAGCTGGATTCAATACGGCTCGGAAAATCATGTTTTTAGAGTTGTGATGCGCGCTTATCAGATATTCAATTTTATGTAGAATGTATGTGCTCACACTCCATGTTCACTGTGGGATGAGTACGGGGCTCAAATTAGATTCGCCAACACTCCACCCGAAGCAGGTATATTTACGCCAGTTGTTGAAGGGTATGTCAGTGGTAGACCTTTCATCGAGCGTATTGCAAGGTAGGCCCATGCTTCGGCCTCGACTGCATCGCCGGAAATTCCTGCCTCTTCTGCCGTTACCACATTACAATCAGACGAGAGTGCTTCTTCAAGCTCTACAATGATGGCTTTGTTTAAGCGTCCACCGCCACACAAAATCCATAGTTTCGGCTCAAGCGGCAAACGAGCAACAGAGGCGGCAATGAGTTGTCCAGTAACATGAGCGAGCGTTCGCGCACCATCCTCCAATGAGGCACTGGCTTTGTCTAAAATGGGGAAATCAAGCCGGTCTAAAGATCGTCCATCCGAGATAAGCTCCTTAACATTTCCAATGTAGTCAACAGCAACATCTGAAATAACTTTACCACGCAAACCAATCTTTCCGCCATCATCATATTTTTGACCCGAATGCGCTTCCACCCACTGATCAATCAAAATGTTACCTGTTCCGCAGTCAAATGCATGCAATTCACTATCCGATAGGTTCGCAGGAAATACAGCCGAGATATTTGAAATGCCACCGATATTAACAATCGCCACGCCATTGTTGGCAGAACTCATATTCGCAACCAGTGCTCGGTGATAGGCGGGCGCAAGTGGAGCACCCTGCCCGCCATTCGCCATATCATTGGCGCGCATGTCATAAACGACTGGAATTCCTGTTCGCTCAGACAGCAAATCACCGTTACCAAGTTGAACTGTTAGCGCCTCTCCAGGCTTATGTAGAATAGTCTGACCGTGAAACCCGATCAAATCGACGTCGGACATGCGCAAGTTATGCTGTGCAAGAAACTCTTCAATTGCATCTGCATGTCGTCCCGTCAGTTCTCGCTCAAGATCTGCCAACCCATCGGGCCGCTCATCACGTGACTTTATAACCTTTGCTTCAACTAAAGCCTGCTTAAGCTGGTTGCGAAATTCATCATCATAGGGAATCGATAAAAACGGGCCACGTTCGAGATCGTTTTCACCATCTGATCGCAAAAGCGCTACATCGATGCCATCCAGCGACGTGCCACTCATCAGACCAATTGCATTTAGATGTTTCTGATTCATTGAAACGAATTTAACTGATCTTCTGACTTAATCAAACAAGAGGGGTGAAATCTTGATAAAACAGTGCTAAACGCCGACAAATATATGTTTCGAACTTATTTCTATGCAACATTTTTCGTTGGAAGACCAAAAGGCAATTCGTTATGTCCGCGTTCAAATCTGAATTTCTGCACACTCTCGCAACTCGTGGCTTTATTCATCAAACAACTGATGATTCTGGGCTTGATAAACTTTTTCAAACGGAAACTGTGACTGCCTATATCGGCTTTGATCCAACTGCAGCGAGCCTGCACGCTGGCTCGCTTACTCAGATTATGATCCTGCACTGGCTACAAAAATGCGGACATAAACCAATTTCTCTTATGGGTGGTGGCACCGGCATGGTGGGTGATCCTTCTTTTAAAGAAGAATCTCGCCAACTGATGACGATCGAAAAAATTCAGGAAAATATCGATAGTATTCAGAAAGTATTTTCAAACTATTTGACCTATGGCAACGGCAAAACCGATGCCATGATGGTCAATAATGCTGAATGGTTGGCAAAACTGAATTACCTCGATTTTCTTCGCGATGTTGGTAAGTACTTTTCAGTCAATCGGATGCTGTCCTTTGATTCTGTGAAAACGCGCCTTGATCGCGAGCAATCACTCTCATTTCTTGAGTTCAATTACATGATCTTGCAAGGATATGACTTTGTAGAACTTGCAAAACGTTATGACTGCCGCGTGCAGATGGGTGGATCAGATCAATGGGGAAATATTGTTAACGGTATTGATCTTGGCCACCGCATGGGTACTGAGCAACTTTACGCGGTTACAACTCCGCTTTTAACCACATCTTCCGGTGCGAAAATGGGTAAGTCAGCCAATGGCGCCATCTGGCTAAATCCCGATATGTATTCACCTTATGATTTTTGGCAATATTGGCGCAACACTGAAGATGCGGATGTTGGTAAATTCTTGAAACTTTTCACAACATTATCAATCGATGAGATTGAACGCCTTGCAGCACTTGGCGGCAGCGAGATCAATGAAGTTAAAAAGATATTGGCAACTGAAATCACCGCTATGGCGCACGGTCGCGAGACCGCAGAAGGCGCAGCGGAAACAGCTCGCAAAACCTTTGAAGAAGGTGCTGTTGCGCATGATCTACCGAGCATTAACCTACCATCTTCGGATATCGCAGAAGGCGTTGGCCTGTTGTCGCTTATTGTAAAAGCGGGTTTTGCCTCTTCCAATGGCGAAGCACGTCGTCACATTAAAGGTGGTGCGATCAAGATCAACGACAAGCAGATGACCGATGAACGCATGCTCGTGAATGAAAGTGCCATTTCCGATGATGGTGTTATCAAACTTTCTATGGGTAAAAAGAAGCACGTCCTAATCAGGCCTGAATAGACCTAAAACCTAAGTATTTTTGTTAAAACTCAAAGATACTTCGGAAAATACCCGGCGCTATAATTGATAGCGGGTTCACCTGTATTTGTGGGCTATCAGCATTTCCGCTAACCTTAAACGTTATACCTAACAGTGCCTTGTCCTTACCGTTGCCCAACAAGGCACCCAAGATCGGGATCTCACCAAAAAAGCTGTTAAGTGCATATGCGGGCATGAATGTGCCTGAAATGTTGGTATTGTCTTTTCTGTCATAAAGCATGCCATCAAAAGCCGCACCAATTTGTGGTCCACGCACGATACCTTCTTTAATATCAAGACGCCCGTTATTGAGTTGAACACTAATATTTGCTTGGGTGAAATTCACGCGGCTTACGTCCAAGCGACCTTTCAGTGCTTCATTTAAGCTGCGTTCCTTTGCACTTGCACGCGTGGAGACAAGCGTCTTAAGGCGCTCATCACCAATGACTTTGAAATTACGCATATTTACATTGCCAACATGAGGCCCGTTGCCGCTTTTGGTTAGGCGCAGGTCCACAGAGCCTCCTTGAACAAAAGCATAGATGTCAAAAAACCGCCAGAAACTGCCAGAATCATCGCTGGCAACGGTCACGACATCACCGTTTTTGTCGCCTTTTAACTGTGCCGCAACCGATCCACCTGCGCTCGTTCGACCTGTGAACTCAGCTAAGCTAGGTATCCCGCCACGCTCAGAATATTTCATGGTTGAAACTGATAAAACTTCATTCCCGAAGCCATAAACTTTGTCGATCTTACCCGTCAGGTCTATTGCCGCTTGGCTACTGTCATACTTTAACGTTGTCGTTTCGTCTGCCTTCAATTGAGCAATCAGAGGGCGCATATCAAAAGATTTACCACTAATGTTGATCTTGTAACCATTCCCCTGTCTTGTGACAGTAAAGCCATAATTATCTTTGGGTGATAGTTTCACATTAGAGAAATTAGCGAACTTTACGCCACTCGCATCTAAATCAAGCGCTCCGATTGCAGAGAACCCTTTTCCGAAAAACTTGAAATCTGACAATTTCGCAGAATTTCCGTTCTCTATGACAACAAAAGTTGCTTTTGCCGGAACACCCTTTGCCTTTTTCCATGCAGTGCCGGGCGCAATAACGACGCTGTTTTTGAGATCAATCTCAATATTATTTCGAACACCGTCAACACGCTCTTGCTTAAACCCAACTTTGCCAATGATCACATCATTTACATCTAAGCCGAATTTAGTTCGATCTTTTGCATCTAGAATACCGTTCAACGCAAGTTTGCGAGGGACATCGGAATTACGGATGGGTTCCGTCACCTGTGCACTTAGGTTTACACCATCAACTCTGAGCTTGGCGTCCATAATTGCGCGTTCGCTATTAACGTCAACTTTACCCGTAATATTCGTCAAAATATGCTTCTCAATCGGCACAGAAAGGTCAACCCCATTTAGATCTAGCTCAACTTTCCACACAGGATCTGGTGGGTTTTGATCAGGGATTAGGCCCAATTTGGCGATGACGTGCGCATCCACTAAGCCTGAAATGTCCTCTGGTACGATCCCAATATCATCCAGCGCATCGATAGGTTTAAAGCTGATAAGTTCCGCGGCGGCATCAGCCCAGCCCGTCAGGTTAAAGTCAACATTAGCCATAAGCGGCACTTGGTTCGTATCAGGAATGGTAATGGTGCCATTCACAATATCCATTTTCCGATTTGATGGAAAAAAGGACGTACCCTTATCAATGGAAATTGAAACTTTGGTACCACGCAGTTTCATATGCCCGTTGGCATTTCTGACGGGCGGAACATCTCCGACAATATTCACTCTGGCGTTGGTGAAATCATAATCAACTTGATAATCTTCGTCTTTGTGCATGATTGGTCGAACAGGATTTGCAAAACGGCCCGCATCGACATGCAGATATAGATTTACATTCTTTATATTCCCACCAAATATATTGTTTGTTGCCCAACCGCGCGTGCCGCGACCTAACCAAAACGGCCAAAATTGTTTGGCAACCGCTGTCTCGATTTCCGGCACCTGAATAGCAATATTTAGTTCGGGAGAACCTTTGCCCATAAACCTGATAACGGCATTGCCAGCTGCATATTTTCCGCCCGTTGCTATAACTAATTCTTCAGCATTAAGTTCGCGCTTTTCAAAACTGTAATATCCAAATGCTTTAGCCGAGAAGATTATCGGAACTTCATTGGTATCAATTGGTGCCAAGACCCCCTCGCCGACGACAAAGTCAAAAACGATACCTTCCTTGCCCTTATCTTTAAAATTTTCAGCATCAATTAGCCCGCCAGAAATTGGAAAGACAGATTTAGAAACTGCAATGTCAGATTGAGCGAGTTCTATGGCTTTTTTGCCTGCATCATAGAACCAATTGAGCTGAGACTTTTTTAGTTCAGCCAATTCACCACCCATTTTAAGATCACCAGGATCAATATCTAGCGACAGTTTAAACTCCGGCAAGCTGGATTCGCTTGCACGCTTGAGATTAAAACTCGCAACCATTGTTGTATCTAAACCGGATCGGAACTCGGGATTTGGGTCATTCGTTTCGAACTGAACGGTAAACTTTCCAATACTACCTTCAATGGTTTGATCATCGGATTGCACTTTTCGTGTGAATGATAACGGAAACTCATCTTCGCCCAGTTGGATAATACCATCAACAGCTGATAAATGCCCTTCAGTACGAAGCACAGTCGCTTCCTTTATGATCAAACCACCAAAACGCTCAAATGCCAGATGGCTTATCTTTACATCCTCAAACGTAATCGAATCGGCATCGCGTAAAATATTATTTCTCTCAGCACTTTCAATTTGAGAGAATATCATCTCAATGAAACCATCAAATTCCTGTATTTTTGGGATAAACGTACCCTGATTGCTTGTATCTGTTTGCTGGTTTGGTGTTAAATTGAGTTCCACATCGGAAATGTCTACCGCCGATATTGTGGCTGTACCCCGAGCGAGTGTAATCGGATCAATTTTCATTTGAGCACGATCCACATTAAGCTCGTAAGCTAATTGTGCATCACGACCACCGCTAAACGAAAACTCACGTGCCTCGACTGAAATGCGCCCATCTCCCGATAGTCGCAACGCTGTTTTTTCAATATTTATAGCACGGTTTTCACCAACGATATTCTTGAAAGTACTTTGTGAATAGTCAGAAATGTACGTATCAGCCATACCGCTTTGCAACACGCCGACGGCCACGCAGAATAGAATTAGCACTACAATGACAACCCAGGAAAAGTAATGGACGCAGTTATAGCATAGGCCCAGAAAGGAACCTTTGCCATATTCGACATTTCCATTTTTCTTCAATTGTCGCACCTTATTGTCTTTATCTTGTTGATCAGAGTTTAATTAGAACCCAAATCACTTCTCCCCGTCTTGTGAAGCAGATAATACAATCCAGTGCGTTTCAAAGATAGGCTTGAAACTCCAATAATATTATCAATGAACCACTAATATGGACAGAGGATCCACCAATGAGCGAAATCATAGAAAATATGACAGCCCCAAGTTTTAATTTACCAAGAGATGGTGGCAAAACTGTGAATCTTTCCGATTTCAAAGGCAAGAAAGTAGCACTATTCTTCTATCCAAAAGATGACACCAGTGGCTGCACTAAAGAAGCCATAGAGTTCACAGAACACGTAGCTGACTTTGAAGCAGCAAACACCGTTGTTATTGGCATGTCTCCTGATCCGGTGAAGAAGCATGACAAGTTTATCGCCAAGCATGAACTCGGCATTATTCTTGCGTCTGATGAGGAGAAGACAACACTTGACGCATATAATGTTTGGAAAGAAAAAAGCATGTACGGCAAGAAATATATGGGCGTTGAACGTTCAACATTTTTGATCGATCAGGATGGAAAAGTTCAAAAACTTTGGCGCAAAGTAAAAGTTCCAGGACATGTGGAAGACGTTTTAAAAGCAGCACAAGAGCTTTAGCCCTTCCTACAGGAGCATTTTAAGGTGACGGATCATGAATAATCAAGCTACAGCTCCATTATTTCATTCTCTCAGAGATGGTGCAAATCGTGCCATTTCTTCACCTGATCTTGAAGAGAAGATGTTACTTGCACAAACCGCCGCCACCAAATGGTTTAGTGGCACGCTTTCCTTGAAATCGCCGCTAGACAAGAAAAACGTCCTGCGACCCGGACGACCTGAAAAACCTGAGCTCGTCCCTCCCATGCAAGTTGGCCGTCGGGCTATCAGTACCGTAGAAGGTCGTATAGCTCTCATGCATGCTATTGCGCATATCGAACTTAATGCAACAGACCTTGCGCTCGACATTGTTGCTCGATTCGCATCTAAGCCCATGCCGAGATCTTTTTATGATAATTGGATGCAAGTAGCGTTCGAAGAGGCCAAACATTTTAAACTGATACGCGATAGATTACGCGAAATGGGCGCAGATTATGGTGATTTGTCTGCTCATGATGGCCTATGGGAAGCCGCCCACGATACACGCAATGATTTGACAGCGCGATTGGCAGTTGTTCCGCTGGTTCTTGAGGCACGTGGGTTGGATGTAACACCTGCACTACAGGCCAAAATGCGTCAAACCGGGGATCATGAGAGTGCTCGCATTCTGGATATTATCTATGAGGATGAAAAAAAGCATGTAGCGGTGGGCGCCAAATGGTTTAGGTTTTTATGTTCACGAGAGAAGAAAGACCCAAGTGCGACATTCAAAACTTTGGTTCAGGCAAATTTCCGCGGAAAATTTAAAGCCCCCTTCAATGAACTCGCAAGAGCTGAGGCTGGAATGACTCCTTCTTTCTACCGCACTCTTTCCCCTCAAAGTAGATCTTGACCTGCCCGTACTGTTAAACTTGGAAAAATTCTCATATTGTGATGATGATGAGCCCTGAAAAAATAATTTGTTAACCATAATAAGGCTTAATGACCCTACCAAAAGATTCTCATAAATGGTGGAGTTAGATTGCATAACAAGGGCAAATCAGTTTTCGGTCAAAAAAAGTCCAAACATGTGTTGATCCTCGCAAATGATGATAAAGTTCGTCATATGGTGATCAAGCCATGGATTTTGGGTATTGCAGTTAGCTTTGTCGCGGTTATGGTGATTGGCCACTTGCTTGCAACAACTTATCTGGTTGTTCGCGATGACTTGGTGGGCAGCTCCATGGCCCGTCAAGCGCGTATGCAACATTCATATGAAGACCGTATTTCGCAACTCCGCTCCGAGCTTGATCGCGTAACCAGCAAACAGCTCCTGAACCAACAGCTGGTTCAAGATAAAGTTGCAGAATTGATGCAACGTCAGACGACCCTATCTGATCGACATGGGCAACTATCGCCTATCTTGGATCGCGCAGGAATTATTGACGTAGAACCACAACAAATCCCCATTCCGATGATTAACCCATTAAAACGGGCTAAGAGCGCATCTCTTAATCGCAATGTTCTGCAGGACCATGTCTCAAGCAATAAAAAACCAAAGATATCTTCATTTGATACAGCATCTATTTCAGCTGTAAGCGCTTTTGCTCCGGTCCAACAAATTACCAACTCAATATCACCTACTCAAACATTCGTAAAAACCAGTTCGGATAATCTATTTGGCAATGTTGCATTATCATTACAAAATATCGAACACGAACAAATAGCTCGCATTCAAGCCTTAGCGGAAAACACCGCTACCAGAACCGCACAAATCACGCAGATACTTAAAGGATCCAAACTGCCTGCACCAAAAATTGATGCGGACGATGAAAGTGCCATCGGCGGACCGTTTGTACCTCAGAGTGAAAGTGACACATTTAATTATTCTCTACGTGGTCTGGATTTAGCACTCCGCCATTATGATCAGGTCCTCACCCATATTGAAAACCTACCACTGAAACATCCGGTTATTGGTTCAAAAATATCAAGCAAATTCGGTAATCGTCGCGATCCATTTCTTCGGCGCTACGCCTTTCATGCTGGCATTGATTTCAAAGCGCGCACCGGCACATCTGTTAAACCAACAGCAAATGGACGTGTGATAAAAGCCGGATGGCAAGGCGGCTACGGGAAGATGGTTGTAGTCGATCATGGAAATGGCACAACAACGCGCTATGCCCATCTATCACGCATTCTAGTTAACCATGGCCAAATGGTCTCAATTCATACGATCATTGGAAAAGTAGGCAGCACAGGTCGATCAACTGGTCCTCACCTGCATTATGAGATTCGGGAAAATGGCAAAGCAATTAATCCATTAAAGTACCTTAATGCGGGCTCAAAGTTACGCCCTATCTTGAAATCATCGTAAATAAATCGATTTGATTTAAAATTGAGTAAAATTGTATAAACTGATTTCTGATTTAAATCAATTAATTCAATTAGTTAACGCACTAAATGGTACGATTTCTCACGTGAACTCCAACTAAATTCACTTTCATTCCGCCATTATCAAAAACCTTACTCTGGGGCTAATGTCATATCATTGCCACAATGGAGCAAAAACATTGCGCAAAGCGCCTGCAATTTCTTGACTTTAGAGCTGTTAGCTACTACGCCACGGTAAAATTAAGTGGCATAAAACGTTAATTTAAACTTTAAAAACGGAAGCTAGCTGCATTTGACAACTTTTTCAGATCTCGGACTTAGCACTAAAGTACTAACAGCAGTTGAAGATGCTGGTTATACAACCCCAACACCAATTCAGGCGGGAGCAATTCCACCAGCATTGCAGCGTAAAGATGTTTTGGGGATAGCTCAAACTGGTACGGGTAAGACAGCCTCATTTGTTTTACCAATGCTAACGCTTCTTGAAAAAGGCCGAGCTAGAGCGCGTATGCCGCGCACCTTGATCTTGGAACCAACTCGTGAGTTGGCGGCACAAGTCGCCGAAAATTTCGACAAGTATGGCAAAAATTTACGCCTCAATGTTGCGCTTCTTATTGGCGGCGTCTCATTTGCCGAGCAAGATCGTAAACTTGAGCGTGGCGCGGATGTGTTGATTGCGACACCTGGCCGATTGCTCGATCATTGTGAACGCGGCAAGCTTTTGATGACAGGTGTAGAATTGCTTGTGATCGATGAAGCTGACCGCATGCTGGATATGGGCTTTATTCCTGACATTGAGCGAATTGCAAAACTTATTCCGTTTACACGCCAAACATTGTTTTTCTCCGCAACTATGCCGCCAGTAATTCAAACATTAGCGGATCAGTTCTTGCAGAACCCAACACGTATCGAAGTCGCGCCACCATCTTCTACTGCAGCGACAGTAACCCAGCATTTGGTGAAGTGTAAATCTAAAGACTATGAAAAGCGCGAGACTCTACGCGAATTAATCCGCACTCAAGAAGATGTGCAAAATGGTATAATCTTTTGTAACCGAAAGAAAAGCGTTGCTGACCTCCACAGATCGTTAGAGCGTCATGGGTTTTCGGTTGGCGCACTTCATGGTGACATGGATCAACGTTCGCGTATGACGACATTGCAAGGCTTTAAGGACAATGAAATCAAGTTCTTGGTTGCCTCCGACGTCGCTGCACGTGGGCTTGATATCCCCGCAGTAAGCCATGTATTCAACTATGATGCGCCTACGCATGCAGAAGATTATGTACACCGCATTGGCCGCACGGGTCGTGCTGGTCGCGAGGGAGCCGCTTTTACAATGATCGGTAAGTCTGACAAAAAATATATCGATGCTATCGAGGCACTTATCAACACTAAGATTGAATACTTTGAACTTGCTGGCGACACAAAAAATAGCGCGCCGGTGGACGCTAAAGCCAAACCTGCGAAGCGCACTCGCAAGCCAAAAAAGCAAGATGCTAATGAAGCGGCAGCGCCAGTACGATCAAATAACACACTGGATACAACCTCAGAAAACGTGGTTAGCAGTGTTGGCAACAACCGCAACGACAATGTAAAAAAACCACGCAACAATAACCGCCGAAAAAATGACAGAGATGATGGGCCAACCCCTGTAGGTTTTGGTGATGAAATCCCAGCATTCATGTTGATCAGCGCAAAAGCGAGTTAAAAGCTCATTTTTGACACGAAATTGTGCTATTGATTCTGACATCAGATTACTGATTTTGGAGAATGTAGTCGCATGTTTAAAAAATTTATTATAACCCTCGTACTCAGCATTGCTTTTAGCACCAGCATATTGTCGCTCAATATACAGACGCTGAGCGCACAAACACTAGAGGAAGCGCTTGCACTCCCAACTCGACTTCTTTTTACCATTAGCGGAGGCTCTTGGGCTGAAGAGCTTGAAGTAGACGGCACCGCCACGACACGCAAAGGCTATTACCGCCTGTCAGCATTTCGCCAACAAGATAATACAAGTGCTTTGTTCCTTCAAAAAATTGCAAATACGGATCAGGGACCTGAAGAGGTTCTCACACTTGAACTGGAAGAAGTATCTGCAATGAATGCCTATATCACGGACATGCGCCCTGAAAGCTCTACAGGCAGCAGTTCAAATGCAGGCTTTGCTGCATATGTCTATCTAAAAACCGATCCAAGCATTGTCGAACCTACGACCTATTCTATCTATGTTGATGATTTAGATGATATTTTTATTGAACAGGCTTCAAACTAGACCGAGGTAGAGATTGCTGATCGTGAAACATACGGGACTAAAGCGCATATTTTCAGCAATAGGCTATTCAATTGATGGCCTTCTGGTGCTTATGAAAGAGCCTGCCCTTAGGCAAGAACTCATCCTATCTCTTCTGGTGCTGATTTCTTTTACTCTTGTTGGCGCAAGCGCCATTCACTTTGTCACCATGTCCATATTACTGCTTATGGTTATCGCAGTCGAAGCCCTTAACACGGCAATAGAAAATATTGTCGATAGGATTTCACCCGAAATTTCCGATTTTGCAAAACGGACAAAAGATCTAGGTTCCAGCGCAGTTTTTCTACTGATCTGCGGTATCGTAATCTATTGGATATATGTCTTGGGGAGCACACTGAGTGTATTCTAGAGCCTGAATTGTGTTGCCACTTTAAGCATCTGCACCTATCAAATTGATTCATATAACTCATTTAAAGCATTGAATTTAATCGATATCTTCGACACTGACATTGCCGCCAAAGGCACGATGCGCAAGTGTTGCTTCCATAAAGCCGTCAAGCTTTCCATCCAACACGTCATTTGGAGACGTGCTTTCATACGCAGTTCGAAGATCTTTGACGAGCTGATATGGCTGCAAAACATAAGAGCGAATTTGGTGCCCCCAACCAATTTCGGATTTTGACTCAGCCTCGGCGTTTGCAGCATCTTCACGCTTTTTAAGCTCGTTCTCATAAAGCCGAGCTCGCAACATATCCCAAGCTTTTGCCTTGTTTTTATGTTGTGAACGCTCTTGCTGACACTGTACCACTATGCCTGTAGGTTGGTGGGTAATCCGAACTGCGGAATCAGTCGTATTAATGTGCTGACCGCCCGCGCCCGATGCGCGATATGTATCGATACGGCAATCACTCTCTGCGATTTCGATATTGATTGAATCATCAATAACGGGATACACCCAAATACTGGAAAATGACGTGTGCCGACGCGCATTACTATCAAACGGTGAAATACGTACAAGGCGATGCACACCTGATTCTGTTTTCAACCAACCATACGCATTGTGGCCTTTGATGTGTAATGTGGCAGATTTAATACCCGCCTCTTCACCATCATGGATCTCCATGAGTTCCACTTTCATGCCGCTGCGCTCGGCCCAACGTGTATACATGCGCAACAACATATTTGCCCAGTCCTGACTTTCCGTTCCACCAGCGCCGGAATGAACTTCCAAATAGGCGTCATTTGCATCCGCTTCGCCGGAGAGCAGAGATTGCAGCTGTTGTTTGGCGGCATCAGCCTGTAATGCGCGAAGAGCATCCTCGGCCTCGGTAACGATATCACTATCGCCCTCTTCTTCGCCCATCTCTATCAACTCAACATTATCAGAAAGTTGAGATTCCAGATTATTCAGTCCATTGATAGACTCTTCCAAGAACTGACGCTCTCGCATGAGTTTTTGCGCTTCAGTTGGATCATCCCATAATGTTGGATCTTCGGCTTTGTTGTTTAGATAGCCGAATCTCTTAATGGCTTGATCCCAGTCAAAGATGCCTCCTTAGCAGCCCGATTGTCTGCTCAATGTCATCGGCAAGTGCTTGTATTTCTGCGCGCATTTTTTATCTATTCGTATTGGATTATCTATAGAAAATGAATGTTGCCCGATGTTAGTCCCGAGCTTCAGCGCGGAACTTAGTCATCAACCGAATGAATGTAAAGCTTTGGTTTCAACCATATTGAGATAAGCGCAGACGCCTAGTAGAGACCACCCGTCCCGGAACCAACGGCTCTATTAGCTTGTGGCGATACTTCCAAAATTTCATCGCCTGTCGCAAAATCTTCCATGCCAATTACAGAGAAAATATCTGCAGGACCGGTACCAGGCTTAAATGCTTCCAAGATTACGTCTTGCTCGCCCTCAAATGCCTCCATACCTGTTTTGCGGTTAATTGGAATGAACTTCATCCCCTGTGGAATACGAAACTCGACAGGATGCGCATCTTTAAGAGCCGTTTTCATAAACTCATTGAAAACTGGTGCAGCTAAGCCACCACCTGTTGACCCGCGCCCCATTGGTCTTGGCGTATCATAACCAATGTAAACGCCAGCAACGAGATCAGGTGTATAGCCCACGAACCAGGCATCGCGCTCGTCATTTGTGGTTCCGGTTTTACCCGCTGTTGGCTGGTTAAGCTTGATTTTACCTGCCGCAGTTCCGCGTCTGACAACGCCTTCCATCATGGACGTAATTTGATAGGCAGTCATTGGATCTAGAACCTGTTCACGCGTATCTGTGATTTCCGGCTCTTCCTGTGAAAGCCATGCCGTAGCAGAACAAGCTTCACAAACGCGCTGCTCGTGGCGGAAAATTGTGCGTCCATAGCGATCTTGAATACGGTCAATCAATGATGGCGTGATCTGCTTACCACCATTTGCCAACACTGAATAAGCTGACACCATGCGCATAACTGTAGTTTCCGCAGAACCAAGAGAAGCCGCTAAAACAGGGTACAATTCGTCATATAGACCAAAACGTTCCGAATATTCTGCAACAAGGGGCATGCCCATGTCATTGGCAAGACGTACCGTCATCAGGTTACGGGATTTCTCAATTCCAAGACGCAAAGTTGATGGGCCAGCCGAACCGCCACCATAGTTCTTAGGTCTCCAAACCTTACCACCGGAAACAAGCTCAATTGGGGCATCTAAAACCACAGAGGCCGGTGTATATCCATTATCTAGTGCTGCCGCATATACAAAAGGCTTAAATGAAGAGCCTGGCTGACGCATTGCTTGCGTGGCGCGGTTAAATTCACTTTGCGCATAGGAGAAACCACCAACCATGGCCAAAACTCGACCTGTATGAGGATCCATAGCAACTAGGCCGCCCTGAATTTCTGGCAACTGGCGAAGACGCCAATACTCTTCTCCATCTTTGTTTTCTGTTTTCTGAACGTAGACGACATCTCCAGGAAGAAGAATATCACTAACCTTCTTAACTTTGCGACGTTTTCCATCTTCGGAAATTGTAAATGCCCATTTCATCGTGCTACCCGAAATGGAAATTTGCTCGCGCGCTTTTTTCACATTGCCTGCAACATTCTTGCCCGGGTTAAGGCCCAGTTCTGCATCCTCATCCGATGCGGCCAAGACAACAGCTAAATTCCAACTCGGCAAGTCAGACAATCTATCTATCTTCGATAAAGCCTCACCCCAATCAAGATTAACATCAACCTGCTGAATAGCACCGCGATAACCACGTTGCTGGTCAAATCGCATGAGGCCATTTTGAAGCGCATTGCGGGCTGCAGCTTGTATTTTGGGATCAAGCGTTGTGCGAACGGATAAACCACTTTCATACAGCGCTTCATCACCAAACCTACCAATTAAACGTCGGCGGACCTCTTCCGAAAAATATTCAGATGCAAACAGGTAATTGCCGCGCGGACGCGGGTTTACATCCAGTTTTTTCTCTTTTGCTTTTTTTGCCTCTTCAAAAGAAACATAACCATTGTCCATCATCCGATCGATAACATAATTACGCCGCTCAATAGCTGCCTCGGTTTTACGATAAGGATGGTAATTGGAAGGCCCCTTTGGCAAGGCAGCCAAATAAGCAATTTCGTGCAATTCCAACTCATTGACTGATTTATCATAGTAAGTCAGCGCAGCGCCAGCAATGCCGTAAGAGCCTAGACCAAAGAATATCTCATTGAGGTAAAGCTCCAAAATGCGATCTTTACTATAGGCTTCTTCAATGCGGAATGAGAGAATGGCTTCCTTGATTTTTCGGTCAATTGTTTGATCAGAAGTCAGAAGGAAGTTTTTGGCCACTTGTTGCGTAATTGTCGACGCGCCAACCAAACGGCGACCTTTGCCGTAATTTTCAACATTGGTAACAATAGCACGCGCAAAACCTTGCCAATCCATACCACCGTGAGAGTAGAAATTCTTATCTTCTGCGGAAATAAAAGCAGCTTTCACACGATCTGGAACGGCCTGAATGGGCAGGTAAAGGCGTCGTTCACGGGCATATTCTGCCATCAGCTCACCTGTTGATGAGTGAACCCGTGTTGTCACAGGAGGTGCGTAGGAGTTCAAAACTTCGAAATCAGGAAGATCTTTGGTTACATCAGATACATACCAGGCAACGGCAGCTGCAATGATGAAGAAAAAGATTGTTCCGATGCCAAAAAAATAGCCGATAAGACGCATCATTTGATTCTATTTAACCCTTATATGCCGCAGTGGTCAGTCATTATGAAATCCCCAAGGTGGAGAAAATTTATGCCAAGATTGTGTACAAAATTAGGCTCTGGCGACGAAAATACATATCGTCAGTTACGCGAACCATTACGTCTGGCTCCTTTTATAGCACGATTCGTGTTTTTCAAGCAGAAAAGCTAGTCTGCACATTAATCCACCGGGCAAAGTTTCACAATGTGATCAGGCTTGACTTGGTATCAGTCTTTTGAAAATCGTTTCATGTCCATCTGTTGGGAAACGAGGGACTAAAGTTGCCAAGACCAAAGACACACACGCCATTAATGCGGCAAGCGTATAAACCATGGACGGGTCATACAGCCAAAGATACCCAAGGGCGGCAGGTAAGAAAACCGCAGCGATGTGATTGATCGTAAATGCAACGGCTGCCGTTGCAGCTTGATCTTCCGGGCTTGCAATCTTCTGGAAATAGGTTTTTTGCGCAAATGCCATGGCAAATAATATATGATCGATAATGTAAAGCACCGCTGCCACTTCCCATGGCCAGCTAAACCAGTAAACACCTGCATACAGCAAGAAAACACCTAAAAGACCTATATACTCAACAATAAGAGAAAAACGCTCGCCCATTCTGGCAATCATTTTGCCCACTAACGGACTTGCGATCATCGTCGTCAGGTGGTTGATCAACATAAGGCCAGCAATATGGTGGAGTTGAAAACCATACAATTCGACCATCATGAAAGCGGCGAAAACCACGAAGATTTGCCGCCGCGCACCGCCCATAAAGACCAGCGCATAATAAAGCCAGTAACGCTTCTTAAGCACAACCTTCCTACTTTGAACGGTGTCTGGTCGAAAATTGGGAAATGCAAACCAGCAATAAAGCGCAATAATCATTGATACACTGCCAGAGGCCCAATAGACAGTTCTATAGTCCAGATCAAACAGCTCCCAAAGACCTATAATAGCAGCATAGGAGATGAGTGCACCAAAGGCCCCTGCGGATACAATCCAGCCAAGTACTTGCGGCGCTTTTTCTTTTGCCAGCCATTGCAATTGCAGGCTTTGCGCCACGGTTTGATAATAATGAAACCCTAAAGATGAAACGAATGTAATAACCAAAACGCCCTGCTGCGTTGGGAATTCTGCGGTCAACGCCGAGCCTAATCCAAGAAGAAACAGCGACATAATGCCAAAGGATTGTTCACGAATGAGCGCATAGATGAAAATCGCCAGAAACGCCAGAAAACCCGGAATTTCTCGCACTGTGTGCATCCAACCATTGTCTGATCCGTCAAATTTAACGACCTCAATTACAAAATTGGCAGCAACGGCCATCCACGTTGAAAATGTCATCATCGTGGCAAATGCCATGAGAACCAGCATAGCTTCCGGTCGTTTATACAATGGGAAAGCCTGCGCTTGTTTCAGCGAAACTTCAGATTTCATGAACAATTTTGGGACCTTTATTTCTTTCTTCGACAAATGTCTTAGAAAACACCTGATTAACTATTCTATTCCTGATTACCGATAAAACAAACACCTTTTAGCAGCTAATCGACGACCCTCTTCAAGTTATTAATTTCATTAAAGTATTTGTGTGAACGATACGAAAATCATCGAAACTTAATCCTCAGACACATAGTCTCCAGAAAATTTCTTTAAATCATCATCGATTTCATACCAGTCTGGTTTTGAAGCTGTGTGGATGTGAAGTGAAGGGCGTATCTTGGGATCATCATCCAGAGCGGAAGCTGCGACCACATATATATCTCCAGAATTCATATCACCCAATGATGTGCCGCATTCCTTACAAAAACACCGCTCAAATTTGGCATCTGGCCCACCTTTGAATTTACCAATTTCATCTTGCCCATCCGTGATGACAAGATCATCGGACTTGCCAATCAGCACTGCGGAGAACACGCCAGCAGCTTTGCGGCATCTTGAACAGTGGCAATAACTGAGCGAATATGGTTCGCCAGAAATTTGAAACTTAATATTCCCGCACAGACAACTTCCCCTGATCATATTATATTTCACTTTTTGGATGTGACAATAAAGAACACAACATGAACAAATTACTCCCTCTTGTCAATATTCTTTCTCTCCAATGTTAAAACAACGGTGAAATTTACAAAAAATGCATTGGGTGGTTGATCACATGCTGTATCTTATGCTTCACCTCATTTTTTCTCAATTAATTCAAGTATATTGCCGTCAGGATCTTCAATAAAAGCAATAGTTTCCGGATGATCGCCAGCGTCATTTTTAGATTTCATTGGGCCAGGTTCCCTAAGGTAGGAAATACCGCATTCAGAAAACAGTTCGTTTATTTCTTCAAAACTATCCACTTCAAGGGCTATATGCCCAAACTGGTTTCCACGTACAAAAGATCCTTCGTCCCAATTATAGGTCAACTCGATAACACTAGCTTCCTGCTCGCTTTGATATCCGATAAACACCAGAGTAAATCTACTGTCACTAAAGCTTTCTCGCCGGACCTCCTCCATCCCAAGAATTTGGCAGTAAAAATCAATTGAACGATCAAGATCACTCACACGTAACATGGTGTGCAATATCCTACTTGGTCTTGTCCATGTACATATCTCCATTAGTCAAGGCTCCAACTGTTGGAAATTGTTCCAACAGTTGGGCTGAACACGTTCATAAATTGGCATTAGCCCTGCGAAATTGCCTCTTCTAATTCCGCATTCGTCATGGCTCGACCGTCTAAATTCCATGACCCATCTACTGTATGCACTAGGTTGGTGTAGATTTGCCGACGTTCAACTCGACCCTGACTGTATTGTTCTAAAATGTCGGTCGCCTCAGCGAAGAAGCCTTGTTGTATTGACCTATCAGCCAGCGCAAATGACGGTGTTAAACATTCCAACCATATTCCCGGAACAGAAACACCTCCCGCAAGTGTCAAGCCATCGCCGTATTCTTGGATATGCATTGTGATGTTTGGTGTCATCACGCTATTACCCGTAAGGTCATGCCATTTAAGGAACGCGTCCGTGATCTTTTTTCCAATTTCTTGAATTAAACTTTTATCCAGAACAGATTCTGAATAACTTAGAGTGAGTGGCATTTTTATCTCCTATTATTAACTTGCAAAATGCAATACGTGATAATTAAGCTTACGTATTGCATTTTGCAAGTAAAAAATATATATTTCAATTCATGAGCAAAAATGAACAAATAAGATCATCTGGATGCCCTATCGCTTACGGATTGGATATTATCGGTGACCGCTGGAGCTTACTGGTCATTCGGGATATCATGATTAGGGGTAACAAGACTTACAGCGACTTTCTGGAAGCTGAAGAAGGCATCGCATCGAATATTCTCAATGATAGATTGAAGAAGCTAACCAACCTTGGAATTCTTGATAAATCAAGAGATCCTAACAATCGACGTAGTTTTGTATATGAGTTGACTGAAAAAGGTCACGACCTAGCTCCGCTCGTCATCGAAATGGTTATTTGGAGCGGCAAACATGATACGCGTGAAAATGCCAGCAAAGAGGTCCTAGCGAAGGTTCTGGAAGATAAACGCCAGTTCGAAATGGAGCTTCGCGGGAAATAAAACTAGGGTGAGAACCCGCGCTAGTTAATGCACTACCCAAATCATGCTCGGAACATTGTTACGTCACTTTAGTGCATCTAGGTGCACGTTTTTCATAATAAACATGTAAAAGGGCGGCAATTATGCCGCCCCTCATCAAAAGCAAATTCAAATCATATCATCTTGTTATGAATTGAATTTTTTGATCTCGCCAGATGCCAATCGTGAGCTATAGGAAGCGAGCTCTTTTCTCACCAAACCAATCAGGAAGTACAAGGCAAAGATGTTCACAACTGCCATTGCAAAGATCGCGGCATCAGAGAAATCGATAACCGGGCCCAAGCTAGCTGCCGCACCAATCACAATGAAGATACAGAAGATTGATTTAAACGTAAGTTCAGATCTTTTTCCTTCTCCAAAGAGGTATGTCCAGCTTTTCAAGCCGTAATACGACCATGAAATCATAGTCGAAAATGCAAACAATACGACGGCTATAGCAAGCAAAAACGGGAACCATGAGATTGATGCTCCGAAGGCTGCAGATGTGAGAGCAACGCCTGATGTACCACCTACCGTCTGAATAGCATTACCTGCCTCATTCAGCACAAAGTTTCCGGTTTCGGCATCCATAACCAACTGACCGGAGATTGTGATAACCAACGCCGTCATAGTACAAATAACAACTGTATCGATTAGCGGCTCGAGTAGTGACACAAACCCCTCAGTAATAGGCTCATTGGTTTTCACCGCCGAGTGCGCAATCGCTGCAGATCCCACTCCAGCTTCGTTGGAGAAGGCTGCTCGTTTGAAACCCTGAATAAGAGCGCCAACAAAGCCACCTGCAACACCTAAACCAGTGAATGCACCAGCGAAGATTTGACTAAAGGCCCAACCAATTTTGTCATAATTGACAAGAAGGATTATAAGCGCTGCACCAACATAAAGAATACCCATGAAAGGCACGACTTTTTCGGTAACACTGGCGATTGACTTGATGCCACCGACGATGACGGCAAAAACAACACCGGCAAAAATAATGCCCGTGATCCAACCCGGATAATCTCCAACAATTCCGCTAATTTGCGCATGCGCCTGATTGGCCTGGAACATATTACCACCGCCAAGTGCACCCAAGATACAGAAAACAGAGAATAGAACCGCAAGAAATCTACCACCTGGTAAACCAAGTTCTTTGAAACCTTTGGAAATATAGTACATCGGGCCACCGGAAACGGTGCCATCTGCATATTCATTCCTATATTTTACACCCAGCGTACATTCGGTAAACTTTGATGCCATACCTAAAAGGCCAGCCAAGATCATCCAAAAGGTTGCACCGGGTCCACCGATGCCGACAGCAACGGCAACACCTGCAATGTTACCCAGACCAACCGTACCGGAAAGCGCTGTTGCTAAAGCTTGGAAATGGCTAACTTCACCGGCATCATTTGGGTCTGAATAATCACCCTTAACAAGGCTGACCGCATGTTTGAAGTAACGGAACTGAACAAACCCGAAATACAGCGTAAACACGGTCGCAGCTATGACGAGCCACATTACGATCCAGGGGAATGATGTCCCCGGAATGGGTGCAAAGATCAGACTTACAAATGGTCCGGTTACAGTTGCAAATACCTCATTTACTTTTTGATCAAGTGTCATTGCTTCTTGCGCATAAGTCGGCAAGACAACAGATAAAAAGGTGATTATTGCTAAAGAGATTGTTTTAAGCATTTTCATTTTGGCTGCCCCCTAGTTTACGACGGTTACAGGCACGGATGCGCTCATAACCAGGTTAGAAGTGGAACTGCCAAAAATACGGTTGGATATCCCCCCTTCAGATGAACGCGCGACGATGATTTGTTCCGCATTTTCTTCATCAGAAATACGACTCAACGTCTCTGCAACATCACCATGCTTCACCAAACCACGTACGGTTAAACCGCTGTCGCGAAGCTGAGCAACGGCAGGATCAACAACCCGCTCCATAGCCAAGGAAATTTCTTGTTCCCTGCGTTTATGACGTTCGGCGTTTTCTTCTGCGGTTTGGAATGAAAATGGTGACCATTCCACCACATAAACGACCAGCACTTCACAGCTGCCAATGAGTTCGGCCAGTTTTTTGGCATAAGCAAGCGCCCGCTCGCCCGAACCATGTCCGTCAAGGCCGACTACTAATTTAGTAGACATCATATCTTCTCCTGTTTTTGTCCCCTTTTATATGAACTCACGGACACTCATCCATCAGTTCATTGGGTAGAATCCGGCATATAGACGAAAACTCCCACGTGTGATGGTACACTAAATGGAAAAGGAAAATTACCTTTTTTAAAAAGGTTAAGCTAAATAGTAGACTGAATTTTATAACTTTTTAAGCTATATTGCCTGATATATGCACGTTAAGAGTTGGATAGCCCAGAAAGAAAACAAGGAAAAATCGAGATGTATATTCTGGATAACACTCAAAAAGTGTATTTTTAAACACTCATAAATTGGAATAACTAAGAACATAAAACTTGCTGTCTGGATTGGGGAAACTTGTCAGCATATGGCATATTAAACCCATACAGATTATCAATCTTTAATTAATTTTTGAATGGTGATCTTAGTTATGATGAGAGATTTCTGACAAATCCAACCATACGGAATTATGTTGTTCATTGCGAGCATCGGTAAGACTGAACATTTTGATCCCCAACTCCTGTTCAGGCAAAACTGAGCTGAGACTGATTAGGCGCTGTTCATCTATGTGATCAAAAACAAGCGATTTTGGCAACCAAGCGACGCCATAACCGTCAATCGCAAATTGTAACATGGCAAGTGTCAATGATGTTTCAGCTTTAGGGGACACTGTTACACCCGATGGCAATTGGGGAACAATTGCCCGTTCAAACACCTTCCCCAAGAACACATCCGACGGATAACTGATGACTGGAACTTCATTCTGCTCCGCTGCTGAGCGCATGGATGGTGCACATACTGGTATCAGCGTATCCACTCCAAGTGATATGGATTCAAATGCCTTGGGAACGACAGCCTTACGAATACCAAGCGTGTCATACATCATTGCAAACTCAACTTCCCCCGAAAGTAAAAGCATTAAACATTCATCACCATCGCCGGATCGAACACGTACTTTTCGTTTCTGTGGCCGAAGAACCCCAGCAAGTTTTGATGATAGCAGCGTTGTTAGTGCGTGTTGACATGCTATTGTGACCGTATGACCATGCGGGTTTGATACTTCTCTCATTGTATTTTGCAAACGTTGCAGCCGGCTACACAGGTCACGTAGTTCTGGCTCCAATGCGGCAACACCGGGCATTAATGTGACGGGCTTACGAGTGCGATCAAACAGAACTGCACCAACACTATTTTCAATAAGTCGAATACGGCGGGTGAATGCGGATTGCGTCAAAAACCTTTTTTCCGCAGCGTGTGCAAGTGAGCCATGGTCAAGCACAGCCAATATGTCTTCTATCCATTCAAGTCGCATAACTCACCTCATTCATAACTTGCATTTTTTGCATATTATATGCGGAATTTCGCATTATGAAACGTATTTTTCAATTGATAATATGAGCAAAACAAAATTTTGGAGAACACCATGCGTCTCAATAAAATGCAAATGAAAGATACAAAGTCAGATAAGTTGCGCCGCATCGGCATGCTTGGCGGCATGGGTGTTGAAGCAACCATTGCATTGATGCAGCGTGTACATGGGGCAACACTTGCCGAAGATGATAAAGATCAGGTTCCGATGATTATAGACATGAACCCGCAAGTTCCGTCTCGTATTGAGCACCTCATTAAACAAAGCGGGGTTAACCCCGGACCTACCCTTGCGGATATGGCAGCACGGCTTGAAGTTGCCGGCGCAGAGGCATTAGTTATACCCTGTAATACAGCGCACTATTATGCTGATTGGGTGGAGGCAAGCTCTGAAATCCCGCTTATTCACATGCCAAAATTGACTTGCGCACATCTTGCAAAGCTACTTCCCGCAGGCTCAAGAGTAGGGATTTTGGCATCTCCTGCCACAGAACAAATTGGTCTTTTTCAATCGCTGCTTGAGGATGTTGGCTTAACTGCCATTTATCCAGAAAATACAACAGCCATCTTAGCGTCTATTCAGCGGATTAAGAAGGCCGGTCCATGCGCTGATGATCTTGCTTTGCTAGATGAAGAAGTTATACGGCTGAAGAACCGCGGCGCTTGCGCAATATTGGTAGGTTGCACAGAATTTTCATTGCTCAGCAAGCAGATAAAATCGGACATTTCGATCGTTGATGGCCTCGACATTCTAGTAGATGAGATTATCGCATTCTCAGGAGCCAAAAGAAGGCAATAGTGCTAGGTTCGGAACACCTAATTTGTTATCGATCTTACAATACGATGACCCGGCATATGAGATAAAATAACATGAGTCACTGCTTTATTGGCAATCCATGTCTGTCTTTCTAGATGCATAAGCGGAGAACTGTGCGGTATATTCAAATGTTCCTGTTGGGATTTACTGGCTGAACCTGCATAGATTGTCAAAGCTGCCCGATCATACGAGATGTTTTCCAAGAGCCATTCATTTGCAGAATGAATGGTGAAATCCACATTTCGAGCTTCTGGTACCGTGCTTAGACTTATCCAGCGATCTTCAAGCGCATAAGGCGCGCCATCAGCCATATGGAGCGCAACGATATGCAACATCTCTTCGCCACGAGATTGTTCTAACGCAAAGGTAACGCCATTTGGCGGCATCTTAATTTCGCGCCCTAACATTCCATAGCTATAAACGGACCCGCGATCCTCTACTTCATTTCGCACGATCTGGATATCTAAAACAGCTTTTGCAACGGGATGCCTTGCAACTCGTGTACCCGACTTTCGTTTCCGCTCTAGAAATCCATTTTCGGCAAGCTCTCTGAGTGCGCGGTTGACGGTGGAGCGAGAACATTCGAATTCTTTAGCAAGATCCATTTCGTTGGGGATTTGCGCGCCGGGCTTCCAAACACGGTTTCTGATGCGGCGAAGAACTTCCTCTTGAACACCCTGCCAGGAATTAATGCTTATCTGGTTCAAAACTCTTCCCTCAACCCCTTTACAGCGCGTAGATATTCGTTGGTAATTTCGTCTTTATGTATATGCCTGCCAGATGAAACCATATGCCGTCCTGCACTCCACACATCTGTAATCATCCGGTTATCTCCGGTAAAGACAAAACTATCGATCAGCTTGTCCTGATGAAGTCCGCAAAGATCCGCATGCTTCATATCGAACGCTAACATGTCGGCCCAGAAACCTGCTTTTAATGCTCCAGTCTGGCGACCCGCACTTGCCGCCCCCCCTTGCAGGACGGCATCATAAAGCCTGCGCCCGGTTGAAAATTCCGACGTTGCCAATGCCGCACGAGAATTGTCCCGAAGCCTTTGAGAATAATCAAGAGTGCGCAATTCCTCACAAAGAGAGATACGTATATTACTGTCAGACCCAATGGCAACGCGACCACCAACATCAAACCACCGCGGCCCGTCGAAAATACCATCGCCAAGACTAGATTCAGTAATTGGACATAAGACAGCCGTTGCACCAGTTTTTGCCAATTGCTCGGTTTCATGCGGCAACATCTGCGTAAGATGGATAAAATGCCAACGTGCATCTGGTCCAATTTGGTCCAAAACCCACTCAACTGGACGCGCGCCTAGCTCTGAGACAACCTCCTCAACTTCTGGAATTTGTTCGGCCAGATGCATGTGAATGGGGCCATTTGGAAATAACGTGGCCATTTGTTTAAGATCCGAAGGCGCAACAGCACGCATACTATGGGGCGCAACACCGCTGGACCAGTCACTTGCGCCATTGCGAACCAAACCAGCACAGTCTGACGCTAATGTCCTAAAGCGGTCTAAATCGTTGCAAAATCGATCCTGACCACTCACGGGAACGCGTTTGTTTAATCCACCATATTGATAATGAACTGGTAAAAGCGATAGACCGATGCCTGTTTGCTTTGCGGCTTCTGTAATTCGCATAGCCATTTCGCCAAGTTGACCATAGGGTTGGCCGCCTTGTGCATGGTGAAGGTAGTGAAACTCCACATTTGTCGCATATCCTGCTTCCAGCATCTCCATCTGTACATAGGCCGCAATTGCTTGAACCTGCTCTGGTGTTATCTCTTCCAAAAAACGGAACATGAGGCGTCGCCAGCTCCAAAAGCTATCACTTTTGCTTGCGCCGCGTTGCTCGGTCAATCCAGCCATTGCTCGTTGAAAACTATGAGAATGGGCATTGGCGGGTGCAGCCAGGATGCAACTATATTTTTCAGCATCCCCTACACCATCTAGCGGTGAATCGGGCGTCACCTGCTTTATTCTCCCATCTTGATCGACATCAATCAAAACATTGGTTTGCCAGCCGTCCGGTGTAAGTGCACGTTCTGCCCAAATTTTCTGCATTTTGTTCTCTTGACTCCAATTCGTGTATATTCTTATATGTTTGCACATAATAAAAAAATGAGCAAACATAATATATTTGAGGTTCAGTAGAATATGCAAATATTGCTGCACAATTTAACCGCTGCAACCATGTCCTTGGACGGCCCATATGGACTGATCGAAGATGCGGCAATCCTTATTGAAGACGGTAAAATTGCATGGGTCGGTCACCAAATGGATGCACCAAAGAACAGTGCAGAACCGATAGACCTGGAAGGTCGCACCGTTACGCCCGCTCTGATCGATTGCCACACACATCTGATCTATGGCGGGAATCGCGCCAAGGAATTTGAGATGCGTTTGCTCGGTGCAAGCTATGAAGAGATTGCACGCGCCGGGGGCGGCATTAACTCCACGGTATCCGCGACCAGAAATGCCAGCGAAGACGAACTTGTTGCATTGGCACTTCCTCGTCTGGATGCTCTGCTGGCCGAAGGGGTCAGCACCATCGAAATCAAATCCGGTTACGGCCTATCGCTTGAAAGTGAGCTTTCAATGCTTCGCGCCGCACGCCGCCTTGCAACCTTGCGCCCGGTGCGTATTAAAACAAGTTTTCTTGCCGCTCATGCCGTTCCAAAAGAGTATGCAGGACAGGCAGACACTTACATTGATGACGTTTGCATTCCCGCTCTAACTTCCGCTCATGCGGAGGGATTGGTAGATGCTGTTGATGGATTTTGCGAAGGAATAGCTTTTACCACTGATCAGATAAGTCGTGTTTTTGATGCAGCGGAAGCTCTTAAACTACCGGTCAAACTGCACGCAGAGCAGCTCAGCCATATGGGTGGCACCCAATTGGCTTCGTCCCGTGGCGCATTGTCAGCAGATCATTTGGAATATGCGATGGAAGAGGACGCGAAAGCGATGGCAGAATCAGGCACCGTCGCAACGATTTTGCCCGGCGCATATTATACCTTGCGTGAAACCAAACAGCCACCCATCCAAGCGTTTCGCACTCATGGAGTGGATATGGCGGTTGCAACAGATGCCAATCCCGGCTCATCTCCCATGTGCTCTCTGCTTTTGGCAATGAATATGGCTTGCACAATGTTCAAAATGACACCGGAGGAGACTTTGCGTGGCGCAACCATAAATGCAGCACGTGCATTGGGACTAACAGACTGCGGAACCCTTACAAAAGGCAATCGCGCAGACCTTGCCATTTGGAATATCTCATATCCATCCGAACTTGCTTATCGTATCGGATTTAACCCCCTTCACTCTCGTGTTTTTAACGGAAAGCATATTTTATGATCCTCACCCCAGGACAAGCTACACTCGAGCAACTGGAAACCATTTGGCGAAGTTCCTGCCCGGTAAAACTCATACCAACCGCGCAACAAGGCATCAAAGCCTCTTTTAACATGGTGGCAAAAGCGGCGGCGGGTAGCGCAGCGGTATATGGCGTTAACACAGGATTTGGAAAACTTGCTTCGGTCAAAATTGCCCACGAGGATACAAGCACCCTACAGCGTAACCTGATCCTATCACATAGCTGTGGCGTGGGAGAACCTATTGAACCTTCAACAACCCGATTGATGATGGCGCTAAAATTGCTTTCTCTTGGGCGCGGCGCATCAGGCGTAGCACTTGAAACAGTGACACTCATTGAGGATATGCTTGCGGAGGATGTTTTGCCTCTAATCCCTGAGCAAGGCTCCGTTGGCGCATCGGGTGATCTTGCTCCGCTTGCACATATGGCAGCCGTGATGATTGGAGAAGGTGAAGCCTTTTATAAAGGTACTCGCATGTCAGGTGCACAAGCTCTTAAAAAGGCGGGACTTACACCCCTCGCCCTTGGTCCGAAGGAAGGTCTAGCCCTGATCAACGGTACGCAATTCTCCACCGCATCAGCATTGGCGGCACTGTTTGATGCATGGCGCATGGCCTGTACCGCACTGATTACAGGTGCCATGTCGACCGATGCGATTATGGGGTCCACAGCACCACTACAGCCTGAAATTCACACATTGCGTGGCCATCGCGGGCAAATTGAAGCCGCCAATGAAGCGCGCCGATTGCTCAAAGGAAGTGAAATTCGCGAGAGTCACCGTGAAGACGATCTAAGAGTGCAAGACCCCTATTGTATTCGTTGTCAGCCGCAAGTTGCGGGTGCCGCAATAGATATTTTGCGTTTTGCCAGCCAAACACTGGAGATTGAAGCAAATGCCGTGACCGATAATCCACTTGTTTTAGCTGACGCCGGAATGATTGTCTCTGGTGGTAATTTCCATGCGGAACCAGTGGCATTTGCAGCTGATCAAATCGCGCTCGCAATTGCCGAAATTGGTGCAATTTCGCAAAGACGAGTTGCCATGATGGTTGATCCGGTGATGAGCTTTGGTCTGCCTGCATTCCTCACACATAAACCTGGTCTTAATAGTGGTTTTATGATTGCCGAGGTTACAACCGCAGCACTCATGAGCGAAAACAAATTCCTCGCAAACCCCTGCTCCACAGACAGCACGCCCACCTCAGCCAACCAAGAAGACCATGTATCGATGGCAGCTCATGCTGCGCGGCGCTTGATGCGTATGAACAAGAATTTTTCAACCATACTGGGCGTAGAAGCACTTTGTGCCGCTCAAGGGATTGAAGCGCGGGCACCGCTTAAAACTGCACAAAACCTTGCATCCGTGGTCGCATGTATCCGCGCCAAAGTGCCAGCTCTTGATGAAGACCGCCATATGGCGGCTGACTTGGAATTGGCTTCAAAATTAGTGCGTGAGGGTGACCTTGTAGCTGCGGCAAGCTGTGAGGTGAGGCTTTGATCAATATTGAAATTACCGAAAGTAGTTCGCCTTTAATCCTTGGTTTGCCGCACACGGGAACTATTGTTCCAGATGATATTACCGACAAACTTAACCCGGTCGGCCGAGCTTTGGCCGACACCGATTGGCATATTCATAACCTCTATGATGGCTTGGCAGATGCGACCACAGTGCGCACTCCTATCCATCGCTATGTTATTGATGTAAACCGTGATCCAGCGGGAAAAAGCCTCTATCCGGGACAAAATACAACAACGCTCTGTCCGCTGACTGATTTTGATGGTCGTACAATCTATAAAGATGGTTTTGAGCCGGATGAGGATGAAATTAATCATCGTTGTGAGACTTACCACAAGCCCTATCACACAGCGTTGGCAGACCAGATAGCGCGAGTTAAATCCAAACACGGGTTTGCTATCCTATATGACTGTCACTCAATCCGAGGGGAAATTCCCTTTCTGTTTGAAAATCGCCTGCCGGATCTTAACATTGGCACCAATAACGGCACGACATGCGACGGCTCCGTTGAAGCGCTTGTTACAAAAGAATGCCAAGATTCCGAGATTTTTTCAAATATCTTAAATGGGCGGTTTAAAGGCGGCTGGACAACACGCCATTATGGGAAACCCAAAACGAGCGTCCACGCAATACAAATGGAAATTGCGCAAGCCAACTACATGATAGAAAAGGCACCATGGACGTATCTGCCAGAGCGAGCGGAACCATTACGTGCCCTTCTAAGCAACATCTTAATATCCTTGACAAATTGGAGACCCAATTGACCGATCAGCGCAAAAATTCACGTGACATATATCCGCCAACAGGCACAGAGTTGAACGCAAAACATTGGACGACAGAGGCTCCCCTTCGCATGTTGATGAACAACCTGCACCCTGATGTTGCTGAGAACCCACATGAACTTGTGGTTTATGGTGGCATTGGCCGCGCTGCGCGGACATGGAAAGATTTTGACCTGATGATCGACACGCTTAAAAAACTGGATGAAGACCAAACCATGTTGGTGCAATCTGGCAAGCCTGTGGCAGTTGTGCAAACGCACAAAGATGCACCCCGTGTTTTGATAGCCAACTCAAATCTTGTGCCGCACTGGGCCAATTGGGAGCACTTTAACGAACTCGATCGCAAGGGCCTTATGATGTACGGTCAGATGACCGCTGGAAGCTGGATTTACATTGGCACGCAAGGCATTGTTCAAGGCACCTATGAAACCTTTATTGAAGCTGGTCGGCAACATTATGATGGTGATCTAAAGGGTCGCTGGATTTTAACTGGCGGTCTTGGCGGCATGGGCGGAGCACAGCCACTGGCAGCCGTTTTTGCAGGCGCGTGTTGCCTTGCAGTGGAATGTAATCCAGACAGTATTGATTTTCGCCTGCGCACCAAATATCTGGATGAGAAGGCAGAAACGCTGGACGAAGCGATGGAGATGATCGAGCGGTGGACAGCAGCTGGAGAAGCAAAATCTGTCGGTCTTCTGGGTAATGCAGCCGATATTTTTCGGCAGATTTATGATCGTGGCATTCGCCCGGATATTGTGACAGACCAAACCTCCGCGCACGATCCAATCAACGGTTATCTACCGCAAGGCTGGACGATGGCTCAATGGAAAAACATGCGCGAAACTGACCCCAATGAAGTTGAAAAAGCAGCAAGAGCCTCGATGAAATATCAGGTTTCTGCCATGGTAGACTTTTGGAATGATGGCGTACCAACTGTAGATTATGGCAACAATATCCGACAGATGGCACTGGAAGAAGGGTTGGAAGACGCTTTCACTTTCCCGGGTTTTGTTCCAGCCTATATTCGACCGCTGTTCTGCAAAGGTATCGGCCCATTCCGTTGGGTTGCATTGTCGGGTGATCCGGAAGACATCTATAAAACCGATGCGGCAATGAAAGAATTATTTCCTGAAAACAAACATCTGCATACCTGGCTGGACATGGCGCAAGAACGAATTTCGTTCCAGGGATTACCAGCGCGGATATGCTGGATCGGGCTGGGAGATCGCCATCGTGCCGGACTAAAATTCAATGAAATGGTCGCAAACGGCGAACTAAAAGCACCCGTTGTGATTGGTCGTGACCACCTTGATAGTGGCTCAGTCGCATCGCCAAACCGCGAGACTGAAGCTATGATGGATGGGTCCGATGCCGTATCTGACTGGCCTCTCCTCAATGCACTGGTCAACACGGCTTCTGGCGCGACGTGGGTATCCATTCACCATGGCGGCGGTGTTGGAATGGGTTTTTCCCAGCATTCTGGTGTCGTAATTGTGGCCGATGGTTCAGAAGATGCCGCAAGGCGACTAAACCGCGTTCTTTGGAATGACCCGGCCTCCGGCGTGTGGCGACATGCAGACGCTGGATATGAGGACGCCAAAGATTGTGCCCGCCTCCATAACCTCAACTTACCTGGAATTCTGGGTTAAGAACTTCCCAGCCCCCTCATAATGACCTAACTATAGATTGGCTCTTGTGAGGGGCTGAAGAGTTAGAACCCTCGACCTACTTTTTAGACCGTGTTCAAATTAATTATTAAACTTCTGGCAGAAACATTAATTAGATGCGTTGTTTCTTTTGAAGGCGAATACTATGTTCTTGTTCAAATTACCTATATCGACCGAAAGCAAACACATTGTGGTTAGCTGGATAGGTTTGTCCAAAATTCGTCAATCAAGCTTGACCTATCTATTACATGCGGTTCTCCCACGAATCGAAAGAAGTTAGCGAACGTGCATTCTAAAGACTTCCACTCTGAAACCAGCACTTAACTCGTAAATTTACGATCACCAACTGAACTCTGGACTTCTACGCCAAAAATATGCGAAGACACGCGACATGTTTAAAAACGCTAAACCAATCCATAAAGACAAATTAAACGATCAAGTTTACGATCGGTTGTGTATGCTACTGCGAGAAGGTGAGTTTACACCTGGCGAGGCTGTTCGTGTTGCGCGTGTCGCCGAGGCCTTTGGTGTCAGCGCAATGCCCGTACGTGAAGCGTTGACGCGGCTTCTTGCCATTGGTGTGGTTGCAAATGTCTCAGGCCGCTCAGTAGGTGTGCCAAGCCTGGGGTATGAAGAATTGACAGACTTGCGCGATGTTCGCCTTGAGGTAGAGGTGCTAGCTGTCAAATGGGCACTGCAGAATCGGAACGATGCATTCATCGCTGATCTGGAGGCATTGCTGGAACGGCTCGAAAAAACCGAACAATCTGGTAATATTAGAGGCTATATCAAAACCAATTACGAGTTTCATCTAAGACTCTATCAACAATCGCACTCCCCTGTGTTGATCGATATAGTCGATACGCTCTGGCTGCGCGTCAGCCCGCACCTTTATCAATTGGAGCGCGAGAGCCAATACAAGGTTTCCAACAGCCATCACCGTAAGATCGTACATTATGTTCGTGAAGGTGATGTAAAAGGTGCCTCAGATGCTCTCGTCGATGATATCTCAGATGCATATGACGTACTCGTCAGAACAATGTTCTCAGGCGAGACCACGCGCTAAAGTGTGCAGTTTGCGCTTTCCAATAGCAATTCTCTCTCCCACCTACCGCTAACCACAGATCTCAAATGAATTGCTCGATATATTTTGCTTCTTGATTTTTGATCAAAAATCAATTATTGAAATTTTATTGATCAAAAATCAGTCGTTACTTTTGAGGACATAGTGCCATCAAAAGTGACGCAAATGGGAGGAATAACAAATGAAATTTAATGGTTTAAGCGCGGCTATAGTCGCTGGCGCAATTGCAGTTGGCGCATCACAATCAGCGGCAGCCGATACTCTGGACGTGCATATGAGCATACCCAAGGATCTAACATTCTTGGCAGACAGCGCTAAATTGATGGACAAAACCCTCAGAGATATGAGCGGTGGAGATGTAGGTCTTAATCTATTTGGTTCTGGTGAACTGGTTCCTGCCGGAGAGATCCTTGAAAATGTTAGTTCAGGCGCTATTCCAGCTGGTTGGAGTTTCCTCGGTCAATGGGGCGGCAAAGTACCCGTTGCGCAAATTGGTGCCACACCATTTGGTGCAGGACCGGAATCTCTAGCTGCTTGGCTGCATGTGGGCGGTGGTCTTGAGATCGTTCAGCGTGGCTTTGACGACTTAAATGTCAAAGTTCTGGCTTGCCACGTCACCAATCCAGAGCCTGGTGGTTGGTTCAACAAAGAGATTACTTCTGTCGAAGACTTTAATGGCTTAAAGATGCGAATGGCTGGTGTAGGAGCACGTGTGCTAAATGAATTTGGCGCCTCAGCGCAATACTTGCCTGCTAGCGAAATTTACCTTGCGCTAGAGCGTGGACGCATTGATGCAACAGAATTTTCCCTACCAATCATTGATAAAAACCTTGGCTTTAACGAGATCGCCAAGTTCTATTACTACCCTGGTTGGCACCAGCCAGGCAGCGCCGATGTTCTTATGATCAACATGGATGTTTGGAATGACATGGGTTCCGAAAAACAAGCCATGTATGAAGCAGCTTGTCAGGTCAGCCTTGCATGGACTTTGCAATACGCCCCATCCGCACAAACACCGCAAATTGAAGAATTTGAGGCTGGTGGTACGATCGTAAAAACATTCCCAGATGAAGTTTTGGCGGAGCTGCGGGTTGCAACAGAGCGAGTATTAGGCACAGAAGCTGAAAAGGACCCGCTATATGGTGAAGCTTATAATTCAATGAAAGCTTTCGTAGCCTCATCGGGTCGTTGGACTTCGCTTCAAACTCTCCCTGCCGAGTAAGCCAAAATGGCAACTGATATGGACTCACCTTCAAGTAGTCCAGATCGCGGCATAAACCCTGTCCATACGGTGCTTCGCGGAATCGTATGGATAGGTCGGGCCGCGGCTTGGCTCATTGTTCCAATTCTTGTCCTCGTTTTGATCAGCGTTATACTTTCAGCTGCAAAAGTCGGCACAATCTTCCAATGGGAAAATGATATCTTCCTGTTTGGCTCAAAACTAACTTTGGCAAGCCTTGGTGATCTTCAATGGCACCTGTTTGGTATCATGCTGATGCTTACTATGGCCGGAGCGATCGTCAGCGATGCCCATGTACGTGTCGACTTCATTCGGCAAAATATGAGCGAGCGGCAAAAGATCATCGTAGACATCTTGGGGCATCTTATCTTTCTACTGCCGCTCTGCGCGATCGTTGTCTACAACGGATATGACTTCACTGATCGCTCCTTCAATATGAACGAAGGTTCGGACTATGACGGGCTCTACAACCGATTTGTCCTAAAGGCATTCATCCCTATCGGATTTGGACTGATGTTTCTGGCCGGGATCGGATTGACCATTCGAAATATTCTCAAACTATTTAAGTCTACAAAGAAAGCGAACCAATGATTGAGCACATTATTCCTCTGACGATGGTTGTGTGCCTGCTCATCGGCATATTCAGTGGTTATCCGGTAACTTTCGTCCTTGGAGGTATCGGTATTCTGTTTGCCTTAATCGGAGGACTGCCCTTCGCATTCCTCAAAATTGGGGTCTCCCGTATTTACGCCGGGGTTATCGAGAATTGGTTGCTACTCGCGGTGCCGCTATTTGTGTTCATGGGTGCGATGCTTGATAAGTCGGGGCTTGCACAAAATCTTCTTTATTCGCTTGAACGAGCGCTGGGTCGTAAACGTGGCGGGTTGGCCATTTCGGTTGCTTTACTTGGCATCATCATGGCGGCAAGCACAGGCATCGTCGGCGCTTCAGTTGTCATGCTCAGCACGCTCGCTTTGCCCATCATGTTACGTGAAAAATACAAACCTGAATTGGCTGTTGGAACGATTGCAGCTTCGGGTACGCTCGGCATCCTCATTCCACCGTCGATCATGCTTGTACTAGTGGGTGATATCCTCCAGATTTCCGTTGGAGAGCTTTTTCTTGGGGCGATTGTTCCTGGCTTGCTTTTGGGTGGTCTCTATATCGGCTACATTGTCTTCGTTGCATTGACAAAACCAAATGATGCACCTGTTTCGACGGAAATCCCCGCTGAAGGCTCCTTAGCGGTGGCTCTTCTGCGCGATTTGTTCGCGCCGCTTGTTCTTATCCTGACAGTTTTAGGTTCTATTGCCACTGGGACAGCAACACCAACCGAAGCAGCAGGGCTTGGTGCAATTTGCGCAATGATACTAGCAGCCATCAATCGCAAACTTACATTTCAAACGCTTTCCACATGCGTTCGTGAAACTGGCAACACCTCGGCGATGATCCTAGGTGTGCTGGTTGGTGCAACGATCTTCGGGATGGTGTTCAAAGGCCTCAAGGGCGACAAAATGATCGAAAACGCCATCTTGCATTTTGACCTAAGCGCTTATGGTACATTAGGCCTGCTTCTCTTGTTGATCTTCGTGATGGGCTTTTTTCTGGAGTGGGTGGAGATCAGCTTTATCATACTTCCGCTTTTCGCACCCATTGTCGCAGGTTTGGATTTTGGACTGGGCATTTCGCGCGAGCAACAACTATTGTGGTTTGCCATGCTTGTCGCGGTCAACTTACAGACTAGTTTTCTGACCCCGCCGTTTGGATATTCTCTATTTTACATCAAGGGTGTAGCCCCACCCGAGATCACTATTCGAACAATCTACAGAGGCATCATTCCCTTTGTTGGTTTGCAACTCGTCGGCCTAGCGCTGTTGATCATCTGGCCAGATCTTGTGCTTTGGGTCCCAGATGCAACATTCGGCAAATAAAGGAGAAAGAAATGGGTGATCATTCAACTGATTCTTCATTGGGCATCGATGCCATACGCTTACCTGGGTTAAACCAAAAAAAAGCCGTCATCACGGCTGGCGCCAGTGGCATTGGCTATGCAATTGCTCATCTCCTGTACGCACAAGGTGCTCAAATCGCAATTTGTGACGTTGATGCTGATGCACTGCAATTGGCCAGCAGTAAGCTTGGCAATTGCATCGCTATACAGGCTGATGTTTCAAACGAATCCGACGTCGAGGCTTTCTTCAATACTGTTGGTGAAAAATTCGGTCAATTGGATGCATTAGTGAACAATGCTGGAGTTGCCGGCCCAACAGGCAATCTCGAGGACTTGTCTGCGAAAGATTGGCGAAACTGTCTTGATGTTTGCCTAACCGGTCAATTTCTTTGCGCGCGTAAGGTCATCCCTATGATCAAGGCAAATGGTGGTGGTGCGCTGGTGAATATGTCATCGGCCGCTGGGAAACATGGTTACGCTTATAGAACGCCGTATTCAGCAGCTAAGTTCGGCGTGATCGGCCTAACGCAAAGCCTAGCCAAAGAGCTAGGCCCGGACAATATCCGTGTGAATGCTGTTCTACCCGGCATTGTCGAGGGTCCGAGGATGGAAGGTGTCATACGTGACCGCGCTGAGGCAACTGGCGTCGATTATGAAACAATGAAGGACGAATATCTTCAAAAGATATCTTTGCGCCGCATGGTCTCACCCAAGGATGTCGCTGCCACTGTGGCGTTCTTGATTTCGGACGCTGGTGCAAATCTCTCGGGCCAGTCCTTATGCGTTGACGCAAATGTCGAAACACTTTGATCCAAATTGGAATTTTTTAAAATGAGTACAACAAACAAACACACAGGTAAGGTCATTATCACCTGTGCTATCACTGGCGCCATTCACACCCCATCCATGTCGCCACATCTGCCGGTCACACCCGAAGAAATTATCAAAGATTCGTTGGAAGCAGCCAAAGCCGGAGCGGCAATTCTACATCTACATGCACGTCATCCCGAAGATGGTCGTCCTGACCAAAGTCCTGAAGGCTTTGCCAAGTTTTTACCCAGAGTAAAACAAAGCACAGATGCCGTCGTAAACATTACCACGGGCGGCAGCCCATATATGAGCGTTGAGGAGCGCGCGGCTCCTGCTGCTAAATACCAGCCAGAATTGGCCTCTCTGAACATGGGTTCGATGAATTTTGGGCTCTACACGATGCTCAATCGATTCAAAGAGTTCAAACATGATTGGGAACGTGAGCACCTTGAGGGATCACGTGACCTTGTCTTTCGTAACTCGTTTCAAGATATCGAATATGTTCTGGAAACCTGCTACGGCAACGGAACACGGTTCGAATTTGAATGTTACGATACTTCGCATCTTTACAATCTGGCGCATTTTGCCGATCGTGGTTTGGTAAAGGCTCCGTTCTTTGTGCAATCCGTTTTCGGCCTGCTCGGCGGCATTGGCACGCACCATGAGGATGTCATGCACATGAAACGGACGGCAGATCGTCTGTTTGGCGATGATTACCGCTGGTCGGTGCTGGGCGCAGGTGCCAACCAATTCCGGATTGCAACACAGTCGGCCACATTAGGCGGCAACGTGCGAGTTGGGTTGGAAGACAGCATTTGGGCTGGTCGTGGACAATTGGCAAAATCCAATGCTGAACAGGTTCGCAAAGTGCGCGCGATCATTGAAGGCCTTGGCTTGGAAGTTGCAACGCCTGACGAAGCGCGGGAAATCCTTGGGCTCAAAGGCGGTAGCGAAGTCGCATTTTAACTAAACGTCAGATTACGTACCATGTACAATAAGGAAAAAGATCATGGAAAAGATTGCAGTAATTGGCTGCGGATTGATTGGCCAAGGCTGGACTGCTGTGTTCGCTCAGGCAGGGTTTAACGTTGCAATGTATGACGCATCTTCTGATGCAGCTAAGCGAGCACTTAAAGCGATGGAACCTCGAATTTCGGATCTTGCTGAGTTTAATCTAGTAGAGACCGATGAAGTCCCGCAAATTTTGGGTAGAATTTCAGTCGCCGGAAACCTTGAAGAAGCCTTAGACGGAGCTGTATACGTACAGGAAAATGGCCCGGAAGATGTTGGTATTAAGAAAGAAATCACGGGATCTCTCGACGCGATTGCTGCTCCGAGCGTACCTATCGGGAGCTCAACATCCGGCATATCGGCTTCACGTTACTGCGAGGGCATTGCAGGCCGACATCGGTGCCTTGTTGTCCACCCTATCAATCCACCACATCTTATTCCCGCGGTCGAAATCGTCCCTACCCCATGGACCGACCAAAACATCGTCTCAAGGGTAAACGAGCTGATGCTTCAATGCCGCCGCGAAACGATTGTTCTGAACGAAGAAATCGACGGATTCATTGTGAATCGCCTGCAAGGCGCATTGCTTGAAGAAGCGTTTAAACTGGTGGGCAGCGGCATCGTATCAGCTACAGATCTGGATAAGGCAATTTGTGATGGGCTGGGACTTCGCTGGTCTTTTATGGGGCCTATGCAGACCATTCACCTGAATGCGCCAGATGGCGTTGACGATTATGTTGCGCGATATGGAAAAATGTATCGTGGTTTCGGAATTGGCTCGTATGAAACAGTTGATTGGGCCAAGATTGCCAACGAAAAACTCGTAGCTGAATTATCACAGAAAACGCCTGTTGCCGAAATTCCCGAAGCGCAAATAGACAGAGACAGAAAATTGATGGTTCTATTGCGCCACAAAGCAACTCAATCCAAGAGGGATTGCCCATGAAAGCGATAACCAATTCCCGACTTGAAGGCCTGCGTGATTTGATGCCGAACGAACGATTGCAGACAGTTGCACAGGCCGCCAACACAGATATTGCTGCGCTTGGGGGAAACGTTTTAGGCGATCAACTGGCCAATGGCATGATTGAAAATGTCATCGGTAAATTTGAGCTACCCCTTGGTGTGGCCACCAATTTCGTGGTCAATGGCAAAGATTATCTGATACCCATGGCTGTTGAGGAACCCTCTGTTGTGGCAGCAGCGTCTTACATGGCCCGGATTGCCCGTGAAAGTGGCGGGTTTACTGCTGATGCAGATGATCCCATCATGCGAGCACAAATTCAGGTTTTGCGTGTTCCCGATCTGGAAGCCGCCAAGACAGATCTGGCGGCAGCCGAGCCTGATCTGATCAAAGCGGCCAACGAAGTGGATACCGTTTTGGTTCAGTTGGGCGGCGGTTGCCGCGGCATTGAGGTGCATAGCTTTCCAGACACACCTGTCGGTCCGATGCTCGTGGTTCACTTGCTGGTTGATGTGCGTGACGCCATGGGCGCCAATGCTGTCAATAGTATGGCTGAGCGACTTGCCCCCTCCATCGCCTCTATTGCCCAGGGCGATGTGCGCCTGAGAATTCTTTCCAATCTCGCAGACAAAAGGCTGGTCAGAGCACGTGTCAGAATTGATGCGGCGACGCTCAAGACCAGTTCGCTAAGTGGCAATGATGTGGCGCAGGGTATTGTCGAAGCCTGCGCGCTGGCGTTGGTTGATCCATATCGTGCTGCGACACACAACAAGGGTATCATGAACGGGATCGACCCGGTGGTACTGGCAACAGGCAATGACTGGCGCGCCATCGAGGCCGGGGCTCACGCCTTTGCCGCGCAAAGTGGACGTTATACGTCTCTGACACGCTGGGAATTAAAAGACGGCTTTCTCGAAGGCAAAATCGAACTACCTATGGCACTGGGTCTGGTTGGTGGAGCTACCAAAACGCACCCGGCAGCACAAGCAGCCATCAAGTTGTTGGATGTAAGCTCTTCGAGCGAGTTGTCACAAGTCGCTGCCTCGGTGGGGTTGGCTCAGAACATGGCCGCGCTACGCGCCTTAGCGACGGAAGGAATACAAAAGGGGCATATGGCCCTGCATGCCCGCAATATAGCGATCGCAGCTGGTGCTGTTGACGACCAGATCGATGAAGTTGCCCGCAAGATAGTACAAACTGGAGAGATCACCGTTGCCCATGCCAAAACCCTGCTTCAGCAAAGGTAACCCTAGAAAACTAAATTCGCCACCAGACAGAAACAAATGATCATCGGTGGCGTCAAAAATAATGCGTACACTCATAGCTCAGGAAAAAACATGCCAACTTCCCCTATCCTAAATTTAAATGACAATGACAATATCGCTGTGGCTTCGCGAAAGATCGAAAACGGTACAGCGCTTACACCATCTGGTCTTGTTGCTAAGGATAACATACCATCTGGGCACAAAGTGGCTCTAACTGAGATCAAAGCCGGTGAACAGATCACCAAATATGGCAGCATCATTGGCGTCGCCACGCAAAACATCGCCCAAGGTGCTCATGTTCACACGCAAAACGTAGCAATGGCCAGCTTCCACCGGAATGAGAACTATGGTGAGAATGCACAGGATACGAATATTCTGCCGCAGTCACAAAGGGCAACTTTCAATGGTTATCGCAGGGCAGATGGGGGTGTCGGCACTCGTAACTATGTAGGCATTGTTACATCGGTAAACTGTTCGGCGTCGGCGGCAAAACTATTGGCAAGAGAAGCCGAGCTTTCGGGCCTGTTGGAAAAATACCCGGGCGTGGATGGTGTTGTTCCAATTGTACATGGTGCGGGGTGCTGCATCGGTACCGATGACGACGCTTTTCGCAAGCTCCAACGCGCAATTTGGGGCTACGCCACACATCCCAATTTCGCATCCGTCTTGATGTTGGGCCTTGGCTGTGAGGCCAACCAAATTCCTCTGATGCTCGAAGCTTATGGCAGACCCCTCGATGAAAGTTTTCAATACTACACGCTACAAAGTGCAGGTGGCACACGCAAATCCATTGAGAAAGGTTTATTGTGGCTGGAAACAGCTTTGGAAAAGGCCAATAAGGCCGAGCGCGAGCCAATCGACGCGTCCCATCTAACTGTCGCGTTACAATGTGGTGGTTCGGATGGGTATTCAGGGATAACGGCCAGCGCAGCGTTGGGTTATGCCGTTGATCTGTTAGTCAAGAACGGCGGGACTGCCGCATTGGCGGAAACACCTGAAATCTACGGGGCTGAAAATCTATTGACTGATCGCGCAGCCTCGCCCAAGGCCGGCCAGAAGCTAGTGAATTTGTTGGAATGGTGGGAAGATCATGCCCAAAAGCACGGCTCTGAGATGAACAACAACCCGACACCGGGCAACAAGATGGGCGGTTTGACGACAATTTTGGAAAAATCTCTGGGAGCCGTTGCCAAAGCAGGGACAACAAATTTGAATGGTGTTTACCAGTATGGTGAGAGGATCATCGAGAAGGGCTTGGTGTTTGTCGACAGTCCCGGTTATGATCCAGTTTCCATCACGGGAGAAGTTGCTTCGGGCTGCAATATGATCTGTTTCACCACTGGACGCGGGTCCTGCTATGGTAATAAGCCCGTGCCGTCGATCAAGATTGCATCCAATAGCGCGATGTACAAGCGGATGCAGGACGATATGGACATCAATTGCGGAACATTTGCTGATGGAAGCGAAACGGTGGCGGAAGCCGGCCAACGAATTTTCAACACAATGCTGGAGACAGCCTCAGGTAATAAAACGCGGTCAGAAGAACTTGATATTGGTGATGCAGAATTTGCACCTTGGCAAACCTATGCTCAGATGTAGTTTACAAGATGCACGAAGCCCAACGAAATACACTATTGCAACTCTTTAAAGAGGCTGTCGCAGCGGTTAAAGGTGATGCGAGCGTGAATGCATGGCTAACGGCCAACAAGCTTCACCAGCCGACACACATTCTCGCTGTCGGGAAAGCTGCCTCCGCAATGTTTGAGGGACTGCCAAGTGAATGGCGTAAATCCGTGCCAACATATCTCGTTACCAAAACCGGTCATATCGGGCGCGCAATATATAATGGCAATGTAACAGCACTTGAAACAAGTCACCCCCTGCCCGATAAAACCTCATTGGACGCAGGTAAAGGCGCGTTAGATTTCATCACAAGTTGTGGCGCAGATAGCCGCCTGCTTATGCTCGTTTCGGGAGGCGCTTCCTCACTTGTCGAGCACCTGAAAACCGGGTTTCGATATGAAGATTTGGAAGCCCTGACAAGTGCTGCGCTGACCGAAGGTTTGGACATTGAAGAAATCAACAAACGTCGAAAATCCATTTCCGCTATCAAAGGTGGTGGATTACTGGCGTCTTATAGAGGCGTAGAAGTCAATGTTCTCGCCATATCAGATGTGGCTGGCGACAGTATAGGGATCATCGGTTCAGGAGTTGGCTCACGTCCCGATGACGCACGCTTTACGTATAGTTGCGACATTGTTGCTTCAAATGCGGTTGCACGAAACGCAATTGAGCAAAATGCCAAATTGAACGGGCGTACCGTTATTTCTAACGAAGAAAATATGTATGCGAACGTACCCGAAATCGCAGCTCAGATTGCAAATGAAATCATAAATGGGAAACCCGGATTATACGTCTACGGTGGTGAACCAACTATAATTCTCCCCCAAAACCCCGGTCGAGGTGGCCGCAACCAAGCGCTCGCGTTGGAGATTGCGCGGCACATAAGCAAGCGGGATGACATTGTTGGTTTAGTTGCCGGCACCGATGGAACAGATGGCCCTACCGATGCCGCTGGCGCTTTTTTGGACGGAGAAACTTACTTAAAATTACCTGGCGCAGAAGGAGCACAAGAACGCGCTGATTCAGGCTCCTACCTTGCACAAGCAGGCGATTTGATCATTACAGGTCCGACAGGAACGAATGTGATGGACCTGGCAATTTTCCTAAAGCACACATAACGATTTAATCGAGATCCTAAATTACTCATTTTAAATTGCGTTCATCCTAAACAGATTTGTCGAAACAATGGCAGGGGCAGAAGGGTTCGAACCCTCGACCTACGGTTTTGGAGACCGAATATCTACATTTTATGCTATTGTTTTCAAACAATAAATCATACGGTTATCATATTTTGGGTAACTTTATGGGTAAATATAAAGTGCTATATTTAGGGCATATTTCATAAATTTATTCAAAACTTTCCTCCCATTAGTCAAATACTTCTACTTCGCGCTAGATCAAATTACTTTCTGCATCCACTCCAAAAGCAGATACCAAAATCAATATTGCAAACTTCAAAGTTTGGCCCAGTGCGGACGTTGATTAATACATACAACATAGCAACGGTGGAATGTAACTTATAAACTTGTAATTCATTGGGACTTTGAATGTTTTACTCATCTAGTCTAAGATAGGATGTTTAACACCTTGCAAAATGCAGCACAAAAAGCTTCGGGAAATTGCTTGCTCACACGGCTGCCGTTTTTAAAACTCCACACGACCCGTTAAGGTCAATGTGGAGGTCTCTGACTTCATTTAAAATCCAAACGGGTTATTTGACTACGTCAATTTTGCTGCGATTTAGGGATATTGCAATTGCTGCTATGAGCAGTAAACCAAGCGCAACTTGGCTCCATGATGGTGGTACGCCTGCAATGGTTAAACCGTTGCGGACAATCGTGAGGGTTAATGCACCAATGATGGTTTTGACCACGCTGCCATAGCCACCAGTAAGCGGTGTTCCCCCAAGGGCCACGGCTGCAATGGCATCAAGCTCCATCATCATTCCTGCCTGTGGTGTGGCAGCGCCTGCTCGTGCAAGGTTGACGCAAGCAGCTAGTCCAACCATCAAACCCGCTGCCGCAAAGACCTTTATTTTGAACGTCGTTACGTTGATACCCACAAGACGCAAAACCTTCTCATTGCCACCTACAGCCCGCAATTGTTGACCAAACACTGTCTTCTCGTAAAACGCCCACATAAAAAGCGCGACAATGGCTGCGAGAATAAAGATAGCTGGGAACTTACCCATCGAAAGCAGCCAGGGCGCTGTAACGGACGATATATTGCCCCCAGAGGCGCCACTGTCTGTTGTGATGTAAATTGCCGTACCATCAGAGCTTATAATCACGAGTGCACGAACAATGATCAGCATAGCCAAGGTGGTGACAAACGAAGGGATTTTTAACAATGAAATGATCAATCCATTTGTCATGCCAACGAAGCCACCAGCGAGAATGCCGAGAACCAAGCCAACATCGCCAAACCACACCATGCCCAAGGCACCAAGGAAAGCCGAGAATGCTAAACTTGACCCAATCGAGATATCGATTGAACCTGTTGTAACAATCATCAATTGCGCAAAGGCTAAAAGCATAAGCACAGGGGTCTGTTGCGCAATGAAAACCCAGTTGCGAGTAGACATAAAACGGTCGCCTGAAATAGCCCAAAACAATAGAATAACTGCAATAATTGCGATAAACGGCACATAATCACGCAGCTTTTCTAAGATTACGTCTGCCATAAATGGTTTGGAAGTCACTATATTTGTCATGGATTTTTTCCCTATTCGCCTAGTGTGATGGCTTTGACAAGCCGATCAGAAGTAATTTCGTCACGTTTGAATTCGCGAGATGTTACACCGTGATGCGTGACGACAATGCGATCAGCTAGGCGTCGGACCTGATCTAGATTATGGCTAATGAGAATGAACGAGGTTCCATGTTGGTCACGAACATCTTCGACCAGGCGTTCCACCTCAGCCGTTTCGTTCGGACCGAGTGCGGCAGTTGGTTCATCCAGAATAACAATTTCGCTACCCCATGCAATTGCTCGACCGATTGCGATGCTTTGCTGCTGTCCGCCAGACATGGATGAAATTGGCTGAGACAAATCTTGCACGGTGGTCACATTGAGTTGTTTCAGCACCTCACGTGTTTTTTCGCGCATTTTCTTTTCATCAACAAATACCCCCCATTTTTGGGGAATCCGGCCAAGGAAGAGATTATAAGGAGCGGTCATATTGGGAACAAGCGCTAGATCTTGATAAACGACTTCAATCCCGCAAGTTTGCATATGCGCAACACTGTGTTCCCCCCGTGCCACTTCAACTCCTTTGATGCAAATTCGTCCTGAATCTGGCACATGTGCGCCGGAAACGATTTTAGCCAGCGTTGATTTTCCGGCTCCGTTTCCGCCCACAATCGCGACAACTTCACCTCGTTTTAGGTCAAACGAACCATCACGCATGGCATGCACGCCACCGAAGGATTTTTTCACATTCTCAACAGTCAAAACAGTTGGTGGTGAATTTTCTTCCATCATTTTATTCCTCCCAATTGGCATGTTCAGATGGTTTTATGTTTTAGGGGTTCTCGACGGGAACCCAGATATATTTGTGAAAATACCTCCAAAAATGCCCCTTTTAGCACAGTATCTTCCGCAGAATTACTCAGTTCAATTTTTATCGAACTGTACACGCTTGGGAGAATTGCTTTTTCAACCCACTCTTTGATCGTGTTCAAAAAGGGTTCTCCAAACTCGGCGTATTCATCGCCAATGACGATCAGATCAGGATTGGAAAAATTGATGCAATTTGAAATACCTTGCGCCAGATAACGGGCGACCTTACTCACTTCTTCAGTGACTAATTTATCGCCAGCAGCGTAGGCATCGACGACTTGTGCAAAAGTAGCTTCGCCTGTTAGGCTTGTATCGTTCGATTTAGCAGCGCGCTCACGAATGGCTCGCATCAATACAATGCGAGAGGCATAAAGCTCCAAGCACCCTGTATTTCCACATTTGCATTGATGACCATCGAAATTAATTGACATATGCCCCAATTCACCAGCTATTCCGAGTGCACCACGATAAACCTCGCCGCCTACGATTAGAGCGGAGCCGATACCTTGTCCTGCGGACACATAAAGCAGCACGCGAGCATCAGTTTTGTGTGCAACGTTTCGCCATTCAGTGAGCCCGGCGGCCTTGGCATCATGGGTTGAAAAAATCGGTATATCGGGGTTACGTGATCGTAACTCAGCAATAAACTCAAAACCCTGCCATTCAGGACTTTCCGTAATTAGAATGACACGTTCATCGCGTTCTAGAAATGGTCCCGGAACGGCAATCCCAATGCCGTCAACGTGGCCCAAATCGGCGATACGTTGATCAATCGCTACTGCAATATCGGTAAATGTCTGAGCCGCGGATTGTCCACGTTGAATGGTATATTCCATGGGTTCAATAGATTCACCACGAAGATTGAATACAGCAATTGAAAAACTGCGTCGCTGCAGTCTGAGACAAAGAATATGTCGACCTTTCGTTGTAAAGTCGAGATTGATTGACCGTCTACCGCGATCGCTTTTAACCAGACCTACTTCTTCAACAATACCGCCCTTTAGCAACGATCCTATAGCACGCGTGATCGTTGCCTGATCTAAACCACTGGCAACGCTGATGTCCTTGCGCGAACAAGTTCCAAGATCATGAAGTGCTTTTAATATAACTTGCCGATTGTGACCTTGCACGCCTTCGATGGACAATCCCTTTTGTGTTGCCTTCATACCCGATCACTCCCCATCTGCTGATTTCCCCCATATAGTGGGATATTTTTGCAAACTGCAATGAATTGTTGGCTGAAATTAGACATTTGGTTCAAGCCGATAAATAATGTCAACGTCTTGTCGTTGATCCCGGATTTCTTGGGTGTTTGGCATGTCAACTTGTTCAATTTTTTCTAAAGCTATTTGCTCGGAACGACCGCTTTGTTTGTGACGACCCAAAAGTCGTTGACGCAAGATAGTATCAGGCGCGTCTACAAAAATTCTCAAATTAAAGGTTTTCGCAGCAGAGAGCCATGGTTCATCTGGAACAAGGACATAATTTCCCTCGATAACAAATATTTTCTCATTTCCTAAAATTCGAGTTCCTTCGGGAATGGGATTGTGCCTCTGGCGAGAATAGAGCGGCCACCAGAAGGGTACTCGAGCTGTTAGACACTCAACCGCTTTGGCAAAGGCAACTCCGTCAAATGTATCAATACGTCCCTTTGCCTTTCGTAAACCTTGCTGATCAAGCTGTTTGTTTGTTAAATGAAAGCCGTCCATTGGACAAAAACAAGATTCCATTCCTGCATCGTTTAAATCAGCAACAAGCCTTGCTGCTAAAGTTGATTTTCCAGAAGCTGGTGGGCCTGAGATAGCGATAAGGAATGGCGTTTCACTGCTGGTTACTTCTGCTGTTATTATTTCGATGAGTTCCTTATAGTTGGGTATCGTTTTATGCATCCATCCAGCTCCGGGTGCCTGAGCTTTCGCAGGATTTGGCGGCAATTTGATTTGCTGCATTTAGTGCCTCAACAAAATTTCCGGTCTCACAAAACGTATAACAAAACGCCCCGTGAAAGATATCACCCGCGCCCATTGTGTCGATTGTAGACACTGATACTGAGGGGATCTCACCGTTATTCTCGCCATCGCGCCAGAGCACGCCGTTTGTCCCACGGGTTATGGCCCAGCGCGTGAGCCCCAAATCTGTACACATATCAGAAAATGCCTGCGAACCATCTTGGCAAAATACTTCAGATACAATCGGAATATCGGCAAGACGAAGGAAATCAGGCGAGCAATCCTTCCAGCTACCACCATCTAATATAACTGGTCCAGCAAAGGCTTTGATATCATCATAATACTTTTCAACAAAAGGACGTTCATATTGGTCCAGCTGAATTAGATCGAAGTTATGAGTAAACAAATCAGCACAGTCGTTGAATAGACTGCATTCGTTGCCAGAGCCATTTACAATCATTCTGGTTCCGAGACTACGTGTTGAGACGACAGACGAAAAAGGGATTTGGTAATTGGGATCATTACAAATGTCGCGAGTTTGAATTCGACGTGTTTCTAGATCGGCTTTCACAAAATCGCGCATGATGCTGGGTGCACCCAAAGATGACGCCAGCGTGGCAGTCCCGCCTAGGTGTGCAAAGACGACAGCGGCATTTAGTGCGGATCCACCTGACATCAAATCATTCGACAATGCCTTGATTTTTTCGTCCGGACCGGGGAAATCTTCGACCAGCGACACCACGTCTAATACGGAACGGCCTATGAAAAGTGCACGGCTCATGTCTTAGTGATACGCGGGTCAAGCGCACCCTCCGAATAACGTTGTGCCATTTGAGCCAAAGTAATAGGTTTAATTTTGCTACCATGCCCAGCTGTTCCAAAGCGTTCAAACCGATCACGAACAAGAGTTTCTAGCTCATCCATCGCTGAGAGTATGAAAGCACGAGGGTCAAATACGTCCGGGTTCTCTTGCGCAAAGCGACGCATTGCGCCTGACATAGCCATTCGACAATCAGTGTCGATGTTTACTTTTCGCACACCGTGGCGAATACCACGTTCGATTTCTTCAATGGGAACACCCCAAGTTTGTGGCATTTCTCCGCCATGTGTATTGATCATGTCCTGCAAGTACTGCGGCACGGAACTTGATCCGTGCATAACCAGATGAGTTTCTGGAAGGCGTTTATGGATTGCCTCAATCTGATCCATGGATAGAATGTCACCATCCGGCGCACGTGTAAACTTGTAAGCGCCATGCGATGTGCCACAGGCAATCGCTAATGCGTCAACCTTTGTTGCGGCAACAAAATCGGCAGCCTGATCAGGATCGGTCAAAAGCTGATCGCGATCCATCTTACCTTCGGCACCGGACCCGTCTTCCACACCAGCTTCCCCTGTTTCCAGAGAGCCCAGCACGCCAAGTTCTCCCTCAATCGATGCGCCAATCCAATGAGCAACCTGCGCCACACGTCCAGTGATATCCAAATTATGCTCGTAATCAGCGGGTGTCTTGCCGTCACCCATCAACGAGCCATCCATCATGGCTGAAGTAAAGCCTGCGCCAATGGCACTCACGCAGGCCTGTTCATTGTGACCATGATCCTGATGCAAGCAAATCGGATTATCAGGATACATATCAGCTAACGCCTGCACGATAGCGACGATCATACGGTCGCCTGCATAAACGTTGCGCACGTTCAGACTTGCTTGCAGGATCACAGGCGCATCACAGGCGCGGGCAGCGTTCATAATCGCCAACCCTTGCTCCATATTAGATATATTGAAGGCAGGAACGCCGTAGCCGTGTTCGGCGGCATGGTCAAGCAATTGTCTAAGTGTTATCAATGGCATGTGTCTGCTTTCACTTTCTAAATTTCAAGTCATGGAATGTTGCGGAGCCTTCCTGCACAAAAATGCCCCACGCATCGGTATTCGAGATGTCATAGACCCGAAACGAAGCTACCACCTGTCCGGCTACATAACATTCAATAGCCGAACCGTTGCGTAAGATTTGTACCCGATAACGTCCATCTTCCGGGGTGAAGGCGAGCGGGCGTTCGACCAATGGACTATCTATTTCCTGACTGACTTCAATGCCATGTCTTTCGTTTAGAACCAGACTGTCCCAAAGAGGGTCCATTGCCGCAGGCCAACGATCGAACACTACACGCTGTTTCATAGGTTCAATGGCAAGACTATACCCACTATCAAGGTGATCACCACCACGCGGTTCAAGCAAAATGCCAACAGATTCGGTGTTTTTAGTTGGTTCAATTATGACATCCAGAAGTACATCATCACGGTCAGGACCATCAAGGAACGCGTAAGCATAGGTGCCAATAGCATTGCAGCTTAGATTTTGCCCTTCTTGCCATTCACCCAATTTCGGGCGAAGCGAATGCTCTATTGGCGTATTATAACTTTCATCCACTTCTTTCGGTAGCTGGCAGATCAGTGTACCGTCAGATAACGCAGTTAATTCACGTGGGCTTCCCAATTCTCCACCCCAAACCCAGCTTCTTTTGGGTCCGTGATGCTTGCGAAATGGAATCCAGGCAAAACTGAAGCGGCGCTCGCCATCACTGGCAGATTTAGCGGCATAAAAACGACGACCATCAAGACTGTCAAGCTTCCGGCTTTCCCATGGGCCTTCCGGTGATTTGGCGACACGGTATACGGTTTGCATTCGTTCGGAATAGCGGCTTTCAACCAGATACCACCAGTCCCCCAATTTGAATATTTCAGGACATTCGGGACAATGGGTTAACATGGAAGACGCCAATGGAGGTCCGACTTCCCAATTTTCCAAATCATTTGAGGTAGCAACCGCCACGCAACCACGGCGGAATTGCGGGCCTTCTTTCAGGCGTGCGGAAATCAACATTTTGAAGCAGCCAGCTTCATCATCCCGGTAGACGAAAGGGTCGCGCCAGTCGACCGTTTCATACCAACGCGGGTCAGGCGAGATCAGGGGATTACCTTGGGATTTATCCCAGGTCTTCATATCGGTCGAAGTTGCCTTACAGATGGTTTGCGGCGAAGCGGACTGGCGATTATAACCGGTGTAAAAGAAGTGAAAAACACCTTCATGTTCAATTACAGAACCAGTCCAAATTCCGTCGCCGTCGCAATCACCATGAGCGCCGGGACCAAATGCATCGGGCATAACCTCCCAAGTGACCAGATCATCAGAACGAAGATAAGCGGTTGAAACGCGAGCGCGTTCCACATACTCCCAAGCGCCAACAGGGGGCTGGGAGAAAAATAGGTGCCATTTTCCATCGTGGTAAAACGGCATTGTATCGCCGGCGGCGGCGCCTCGTTCCGGAGCGTAACCGAATAGTTTCATTGTGAATCTCTCAAAATATGTTGACTTATTTAATGCGCCCGACGCCATCAAGATATCGGGCGCACCAACTTGGGAGCAAAATTTACTTTACGTAGTTTTGCCAGTTTGCTTGCCAGTCATTAATGAAACCGGATAGATCTGCATCTGGGTTGTGCACCTTACTCAGACTACGAATTGTTTCGGGTGACAAAATGCAGCCATTTAGAAGACCATTTGCATAAGTTTCCACATTGGCAGCAGTCACCGGGATAAGACCGACACGCGGCTGAGTGTCTGTAATTGGGTGACCGTGTAGATAGTCATAAAGCTGAATTAGGCCAAAACCACCTACCATCCAGTGTCCGCCAATCGAAAATTCCAGTTCGCCTTCTTTGATAAACTGGGCAACCTGTTCATCGATATCTGTCGTAATAACAGCAATGTCATCACGCCCTGCTTGATCAATGGCAAATTTGCTACCTAAACCTGCAACGGCACCGATAACAATAAAAGCGTCAACCTCACCCGGTGCAAAGCGCGCAATATACTGCTCGGCATATTTCTGGCCATTTTCACGGCTCAGTACATCCCAGGATTCCGCGACAACTTCAACACCCGCAGCGTCAAGCTCTTTTGCAACGCCTTCCCAAATTTCAGTTGCGCTGATATTTCCCTTTTGGGTCCAGATCATTCCGACCTTTTTATAGCCAAGTTCAGCAGTAGCTTTACCCATCGCTTCACCCCATGTGGTATTATTTTGGGTAACCTGAGCGATAAAATCATTGCCTTCATAATCATTGTCATAGTTTGAAACAACAAGTCGTCCGACAGCGACACCCGGGACGTCATTTTCTTCCAAAAGGCGAGCAACTTGAATTCCAGCCGGTGCTGTGAGTGGATTAAAGATCAGGCCGTCTGGTCGACTGGCAATGATCGACTCAGCTTGAGCCACATGCTGCTCTTCTGAATTCTGATCATCAAATTCTTTCAATTCGACACCGAGTGCATCAGCAACGCACCCTTCAAATCGGTGGCGATTAATTACCCACGGATTGGTTTCCGGTTGACCAAGGTCAGCAATTACCAGATTGGTACGCGCTTTGGTTTCGGCTATCGCATTACCTGCAAGCGGCAATACGGATGCTGTAGCAAGTAATGCGGTCAAAAATTTCTTTGTCATCATGATCTCCTCCCAGAGAATTATGCAAATTGAATTATTTCAAAGGTGCCTTAAGGCATTTAAATGCATAATGCAATTAATTGCATGTTGCAATTAAAAAATCAAAATTTCGGATAAAACTCATTTTTTTTGCAAAGGATACTGGAGCTTCCCGGCATCCTTTGGCCAACAAGGTGCTTTCGATATATGGGAAATTTATTCCTTTGAATTGGTGGTCGACGCTGCAACTCCTTGGTACACACTATGCTGATCGCCTGTCGCAGAGGGCACGGAACTTTCTATGGTGACCACACGCCATCACCAAACCCGAAATTTCATCACGCTGGAGGGCACAGTCGTTGTAACTACAGCTGATTGGCAAGCCTATATCCGAAGAATTTTGCAGAGTAGCTTCTGCATTTGATGCTGTGGACGGCTCCTTTCACCGGCATTGGTCCTAAAAATGGATGTGCCATAATTGCGGTGTTTTTTGAGAACCGCTTGAAAGGAGCTATCCATGAAAGAGATTACCACAATTGGCCTGGACATTGCCAAGAATGTATTTCAGGTCCACGCGATTAATGAAGCAGCCGAAGTTATTATTCGTCGCCAGCTACGACGTAAACAAATTCTTTCATTTTTCGGAAGATTACAGCCCTGCCTTATTGGTATGGAAGCATGTGCTACATCACATCATTGGGCACGTGAGCTTGAGAAGCTGGGTCACGAAGTTCGCATGATGCCGCCACGCTACGTAAAACCCTATGTTAAGCGTAACAAAAATGATGCAGCAGATGCTGAAGCCATCTGCGAAGCAGTGACTTGACCGACGATGCGGTTTGTCCCGATTAAAGCACCTGAGCAACAATCTATTTTGATGATACATCGAACTCGGCAAATGTTTGTTCAGCAACGCACAAGCCTGATCAATGCTATCCGGGCTCATTTGGCTGAATACGGAATTGTTGCTGGCATTGGTCGCAATGGTGTTGAAGTATTATTGGAGTTGATTGTTAAGGGCGATGATGATCGCTTGCCGGAAGTCGCACGAGAATGTGTATTAGCATTAGCTGCTCAGCTTGCCTTGGTTCGAAGACAGATCAACGATGCAGATCGTAAAATACTTACTTGCCATCGTAACAGCAAAATGAGTAAACGACTTGAAGGCATTCCGGGCGTTGGCCCAATCATAGCAACAGCTTTAGTCGCGAGTGTTCCTGATCCTCATATCTATAGATCTGGTCGTGATTTAAGTGCATGGATAGGGCTGGTGCCTAAACAAAATTCTACTGGTGGTAAGGAACGGTTGGGATCAATTTCCAAAGCTGGAAACCGATACCTGAGAAAGTTACTTGTCGTAGGAGCATTATCGGTTATCAAGCGAGCTAAGCAGTTAGGCTACACGCGTCATCCGTGGTTGGTGAAGTTGATGGAGCGTAGGTCAACAAAGATTGCTGCAGTCGCATTGGCCAATAAAATTGCAAGAACAGCATGGGCCATGATGGCACATAATCAAGATTACAAAATACCTCAGGTTACTACGACCTGAGAACACAGGTTGGAAAGGCAACGATTGAATAATGCACCCAGCTAATCAGCCCAAAGATCGAGACAACCCATTCGTGCCAGTGAGTCTAACGAACTCGTGCTTTTGACAGGGACTCAATCTGCGGAGAGCATTATGGCCAGCGGACATGTAAAAGCCGCATTAACAGGCCGAACACATGGCAGCTCTGAAAAGCAATGCATTAACAATTAAACCTTGACAACACTGAGCCGTCCACACATGGCACGAGTTGGGCGTTTCTAATTAATCAGATCATTTCCGAACTTAGGTGATAAGCAGCTACCTTAAATATGGACCACTTGGGCAACTTTTGGCCCATAACAGACATCAGCTACAACACGAACCACCTTCTTGAATAGGCGGACAAGGAACATCTGCGTAAGAGCAATAGACGCAGCAATCGCCTTCCTTGGGCTTTAAAAGCGCATTGCAACCCTTGCAATCATAAAACCATTGGCAGGCATCTGTCGGCATTGTTTCGGTTTCGACATGGCCGCATTCTGGACAGGTGATCGTCGATTTAAGTTCTATTTTGTTTTCTTGCGTCGGCATAAAGCAACCCCCGTGAGAATGATAAAAAAGCCCAATGCTGGCAGTAGAAAGATGTCTAGGTAAGATATCACTGCCGATAATCCTATCGCAGTCAAAGCCCAGACTAATAAAGGTGTAAAGCAACATAGTGCGGCGATGATTGTGCCTATGATGCCAGTTGTTAGAAGTTTGTCACTCATCGATTGTCCCTCAAATATTCCCACATTGATCTGGCTATTCCGTCTTCCCAATATGGCGCGGTGAACGCAGCGATAAAGACAAAGGTTACAAACAGTCTGATAAGAAATGCGTTTCTGTTTCCCAGCAAACCACATGGAGAACGCCACAAGCTGATCCATGACCACAGCACAACGAGGCCAACGACTACCAGCAGATAGCTTCGATACTCAACAAATGGACCAAGTATGGATAACCACGAACCACCTAAGCCGATAATCGCTAAACCAAGTGGCAAGATGCAGCATGAAGCAGTCAGAACCGCCAATACAGACGCTCCTGCCAAAACAAGTCCACTCGTTTTTGTGCTGATGTTCTCAGCCTCTAATTGATTTTGCGTTTGTTCCATTTGATCTATATACATCCTGTAGCTACTACAGGAGCAAGCATAAAATGACACATGCCATAGGAACAGCCGCAAAGCTAAGCGGCGTAAACATCGAAACAATTAGATATTACGAGCGTGAGGGTGTTGTTCCAAAAGCAGAACGTACCAGCAATGGCCGCCGAGCATACGATGATGAGGCTATTTCAAGACTACGGTTCGTTAAACGTTGCCGTGAGCTAGGGTTTGCAATTGCAGATATCAGAACTTTATTGAGCTTATCCGATCAAGACGCGGGAACTTGTGGGGAAGTTCGCAAATTAAGCGAGGCCAATCTTGTTTCTGTGTCTTCCAAGATAGATGATTTGAACAGCATGAAATCAGCATTGGAAGAACTGATAACCTCTTGCGAATCTGGTCAAACCGAATGCCCCATGCTGAAAAACCTGTTTGCTGAGTAAGTTCTATAGTTGGTTTCAATGAATCATTTGTCCGGTTGCCATTCCAAGATGGTGAGGTTGGTGATGTGCACCTGTCGCCATCAGTCCGAAGAAGCCCAAGGCTTTGGTCTTCGCAAATGTTTCTTGATCAGGAGTTTCTATCATTAGGCGCGCGCCATTGCTGGTCACTTCACCCACTGCATTCCATTCTTTCATCTTGCTCAGCTCTCTTGCGTGCGCAGGCACCATGTTTTGGGCGGCTCTAAGGATATTGCCATGACCCGTAACAATGAATTCGATGCTATCCTCTGTTTCAATTACTTCCACATTTGCATCAAGAGTCAACGCATTCATATCAACCAAATGTTCCCTAAGGGCCGCAATATTGACCTTTGACCAGTTGGTCTCAGGATTTTCATCTAAGATTGATACAATCTCGGCAATAGCTGCAAATGCGGATTGTCCCGTCTCTGTTGGGAGTGAGGCAGTGTCACTTCCATGGCCTTGGTGCGTATCGCGATTGTTCATTGATGTGGCAAGTGCAAACCCTGAAATTGCACTTACAGTTACCGCTAGAAGTAATAATGATATTGCTTTGGGTGTGAGGCGCATTTGGTTCTCCTTTGAAACAACCCTAAATCAAATCAGCTTGATCAAATATGATTTCAATCATATAATCTGGATATGCTTCCTGACCCATTTTCCCGCTTACCACTATCTGCAACTAAGCACATTGGCTACCAAGCAGATGAATGTATTTTTAGAATGGGAGAAAAAACGGACGCTGTCTTCTTTGTAATAAGGGGCGAAGTTCACTTGCGCAGATACACGCAAAATGGTGACCTAATTACAATTCATAGAGCATTTTCAAATCAATATTTCGCAGAAGCCTCACTGTTTTCGGACAACTATCATTGCGACGCCGTTACAGTTCAGAATGCTGATTTAATACATATAGATCGTTTCAAGGTTTTGGAATTGATAAAGGCGGATTCTGACTTTGCACTGCAAGTCACAAGTTTCCTCGCCAAACAAGTACAAGATTATCGAAGACTGCTGGAGTTGCGATCCATCCGCTCAGCAAAAGATCGAGTATACGCTGGACTTGTGGAAGGTTGGATGAAGGATAGCATTACGTCATTTGCCAGCCAAATTGGACTAACTCACGAAGCGACATACAGAGCTTTGAGCCAATTGGTCAGATCGAAACGAGTTGCGAAACTCGCCCGTGGAAAATATCAAATAGCATTTTGACGTTAGTTAGTTCCTGCAAGGGCTTGACCTTCCAGCTAGTGGAGGGGTTACGATTGGGCCATAGAAATGGGAAACTTGTGCCTATGAGCAGAAAAATGATGATTATAGCAATATGCATTATTGCAATCCTGCTTCTTGCATGGCTTGTCTTTGGAGGACGCATGAATGGCCATATGTGGTCTGGTGATCATATGTCGGGCGGTCCCATGCATCAGAATACGCCCATAGCAACTGGCATTGTTATTCCTAATTTAAGCGCAATTGAACGCAAAGGCGAGCGGCTCTTTAACGAAAATTGTGCGGTATGCCACGGTGAAAACGGCGCGGGAAATGAGGGTGCTGGACCGCCATTGGTTCACAAAATATATGAACCAAATCATCACGCTGATATGGCTTTCCAACTAGCAGCAAAGAATGGCGTTCGTGCCCATCATTGGCCCTTTGGTGATATGCCACCCGTTTCAGATGTCACAGAAAATGATGTAACCGACATAACGGCTTATATTCGGGCGTTACAAAGAGCAAACGGAATTAATTGAGGATCATCATGAAAAACATCATCGCAACATTGATTTTAATGGGCGCATTTATAAACAGTGCTTTCGCACACTCGAAGGTGGATACATTCTCACCTGCTGATGGTGACGTTTTGACGGAAGTACCAGAAGTCATAACAATGAATTTTGCTAAGCCAGCGAGGATCACCAAAGTCAGCGTTTCCCACACCGAAGGCTCAGAAGATCATGATATCAGGTTAGATATTCCAACCAAGGAATTCGTGAAGATAATAGAGTTCTCTCCCAAATTATTTGGTGCTGGAACCTATCAAGTTGAATGGAGAGCATTGGCTGAAGACGGTCATGCGTTAAAAGGCGAGTTTAGTTTCTCAGTGAAGAGCGAATAAACCGAATGCTGGACTGGGATATATGGCTTGTTTTAACAGTCATCGCCAAATTTGTGATCTACCTGACCAGTTTTCTAGCTGTCGGGTCATTGTTATTTTTATGGACGCTTAATCCTGCATCGGACGAGATTAAGCGTCAGTTATTGAAACTTACGGTCTTGGCCGCGTTGTTGTCCGTCATTGCCACCTTTATCCGTATCTCTCTGCAAGCTGGTCAGCTCTATGATGATGGGCTGGTTGGGATGTATGATCTGGAGATGATTGAGCTGGTTGTCGATGGTCCACTTGGTTTGTCATCGCTTATTCGATTTGTTGGCTTAGTGTTACTATTCATCGCAATATTTGCACCAATTACCCAAACGCCCCTGACGATTGTGAGTGGTTTTTCGTTGGCGGTTTCGTTTGCATTCGTTGGCCATGCCACGTCCGATCAGATTATATTAGGCGTGCTGATCACAATTCATTTGCTGGCGGTCAGTTATTGGTTGGGCGGTCTGTACCCACTACATAAGATGGCGAGTTCAAATGGTGATCTAAAGCATGCAGGACAAACCGCCCACAAATTCGGAAAACAGGCGTCGATCATTGTCCCCATTCTTATTGTCGTTGGCGTCGCCTTTGCAGTTCGATTGACGGGAAGCCCGGTAAATTTATTTGGTACTGAATATGGTTTATTACTGCTTCTAAAAATTGTTGTAGTTGCTGGATTGTTACTTCTTGCAGCGATGAACAAGTTAAAACTTGTGCCTAGATTACTTGAAGGCGATGTGTTGGCCGCCCGTCAATTACAAACATCAATCAAAGTTGAGTTTGTTGTGTTCCTAGCGATTTTTGTAATCACTGCAATCCTGACTTCAGCCGTCAATCTTCCCGAACATTAGGGTTTAATATGCTGCGATATTCTAAGTATGCTCCATCCACATTCATTATTATGGCGTCCCTGCTTTCTGTGTTTACTGTTTCAAGTATTGAAGCAAACGAAAGCGCAGGTCAGATATTCAACCCCGACGACAAACAACTCGTGAAAATTGGAAAAGAAATCTACGCTGACAATTGTGCCTCTTGTCATGGTGCTAATTTGGAAGGGCAAACACCAAACTGGCGATCTCCGGGGCCAGACGGAAAATTACCAGCTCCGCCACATGATCAAACGGGCCACACTTGGCATCACACAGATGCGCTTTTGTTTAATCTCACAAAATACGGATTGGCCAAGGCAGCAGGGCTTAAAAACTATGGATCAAACATGCCTATTTACGAAGACATTTTGACCGATGAAGAAATCGTCGCTGTTTTATCATTTATCAAAAGCACGTGGCCAAAAGAAATTATTGAACGTCACGATCAAATGAATGCTGCACAAGCTGGCACTAACTAGAAATTGTCCGCAAATTGGCACGAATTTGAAGTCGAAACCTTCCGATTTAACTTCGGCAGTTAAACGGAAAGCAGACATTTCAACCGCAATTCAATAATTAACATTCAAAGTGAATTACTTTAAATTTAAAACAAACCCAATTGCATATCACTACAATCACTAATCCCATAAACCTCTCTCGCCATTTCAATCGTTTTCTGCGCCGCAAAAACAGGCTTCGATTCATACGGATTAATGATCTCCCAACTGCCCCAAATCTTAAGCCCTGCCCCTTGATGGGTCACAGAAAGACAATCAGGACCACAAGAACCAGCAAAAATGCCCAATGATTGCTTCAAAGCGGCTTCCAGCTCCTCATCTGTCATGCCTGCTTCAAACTGAGCGAAGTAACACCTTTTAAAACCAGATGTCGCCATACGGAAAACTTCCAACTTATCCGCACGGGTAAGCTCACGCGCAACGGTAAACATAACGCTCTCCACCGATTTCAATTTCAGAATAATCCATCGCCAGATCTCGAGCTATTGCGTCAAAATCCAAATAGCATTGAATGCTTTCTGGAATTTCTCCAAAAAGACCTTCATCAACAAATTGCTCCGCGAGGTCGCACATGTTCATATTGGGATAAATATCGACGTCCAAACGGTCCAAATTGTCTTTACCAACCTCAAAGTCATACCCACACTCACCAATGGCACAAATCAGCTTGACCTTATCTTCTTCACGCCATTGCTCGAGAGCATCAATAAAGGCTGCAATACTACCCTGCCCTACGGACAAAACATCAAACAAACGCGCATCAATGCTTTCTCCATCAATAAATTGAATTTCAAATTCCTCGACGGGATCACCAAATTCATTTCTGGCTTTATCGAATTTCTCCCGAAACTCGTCACCATCATCAAAGTAAAAACCATTTGCATGTAAATCGTACGATTGAGCAAAGTAAGTCGTCATATCTCCATCTTTCGTTTTGTTATGGGTTGCGCATATGCAACCTTGCCCTTTGGCGAAAACGGGATTGGGAGGGGACAAACAAAATCGATAAGGTTGGTGCGGGCGCACAAGCGCAGCGCGGAGCCACGGCCTTGTCTATTTTGTTTGTGGGGAGAGTAAGGGCAGCGCCCTCGGCTTCCCCAATACTAATTTTCAGACATTGACTCAATCATGAGGCTATGCTGACTTGTATTTACCGCAATACGCGTATGGGAAGTATCGTGAAAAATAAGGCTATGTGGGCGCTCATAGGATTTATCTCAATTGGTTGGTTAATCGGTGATGACGATAACCAAGCCACCACACCACGTGACTTAACAAAGGTATCAACCAGCCCAACCACCAACATACAAACCCAAAAACCAAAAGCTCAAGACGAAACGAAGGTAGCAAAGCTCCCCGAAACAACAACACCTCAAATCACGACCAACGCCCCAAATATCAAAGAAACGCCCATGTACGTGGATGCCAACCGCCTTAACGTGCGTAACGGCCCTAGTACCAGTAACAAACAGATCTGGACACTCAAACGCGACCAACGCGTCGCAACATATCAAAGAGATGGAGATTGGGTATTCGTGAAGGGACAGCGCTTTGAAGGCTGGGTTCATGGCGGATATCTCACCCCAAATAAGTCTCAACCAAAACCCAAGGTAATAACCAAACCAAAAATCAGCGATAACCAGATCGCAAAACAACTTGTAACCCGCTCTATTGGCCTCTATCGTGGAGCATGTCCATGTCCTTACAATAGAATGCGTAACGGACGCCGATGCGGCGGCAACAGTGCCTATTCCAGACCAGGCGGCGCTTCACCCCTTTGTTATGCAAGCGATATCACACCTGGCATGATTTCTGATTACCGTTCACGGCTTTAGATCACATAACGCTAGCCGTTTTTTGTGCTTTGACGTAGCGCAGCTACTAATTGTTCTAGCTTGAGGCGAGCATGTTTGATTTCGTCCTCTGACATATGTTTTTCTTGTTTAGAAATAGCATGTACCAATAAGACAATATCTCGCCGTAGCGTTACGTCTTTAACATCAACAAATGCACGATTGAGTTCAAGGCCTTGTAGTCGCAACTCATCGTATGTCGTATCACCCGCCTTATCGGTGTTTTGGGAGATTACATCTTTCATAGTAATAGCAATAGGCATTCCTAAAGCAGCAGAAAGCTTCTGAATCTTATCGACACCTAAATCACGTAATCCGTTCTCGAAATCAACAATATGGCCAACTGGCACACCGCAGGTTTTACTCAATTCAACAACATTCACATCGAGTTTCTGGCGTTGCGCTTGGATACGCCGTCTCAATCGGTATTCCTGTGAATTTGACGGATCTGAAGAAGTCAAAGGTTATCTCGCACATAAAAACTATACTAATCTATGCATGGATATTACACGATCAAATATGGGTCGCAATACTTTTAGTTGTAACAATAACTATTATCACGTTATATGTTAAGAAAAGCAAAACCGCCTTATTAAGAAGCGGTTTAAACTTGAATGGTATATTTTATCAAACAACTGATAACTTTGCCTCCTTTGGAGCATCGGCTTCTAACAACGCCATTTCGATTAGATATACTAACATATCTGCCTCTAGTAGACCTGCGGCAAGTAGGGCCTCTCTGAGATTAATCTCTACTTTTTGTTTCAAACTATCTTTATTATGTTCTTTGCTCATGGGGGACCTCCTAAGCTGCATGACTGAAGTAACTTGCGATATTCCGCTCTGGTTTAGATGTGACATATAGAGGCTCTGTGACAGTCAGTTTTTCACGCATTGAACTTAAAACTGTTTGACTTATTTCAAATTGACCACAACAAACAGGACGTTTTCCATATCCATCTGCGCGCCCCAGCTCTGAAAAAGCAGCCCCTGAACGCTGATAGATGCGCTTCATCTGTGGTTCGTAATTGGAAATCATCGTATGAATACCGTGTGCAAGCCCCGTTTCACACATTGCAATTAACATTAATGCAGAAGCACGCCCCGCAACCATATCTGGGTGATCAGCCTTTATACTATCCATATCCATGCACATGCGAGTTGCCTCCCAAATTCCTGGAGCCTCGAAACTAACGACATTTGGAAAGGTTTTTCTAAAAACATCATACAACAAAGTCGGACCTGTTGTTGGCATAAGGCGCACAACAGCATAAAGCTCCATGCACGTATTATCGCACCACATCAGATAAGCTGGTTGATGATTGTCATAGACGTCTTTTTCATATTCTCCAATGACCGGAACATCCCACCCCAACTGATCGGCAAACACACGCTTACGCAGTCTAAACATCTGATCCATGAGTTCTGGGTACTTATGGTATTCGTGAGCTTGTATTGTGATGAACATATCTGCCTCCGGTTTTGTTTGTGAGGTAAACATGACGTCTATTTTGTTTTTTGAATATTCCTACAGATGTACCGACACAACTGTACCCGTACAAATGTACGTGCCTTATTTCGGGTTTATCAATCTCATCTGGATCGCCTTAGCAACAGCCTGTGATAGTGAAGAGCAGTCCAATTTATAACGTGCTGACCTTGAATAAGAACGAATTGTATTCTCAGAAATACCGATAATGACGCCTATATCTTTGTGGTCTTTTCCTAGTGCAGTCCAATGTAGGACTTCTAATTCACGGGGTGCTAGCGCAGGTGTTGGATCACTCTCGCCAAACAATTCAGAGATAGCTTTTTTATGAAGAACATAACCTAGTTCTGACCAGTCTTCACGATATTGCTCGACGATTGAACTCCAGTCTTCTCCATCCTTACCGCCATTAAGAGAAAGAAGGGCACGACGGCTAACTTTATCAATGATTGGTATTGAATATCCATTTGGATCTAAGCCAAAAGTTTGGAAATCAGTAAAAAGACCAATTGCACTTTCGTCAGGTTCTAACTCAGACCAGTCAAAGGGAAGCAAGCGCTTTACGCCCTCTTTAATTACAGGATCTACATTGACGTAACCCTTCATGACATAATGCCCAACCCATTCAGCAGGATATGTTGTTTTAACATAGGGCGCATCTATGTTAACGCTCCCAGCAACAGTTTGCGCAAGATGGTATGAAGCATGTTCAATAGAGTAGTTATCCCGCAGGATATGAACGCCCTCTTGAACACTTTCCGCCGCTTGGATTTTTTCGAACGTTTCAATCCGACGTTGTTCTTGTTCTTCCATAGCTTACCCCTGTCCGCCCAAATATCCTTAGCAAAATTTCTAATAGGCAAGCAACCCTACACGTACATATGTACGTAGTGACAAAATGGTTACCTTAATATAACGCTGGATAAATTACCTATTAGAGGCACAAATGAACGTTTCAGACGCGAGTATCGAGGATATTTTAAGTTCTTTGGAAAGCTATGGTGATCTTGCTGGTTCAGAAGTCCTCACGCGTGCACTCATAGCAGAGCGAAACGGCGAGCGGGATAAAGCACTATTTTGGTTTGATGTGTTCAAAAAACTTGCAAATCAAGAATCACAACTCACTACAATTTAAACGTTTATTTCTCATTTGATTGAGGTAAGATCCATTCATTCACGTGTAAATGTAGGTCACTCCAATGAATAAAAACAAACCAACCAAACAATATATCGCGCAAAAATCAACACAGATAACTGCTTTAGAATTACTTCGGACTGAACTTGAAAATGCTGGCGATGATATGGCTGCTTATTTGTGCGAACAATTGATTAATGAACTTCAAATGCTCATTAATCAAAATCTTAATGATGCTTAAACTTAACTTCGTATGATTTTTCCACTTAAGACCTTCTAACAATCTCAATTGTTACATAACTGTTACATAGAAATTCTTGGACAAATAAATCTTAAGATAAGTCATTGAAATATATGGTACGCCCAGAGGGATTCGAACCCCCGACCGTCTGCTTAGAAGCGACAAAACGGCATACAATATTAATACCATAAAAACCCAATAAATAACTGTTTTATATAGATAAAATGGGGTATTATAAGCTTATGCAAAAGTCGTTTTTAGGCGATTTTTAAGACTAATTTGTTACATGGGTGTTACATGAGGTGCCACGTTTATATCTAACAGACAGCTTTATATTGAATGTAAAATGTCCTTCTAACAAGGACCAAATTCTTTACTGGGATCACCCTAAAACACTTGAGGGTAATATTCGCCATGGCGCACAAGCAGGCTTAGGGCTGCGCGTTACCAGCCAAGGTGCTAAATCTTTCATTCACACCTTTCACTTTAATGGCAAACGAAAACGAACTGTCATTGCCAAAGCAGAGAAAATAGGTATTTCATCTGCTCGACTACTTGTTCAGCAAAGAGATATTCAGATTGAATCTGGCTTAAACCCAGACGCTATTAAAACCAATTATCGTAGAAAACATGCCCTCACCTTTAGAGATATTGTAGACGAGTATTTTGATACGCACATTTGTAAACTTTCTCCAAAATACCAGCAAGAATATGCCCGTTATATTGCACCATGGCACGCTAAGCAAAGAAACACCAAAAACAAACGCGGCAGAAATATGAACTCAAACCTCATCGCTTTTGGCGCAACCCATGCAGATTCCGCTGCAAAAGATATAACACCATCCGATATTGGCGTGTTTATTCATAAAATTAATTCAGACCACATCGCGAATGCTGCCCTTAAACAACTTAAAGCTTTATATAACTGGGCTATACGAATGCAGTTGATTGATATCCGTAATCCTTGCTCACCACATCAAAACCGTAAAATTATTCGCCAACGCAGAGATTATACACCAGAAGATATCGCCACCCTCGCCGCTTATATTTTTAACCCACCGATTGAGGCAAGCAATGCACTCCTTGATGCAACACCAAGAGAACGACAAATAGCAGCCCTTAAACGCGGCGCATTACACCATCAAAACGCGCAGATGGACGAGCTGTGCCATTTTCTAGGCATATTGTTTCTCACAATGGCAAGGCCTAATGAGCTAAAACAAGCTCAATTTGATCATTTCGATCTCAAGCGCCTTATCTGGCATAAACACAACACCAAAGGTATTAAGCTCTCTAAGGCTACCTATGAATACGCCTACCGTTCTGTGCCCATTCACCCAAAAGTCGCTGAACTTGTGAGACAACAAAAACAACGCTGGCCTGAATCCAATCTAGTCTTTCCATCTCACACAGATTTCACCAAACCGCGTGATAACTTTAACAAGGCCCTAAGTCGTTTTAAAAAGCTTGATGGCGTGCCAAACCACTTCCAATTGTACGATGTTAAACGTATAGCGATTTCACTCATGCTCACTGGCCAAGGCATCAACCGTGAAGACGTAAGCCATTACGTGGATCACAAGGGTAACCTTGAAACAACGATGATTTATGATCTCGGATTTGTGGATCCTATGCGACCTGTTGCTGAACGGCTGGGCGAACTTCTTGGTGTTTAATCTTTGACTTTTGCAACAACTTGACCCCTAATATAACCAGAATCGGGAGAAAATCCCACCAATCCAAGAAGGCGCCAATCGGTGCCTTTTTTTTATGAATAATCGGGAGATAAAAATGCAGGGGACAGCAGCACTTGTGGTGACCAAAGAAGAACTAAAGAAGATGTTGGAGGAAGTTGGGCGCATCAGCGCTACACAAATACTAAATTCATTTAAGGCCGAACTCAATACCAATCCAATTGAGAAACAAACCAAACGCCTACAAACCTATATCCAAGATAGAAACAGTATCGAAAACCCAAGAGAGGAATGGGCAAATGGCCGCCATATCCGCCGCCTTAACCCATCGAAAAACGGCAAACCTAAATCCATGTCATGGTTTAAAACATTCAAGGAAGAAAGCACCCTCAATAAATGCTTCAACCGCCCCTCACCTGATCATGGTCGCCTGCAAGAATGGACATTTGAAGACGTTGCTAATGCATGGGATCACTTTCATCGTCAGCGATGCGCGACAAATTAAAAATAAGACAGCAAATGTGTAAGCTGCCTTATAATAAGTGAAACCGTTTGTAAGAAGAAACCGAATACAGTGTAATGAATAGTATTTTTCAAATTTAAAAGGCAGCCAATTGGCTGCCTTTTGTTCGAGCTATTCCACTTTAATCTACTCCGTATAAATAAATAAATTTAGCGGAGTTGTGCTGTTATTTCCTTCATCATGAATAAGAAACCTTTTCCCGTCCATATGAGCACGCAATAACATTCTGTGCATTCTCAGCGCATTGCGGAATACTTCAGAATCTGTATCTGCTCCAGTCAATTCTTTGAGCTCTTCAAAGGCTTGAGCTGAAGATTGGGACAAAGATATAGAAAAACGCTCTTTTGCTTGTTTAGGCTTACTAGTTCTAGTTTTACGCTCTTTAATAGTAGCGATATTGGATGTCATAGTGACACTCCTTTCAAAGGTGATGCGAGTGATGTCTCAATATGCACAATCATTTGGCATACAAATTATATATCATATTATAGTATGTCAACACATAATTTCAAGGTATATAATATTTTTACGTACAGTGTAATATATTGTAATACACATATTGACATTTTAGTCAAATCGATTATATTAGAAGTTGTATTCACAATTAACACTTTCAAGGAAAAAGATTATGAAAATTCAATATTCCCCTCACGAGACGGCAAACCATAGGAGGAAGCCATGTCTGCACGCAGCCCAACAAGGCAAATCAAACGAAAGGCTAAAGGATTCAAAATTAGAATAGGAGAAGGTGAAATTATCAGTGAATATTATAGAGAGGAAGAATTTGACGGATTAGACGCAAAGCACGTACCTGAAGATACACAGGTTTCAAAATCATCGATATTAAATAACCCTTGGGTCATCGGCATTCTGATTGCAATAATTTTCTAAAAATCTACGAATATAATCCAAACCCTGCCCTTTGTGAGCAGGGTTTTATTTTGTGCATCTTTCTGCAGAACAACATTAATTGGAACGCTTTACCAAACCCTTTCAGCCAGCTCGCGTTCTTGTTGGCCAATGATATTTGTGTAGATGAATGTGGTTTGGATGTCTTTGTGGCCCAACCACTTTTGGATGCGGTCTAGGGGAATATCTTTCATGACACCGCGCGTGCCATAGGTGTGACGTAGGCCTCTCGGGGTGGCTTTGATGCCTGTTATGCCCGCCTGACCCATGGCTTGCTTGATGATCTTCCAAGCATGTGTTCTGCCCCAAAGGAATAGACGATTATTTTCTAATAACGTCAAATCAAATAGTGCGGCAAGGTGATCTTGCGGTGCTGGCACGCAGCGCATCACAATCCGCCCGCGCTTTTTGAGCGAGCGAAAAACGATAAACCCCTCTTCCACATGAATATTACTTGGGCATAGTGATAACGCCTCAGAAATCCTACATCCTGTGTAGAGCAAGGTCAGGCAAAATAATTGCTCTGTGGGACCTAAGCAATTGAGCGCCTGCTTAAAAGCTTCGCGCTCATTGCTGGTAAGATATTTACGGCTGCCGTTTGATGAGAAAATTGAGTGAGTTGATTGACGCATTAGACGCTCCTGTTTGTAAGCGCTTTTGGTATCAACCAGCCGATATTTTTAGCTCTCTCTTATTTCAGAATAATCGCCATAATCTTGTGAACAAAATTGGTGTATTTTGTTCACTAATTTGAATCACCCATTAACAATAATGGGTTAGCGCCCTGCGTATCAGGCCGTCTATGAACCTTACATGAACAGGAATCTCTATTTCAAGCTGTATTTTGGGCTTTTTTGAGGTGTGAACAAAATACACCAATTTTGTTCATATCACTACTTTAGCAGAAGGTGGCCGCAAAGTCTTTGTGACGCTTCTTTTGCTCTGTCATGGAGTACATTTTATGTCTGTTCAAACTATTCAGGTGAGCTCATCTGCGGCTATTGATAGCGCCGTAACTGGCTATCTCAATCAAGGTTTTACGGTTGCAAACCGCACCGATACCAAAGCCATTATGCAGAAGAACAAAGCGCCACTAAGCGCAGCTATGATTATTCTTGGCCTCATCGTCCCTATCTTTGGCTGGGCGTTCCTCATTGGCTATCTGATTATCCACGGTTCAAAGCCCGCATCTCAAGTGATTGAAATCAATCTGGCGGCTGAAGACTCATGAAGCGCATCATCTATCCCGTTATTGCTTTGGTTCTCGCTGGCTGCGTCACCGATACAGAAATACTCGGCAACTGGCAGCAAACAGTAAAACAAGCAAACCTTAAGCCAGACCTCGTCTGGCTTGGCGGAGACGGCCATAAAAGCCATTTCCACGGCATTCCAACCCGTGCCGAAGCTGTTGCGCTTGTGGGCGCTAACAAAGGCAAATTCGGCGGCATGGTTGGCTATGTCCATAAGCTCAACATTAAGAGCAATCGTGCAGCCATTGAGATAGCACCCCGCATTACGTCAGAAAACAATCGGGACTGCTATTTTAGATATGGCGGCGGTACGGATTATCTTGATTGTTTGCAAAGCAATAAGGGTATTTTTACATCAACCGTGACTTGCCATATCTCCAACTGGAAGGCCGTTAATCAAGCCACGGGCGGTACCATGCAATCAAACTTCAACAACCGCGAAAATGACCGCAACGCGTGGGATCACATCATGGTTGAAGGCGTTATTCACCGCGTTGAAGACAAAATCAGCAGCTACGACACAACGCCTCGTTATGGGTATGTTGGTTATGGCCGTAACGTGACCGTTTTCCAACATCGCACAATTCATATCAATAAATGCCGCATAGCTGTCTATCGCGGCAAAGTCATCCCAAAAATCTAAATATTATTCGGAGAAACCCCATGACAACCATGTGGACATGTAAATTTTGTGAAAAACCAGTCGCGCCCAACGCCTCCAAATGCCCTGCTTGCGGCGGTCATTTTGGTGTTGCTGAGCGTGGATATATGCGTGGCCAAGCTCGTGTGACGAGTAGAGCTCAATCCAATAAAAGTAAGAACGTGGGGTGTTCCATCTTTCTTGTTCCGCTCCTTGGCGCAGGCATTTGGCTGGCATCCAGCGTGTTTGGGGAAGCCAGCGAATGGGAAGCCTTTGGTAAGAATAACGCGATGGTGACCAGCGCAGATGGAAAATTGATTATTCATTGCGAAAGCGGTGAAGGCAGCTCGCTAGATCCCGGCATTAGCTTTTTTATTGAACCCACCAAAACCCTCCCACCATCGAAAGGTATGTTCTGGGGTATTTTTAATCGGGTTAAGGGAGAATTGATTGGCGGCGGCGAACGGGTTCGTTTCGACAATGACCGTTGGATATTATGGTCTAGCATCAAAGGGACTCTCAAAAACATGAAAGCGGGGAGTGAAATCCTCTTTCGTTATGACAAAGATCAATACCTTACTTTCCCCCTCACAGGCTCAAGTAAAGCGCTCGATGAATGCTTTAAACCCATTGTAGAACAAGATACCTACGCGCATAGCAAGGTTGATATCATCGGCATTAAAACAGGCATGGCTTATTCAACCGTTGCCAAACAAGTGACAAAGCACCTTGGCGTAGAACGCGTTGACTTTAATGATACAGATGCCACCTATTTTGGCACGACTACCCGATCAAATACGACCATCAAATTTGATTACTCGGCAACATGGCGCAAGAGTGAACCTCACCTACGCGAATATATCAAAGTTACTTTATCACCTGACTTGCTGGGCAAGCGGGTTCTTACAACTCAACGCGATCTATTTTATGAAACATCAGGTCGCAATTCTAAACCACCGCTCTTTAAAACGATCTACAACGAGGGTTTAAAGGCGAAATACGGCAACCCGTCCATCTGGTATGAAAGTAATGATAAGTTAAGCGGAAGTATTGTTTGGTTTTTTAATCCAGACACGGGGAAGGCCTTTGGTGAATCTTACCCAATTGAATGCTTTGATGCGCAGAAAATTCATGAACCAACGTGGAACGTTGCTGCTTCAACCCAAAACTATAGCCGCTTTGAAAACCAATACAGCCAAATTGCTAAAACTTGCGGCCCTTACATCAAAGTTAAATATGATAAGAGTGGCCAATTTCTAAAAAACCTCACCACAACCATGGTGGACGTTCCCCTTATCTTTGATACGGTTATGTATCTGTACCGTAACCTCAAAAGTGCGACTGATACGAAAGAGGAGAAACTGTTGAAGCAGTCATCTGATGTGAAGACGAAGTTTTGATTATCATAAAAGGAACAGACCCTTAATGTCATTCAAAACCTCAGTGCGATGAATAGTTAGAAAAACATAAAAATATGTTACAACTCAAACATCAACTAGAGACCTTCCGAACCTTCAAGCAACGCTTCATTATATTTACTTTTTGCAACATCAAATTCAAAATAATCTGACTTATAACAAGTTTCCTAAATGCTTCCTTGTGGTGACCTATCAAGATGGGGTAGGTAAACTCATTCAATCGCGGGTTTCTTTGAATGGCGTCACAGCGGGTTTGGAAAATATAAATTAGAGGGGACGGGCCCCTTGTAATCTCCATCCCTATTTAGGGCTTGTAATTAGAGAATGGATGGCTTCATGAGCTTCTCGAAGCTCAGATCGCTCATCATCAAGAAACAACGTATGCACGTTGTTGATGGCTGTTTCTAAATCTATGGCATCCACTGTTATTTCGTAAATAATTGTTTCCTCCACCTCTATGTCAAAAGAACGCTGGCCGTTGAGGGCCAGCGCATTGAGATGTGATTTGAGAAGAGGCATTATGCAGCCTCCTTTGTTTTGATCTTGATTTTGCGAACAACCATTTTACCCTCAACAAGAGGTGTGTAGTTCACCGCAAGGTTCATGCCCTCGCCGTCTTTATGCTGCCAGGCAACACCTATTTTCGTCCAACGTGCATTGTCGTTTTCTCCAACGACGTGAAAGATTTCATGTGTTGGCTTGTGGTTTTGTTTTGTCATTTTATTTCTCCTTTTTAATTGCCTCAGCGCCATTCGCTTCGGTTGTGAATTTTTAAGGAACGTGCGCTTGAGCAACGACGCAATGTCTCTTCTCGGTTTGGTGCGGAAGACGACTTGCGGTGGGGCTGCAAACGTTCATGTTCACAAACGATCCGATTGCGAAGCGCTGAGGTTTAAAAAGTGAGAAATCACAAAACAGACGACCACAAACCATGACTATTTTACAGCTTGGAAACAATGCACTTGGTCAGGATGAAGGCTGCATAAGGAAGGTGGGACAATCCATAAACACACCCCACTTCATAAAATGGTTGTTTGCGAAAAGGCGGTGCAGCAAAATGTATGATGTTGGACACATCGCAATGCGCTGCCCGTGCAGGCCGTCACTAGACGAAATCGGGTAGTGACGGCTCTGCCGAAAACGGCTGCCATGCAGGGATGACCCGCACTCTTAGGCAATGACGGTCCAATGATGACACCAAGATTCTTTGTCATTTTTTGACGAATACTTTGGACAAAAGCAACGATCTATACCATGATTTTATCACGATGCCGATCACTGTAAGGAACGTGCATCCAAACTAATCACCTCATATTTTTACTTGTAAACTGCAAAGGAAATAGCCATGAAGCTATGCTGTCCACGACCGCCACCGTGCGGAAATTAAACTGTATTTATAGAATACAGCGCCCATCTGGGCACGGTATGAAACAAGCACCTTCGGGTGCTTTTTTATGCCCTCGTCTTTCCCGCAATACATCGAAAGGAGAAACAGACTATCGGTCTTTACCGCAGTCTTATGCGGGCTATGCCACCCACGGGTACGTAGCGACCATGAACACTAACCAACAAAATGAAAGAATAGAATATGGATCATCTCACGATGGACCTTGTAAAGATAAGCCGTCGCCACCGCGACGGTTCAATTGGCACACAGAAGAACCGCCAGCGAGGCCTAACCGCTATGGCTAAACAACTAAGTTCACTAGGGTATCAACTTAAATCTGCGCATAGCCTTAAACCAAAACACGTCCATGCTTTGGTAGAAACATGGCAGAACACAGATTGCACACCTGCAACGATTAGAAACAGATTAAGTTGGCTGAGATGGTGGGCAGAAAAGATTAATAAATCAGCGATTATTGAACGGAATAATCGCGCATATAATGCAGCAGACCGCAACACAATTGAGATCAATCGAGCACAATCTCTCGATCATGAGAAACTCAACGCTATAGAATGCCCACATGTCAAAGCTGCCCTATTACTACAGGCCGCATTTGGCCTGAGACGTGAAGAAGCTATGAAGTTCCAACCAAGCTTTGCCATGGGGCAAGATAGAATTAAGCTGAAAGGAAGCTGGACAAAAGGCGGACGTTATCGAGAAATTCCAATAACCAGCGCCCATCAATACAAAGTATTAGATTTAGCGCAACGCATTGCAGGCAAAGGCTCATTAATCCCATCTGATAAATCTTATAGAAAACAGCTTAAGTCCTATGAATACCAGACGCTTAAAGCGGGTCTTAGAAATACCCATGGCCTAAGACATAAATACGCCCAATGGCGATATGCAAAGCTCACAGACATGCCCTGCCCTCACGCTGGCGGTAAACGCTGGCGCGACATGACCAAGCAAGAAAGAGCTAAAGACAGAGAGGCAAGACGTATGATTTCAAATGAGCTGGGCCATAGCCGCCTTGCGATTACCGATATTTATCTTGGAAAGGCAATGCGATGAATTATGCTGAAGACATAAGAGCAAAGACGCAAGCCTCCCGCCATGACTATGCACACATGCTTTTTAACATCCAAAGAATCCAAGATTTTATAAAAAACAAAGCCAGCGATGGCCACTGCCAACTGCGCATCTTTCAAAGTCATCCGCATGAACTCAAGGATGAGATTGCAACACAAGCACTTCTTCAATGGCTAGATGAGAATGGATTTCATTACTCATGGGAAGAAACATTTATCCAAGCAGATAAACTAAGACCACGTACTTACGGCAAGTACCATGAGCTTGTGATCAACTGGTGAGAGGACTAACCTTCATGTTGGACAAATGCATTTCAACAAAACCCATAAAAACGCCTATTTTATAGGCATTAGCGGCTTAAAACTCAACACAACCTTAGTTAGATGTTACAATACAATTTAACATCATAAGCTTCACTTTTCCCCCGATTTTTTATGATCGCCCATTGAGCGGAATACAAGAATCGGATTTTCTAACCGCAAAGGAGATAATATTGTCTGCAGCACTACCAATGTTACATCGACTTTTACAAGGTGAACCCACCCTTCCTCATAACAAAGGGAAATGCATACTAGTACAATTTGAAGGTGAACCTCATATTTTGAGATCTGGTCAGATTGATGCATTCGCATTTGAACTCGAAAAATACTTTGACATGAAATTCCATCTGACTGGAATCGAAGATCGCTGTATTTTAACTTACTATAGACCTGAAATGTTCACAAAATCCATATCAAAATATATCCGTGAAAATATGACAGTAAGTTTCATGGGACATTGCTCTACACGTTTTGGTATAGTTAGGGCAGATTTTTACGGACGGATTTTTACACTCCATGAGTAATGAAACCTTTAAGCGGATGGCGGGCAAGAGCCCGCTTTCTTTTGCAATAATAATTCCAACAATTAAAGAATTTGACGTAATCGTACCCACGATCAAAGGTGCATTGGCGGAATTTATTTTGATAAATGCGAGCAGACCATCTGGACGAGTACCAGCAAAGGAAGAAAAGAGAGATAATCAGACCTTAACAAGCCAGATTATCGAAGTCGCTATCGGTGAACATTTCCATAAAGTTGGTTTTTTCTGTTCTACTCAGATGGGAAACGCATTCTCTGCAGCAATCACAGGGTACGTAATAAGTGAATATTCGCCATCAATGATCATCAGCGCAGGCATTGCAGGTGGATTGAATCCGCTTAAAACAAAACTTGGTGACGTTATTATCCCATTCGAAGTTCGATATCTCGGTTATGATAAGGTTGGTGATTATCTAAATTATGAAAAAGAAAAAAAACACACACAGGCTCTAGAAAAAATAACTATGTTTCAAGAGAATGACTTTTATATGAGATTTAAACAAAAAAGTGCTAACTTTTTCGATACTGACGGTTCAGCATACCTTGCACTTAAGGATTACCTCTCAGAATTAAAACTTGAAAGTACTGAATTGCAAGAAAGCGTAACCAATTCTCTTAATAAAAATGAAATCGAATATTCTGATCATGATTGTAAAATTTTTCGTGGCGATAAGACTGCTATTTTTTCTTGGGAAAAGGTTTTAGACAGCCGCAAGTTTGCAGAAGGCATCTCAGGCAAAAATGCTACTTTATTCGACGATTGCCCAGCAGTAGATATGGAATCTTATGGCTTTCTTCAAACAATTAACATTTTACCAAAAGGCAAAAGACCTGACGCTTTAATCGTTCGAGGCATTTCAGATTATGTTGGGTTAAAACATGTTACAGATAATTTAGATTATAAATGGCGCAATCATGCAATGCGAAACGTTGGCTATACAATTTCAGAGATCATAAGAAAACGGAGTAAGTAGTCGATTTTTCACCAGTCATCTATCAGTAGACATATAAAAATTCGATTTAAAATATTATCATAATAATGATTCTATATAGTGTTTTAAAAGAAGCTAACGCTCCCTATCTTGTTCCGGCTCCCTTTCGAGTTCCTGTATCATTTCGTTCATAGCCTCATCCATTTCCTTGGGATGGCGAGGTTCACGATATGGCCCAGGCACCGGATGATCGTTTTCCGCTTCAGGTAGTTGCAAATAGTTTTTGAGGCGTTCGATCATTGGCTGCTTAATAGCTTTTTGATAAGCACCTATTCTGTCAATATCATCTTGCCTCTGAATTTCCTGCATTCGCCGCATTAAAATAACATCTTTCGCAGCCTGGACAGCGTATTTACCCATTTCAGCAGCTTCTTCTAAAAGCTGTTTTTCTTGGTAGGTTCGATACATATTGGATGCGCGAAGATAGACACTTTTTTGTGCATTTTCTATACGTTCACGCCGTGCCGCATCCATTTCTAAATCTTGCTTGTAAAGCTCGTGACGTGAGGCACGGTCATCCTGCGGTATATATGTTGCATCTTGCTGAAGCTCCGACGTTTGCTCAACATCTAATTCAAGCGACTGCGCCTCATATTCTGGCGGTACAAGTTCTTGTTCCTCTATCCGTTCAAGTTTTTGATCCTGCCAGTAACGGTGTAGCTCTTCCCGCTCCGCTAATTTCATATCATGGGTGGGGACCTCTTTCGGTGGCCAATCATCTCTTTGCGTCAAGTTTGGATAAAGTTCTTTATCTGTTTGAGTTGGCTCTTGCATGTCACTCTCCTGTTCAGGCCGTTCCATTTCGTTTGATGTTTCTTCAACCTGTGCATGTTCATGCACTATCGGCTGAGAAGTATTTTCATGGTGATGCGAAGCATCTCGATGAGGCCCGCGATGCTTGGTCGGTTCCGCCTCAATCCCACGGGCCTTATAACTGCGGTGATCAACCCGTAGGGATGATCCCGATTTTTCTAAATATAGGTTGGTTATATCCGCCCACGCTTTGCGCGTTTCGGTAATAAACTTGCGTGTATCAATTGCTGTAATCTTGCCGCTAAATCCATCACGATCTAACGCAAAGGTCGTCAGTAAAATATGCGCATGGGGATTATGATCCTTTGGATCGTTATGAATGGCCACATCCACCACGCAGCCCATCGCAACAAACGGTTTAATAAAATCTTTGAGAAGCTGAATGCGATCACGTGCGGGAACATCCCGCGTGAACGCCGCTTCAATCTTTTTTGCTAGTCGCGAATCTTTACGCTTGGCATTTTTTTCTACTGCATTCCAAAGTTGAGCACGATTTTTGGCCCAATTCGCTGTTCCGTTTGGCGCAAAAATCTCTGCAAAAATCACATCATCATCACCCGCGTCTCGCGCGATGATCTCTTTATTTCTCTTATCGCTAAACAGCGTTTCGCCCGACTGATAGGATGCCGCCACAATCGCGCTGCGCTGCCTCACATCTTCATTTTTGGCTGAAACATTGCCAATATGGCAATGGATATTTCCGTCCTGCATAGCCTCACCAAGTACAATTTATCCAACAAGTGCGGCGAGCCGCGCTGTTGGTTTCCTTCTAAATCTGTCAAACGGCACGCCGTTTCCTATAAAAACCCATCCGCACGGTAAGTGCGGGGGTTGTAGGGGGTCGCCCCTACCGCACTCCGCGTTTTGACGTGCGGAACGCCGTTGAAACGCGGTTATAGGTTGACCAACTTGGGCTGCTTTATTCAAACCTGTAATACAAGTTGGGCAACCTGTAAGTGCGCTCTACAGGTTGCCGAGCTTAGTATTGACTCTTTTAAGTTGCAATGCCTAAGTTATACACCACGAGTTTCGGGGAGTGTAAATGTGAGTAACAACCCATTTGATATTAAGAACGCTGTGGGCTTTTCAATTGACGACATTGGCAAGAGTGCAAAGACGGGCGTGGATGTTTATCGCACCATGTCTAGCTGGAGCTTAAAACGCCGCCTTCAAAAAGAAGGCTATGACCCCATCACCATTGATGCAGCCGTTGAGGCCGCCAAAGCAGGCCGAGACCCAACCAGCATTTTAGCGCAAGCACAAGAAGCGTACGCGCTGCGCGACAAGCAAACTCATATACGCAACAACCCGCCGCCCATTCATGGCTCTGCGCGATGGAGCCAACGAGCAGATTTAATGCGGCAAAATATACTGGTTCCAAATAACGGTAAAGGTCTGTCACTGGGGCATTACGGCAATGAAGCACTCACATGGAACGGTGAGAGCCATTTATTGACGATTGCGCCAACCCGCACGGGTAAAAGTACGCTACAGATCGTTCCTAATCTGTTGCAATACAAAGGGTCAGCTGTTGTTCTTGATCCCAAAGGTGAACTCTTTGCGCTTACATCAAAATGGCGCGAGGAGAACGTTGGCCCTGTTTATGTTCTTAATCCTTTTGGCCTTGAACCGCTCAATAGTTTTACTGACAGTTTTAATCCATTAGATAGTGTCAAAGACAGCCTGAGCGCGACGAAGCTCGCCGAGGTTATTTACCCTCGTTCCAATAACCCGCAACAGCAATTCTTTGACCACGAGGCCATTGGCTTTTTATCCGCTGTCATCGAATATGTGGCGTGCTATCGGCCAAAGTCTGATCGTAATCTGTCGTTTATTCGCACCCACCTTTCCTCCTTAAATAAACGCTTCTACGATCTCCTTAAAGAGATGTGCCAAACCCATTTACCAGCATCCATTCAAAATGCAGCAGGTAACTTTTGGACCAAATCAAATGACACGGGCAAACCGCGCGTTATGGACAGTATCAACCAGCACATGCGTATTTGGGATAACGAAGGACTACAGAAAGCAACGGCACATTCCTTCTTCAACTTTAAAGACCTCAAAGACAAGCCAGCCACCGTGTATCTCATGCTGCCATTTGAGGAGATTGAAGCTTATTCTACGTTTGTGCGCATGGTGTTTGCCACTGCTCTCAACGCCATGCTGGAGAACAAAACGAAACCAGAAATTCCCGTATTGTTCGTGCTTGATGAGTTTTTAGCACTGGATAGTGATGATCGCTTTGTGTCCGCCCTGCGCACCCATGCAAGTGCTGGTGTTCGTTTGTGGTTCTTTCTACAAGATTTACCGACACTTGAGCAAAAATACCCCACCACTTGGAAATCCTTTCTGCAAGTGGAAACCAAAACCTTTTTTGGTACAGATGATCCCTACACCGCTAAACTTGTTAGCGAATACCTCGGAGATCAAACCGTCGCCTACGAAGTACCGAATATGTCTGCGAGCACAACGAGCGGCACTTCCGCCAGCACCTCCTACTCCATCAGTGAAAACCTTCACCTGACCAGTCGTAATCTCATGACACCAGATGAAGTTATTCATTTTATGTCCGGCGATGGTTCTGGTCGCAATGGCATTCATTTTATGCGCAACATAAGGCCAGTACAGGCCCAGTTGACGCCATGGTTTCGTAATCCAGAGTTAAAGGCACGTACATGAAAACGACCAATTTTAAATCGAACTCAATGTTTGAAACATTGTTCATCATGGCTTTCAGCGCGATAGTTGGTGGCGTCATTGCTGTCATTGTAGCCCTCCCTGCGGCTATCGCCGCTGTTGCCTTTATGGGGCCTGTTGTTTGGTTTACAGTAGGCCCCATACTCCTTGCTGCGGCCTCTGCCTCCATTATGTGGGCAATCATCGGCGTACCTATCTGGGCAATTATAGGCGGCTTTTTATTCGCAAACATGTTGTCCGGAAATGGCCGAGCTTCAAGACAAAATAATGTTACGTTCTTCTCGTCTACACACCCAATTGCCAAACGAACAAACGAATTAGCAGAAAAACTCGCCCTACCCAATATCCCTTACATTGGCTGGTACGAAGAGAAGAACATCAATGCTTTTGCCATGGGAACAAGGTTGGATAATACGCTCATCGCTTTCAGCAAAGGCGCGATTGAAAAACTTTCAACAGAAGAACTTGATGCTGTGATTGGCCATGAACTAGCCCACGTCGCCAATCAAGATATGTATCGCATGACCTTCTTGCGAGGTGCTCAAGAAGCCCTCACCTTTTTTCTTATCTTCCGTTCAGCCAAGAAAATAGCCCGTTGGGTTTTTACGCCACTGTCCGAATTATACATCTTGAAATTTTCAAGAGAACGAGAATTTGAAGCGGATAATATCGCTGCACAACTCACATCACCAAACGACATGACCGCTGCATTAATCGCCATTCAAAACCAAAAGCACCTCAACAATCAACCAGACCCCTACGCAAATACCCGCATATCTGGCTGGAATACTGAGGGGCTGTTTAGCACCCATCCGCCGCTAACAAAGAGAATTGAGACGCTAAGTTACTTTTAGTCGCGGCGCTGTTTGATGGTTTTGGTTGCCTCTTTTAAGAGAACTACCGACCTCGCCGTACATTAATCGCCCGTGCATCAAGACTATTCTTTAAATGCACAGCATAGTGCTTTTCAATCATCTCAACGCTCGTGCGGCAGTTTTTTGCAATTTGATAGATATCTGCACCTTCAAGCAATCTGAATGAGATATAACTGTGCCGCAACGAATAAAGTGTCCGGCTATTACCGTTACGATCAACCTTTAGGTTTAACTCTTCCAGTATTCGATTAAATTGCTTCTTGTGGTCAACACTAAACAATCTGTCTGTTGGGTTAGGTTTATTACGTTTCACCATTCGTTTAAAAGGCCACACAGCGCCTTTGGTGCTTTTGCAGAACCCAACACCCCTTTTGCCCCGCACTTCAATTTCTAGGATCGTTTCATCGGTATCTTTGTCATCGACGATGTCAATGTCTCTATACTCCAGCCAATTGGCTTCATCAGGACGAATTCCCGTATTAGCCATGAATAAAATCTTATCATGTAATTGCTCTGCTAAGTACGTCTGCCGCGTACCCTTGGCCTGTTTGATATTTTCCCGTGTGGCCTCATAGAGCTGCTTATATTCATCTGGTGAAAACCAAGCGCGGTGCACTACTTTGCCAGAAGATTTATATGGCTGCGATAAATCAGGGACATATTGAAGCCAACCAGAACGAACTGCTGTTTTTAGCACCATCCGCAATGTCACCGTCTCATGATGCAAGGTGCTTCGCGATGGCGGTTTCTTTTCTTTACCTCTTTCATCTGTACCAGGATTATTAGCGCGATGAATGCGGTATTCTTGTAAAGTACCTGCGTTAATGGTTGAGAGGCCCAATTCACCAAAATACGGAATGAGATGCATTTTAATACGGCGATAATGATCTTTCACCCAACGCTCATTTCTTTCGCCTTCGGTAAGAACCTCATATTCATTCATAAATTTTTGTGCGGCATCGTCAAAAGTATGTTCACTTAGAATATCCCCGCTGCGTTTCTTATCTAAAAGATCAAAATACCAATCTTCAGCGATTTCCTTAGCGCGGCTTAGGCTGTCTTCTTTAGTGCTTTTACGGCGATTCTTACCTGCAATATATGCTGCACAGAACCAGTTATTCCCTGTTTCACGCCGATATATGCGGACTTTATCACCTAGAATCTTATGTGTTTCGCCCATTTCCAACACCTTTTCATCACATGGGTAATTTTGGGTAAGTCTTGGGAAACACTAATTTGCAGTAGAATCACTGTCAAATCTGAAAGCTATATCATTGATTTTATTGATAAAAATGGCAGGGGCAGAAGGGTTCGAACCCTCGACCTACGGTTTTGGAGACCGTCGCTCTACCAACTGAGCTATACCCCTATTAAATGTCGTCCGGTTCGCGTTTAAGCGAGCTGGGAAAAAAATGCAAGGGGAATATGAGAACAATTCGCGACATACTTAACGATGCTACGGTGTTTTTTATTGTAAGCTCACTAATATTCCGCCTGCGCAGGCTGTTTCATTAACAGTCAGTGTTCAACAGGCGTCTCTGCACATGAATAACGTTGCCTCAATCCTTAACAGACAATTATAAATTCTAATAACGAGAAAACATACATCAACCACAACCCCGCTAAATGACTCATATCCCTATAATTCAAAGGCTTATGCCAAAAAGTAGATAATTCTCGGGCATTTTCAATAAGCTTATAACGAGTGATCAATACTTTGTTTACCATCCAACATTAATACTCTTTCACGTTCATGAAGAGCGCTAAATTGACACTATGACTGTGTGAAATGACAATGGGGTTCTTCATGTTCAAAAATCTAGCTATATCTAAGCGTGTCGCGCTTGGTATTTCCATTCCACTCATCGGACTTACGATTCTCGCGGGCATTGCGATCTGGGAAGCCTATCGAAATTACCAATCGATGGTTTTTCTCAGCTATGTTTCAGAAACTATAGATGAGCTAGCTACATTAACAAACAAGCTGCAGGTAGAACGCGGACAAACCGCAATTTTTATTGGTTCTGGTGCCAAAGCACCTCAGCCTGAGTTGATCAAAGCGCGAACAGAAACAAATGGTGAAGTAGATCGCCTTCATGTTGTTGTTGAGCATATTAAAGAAACAAATGACATGCGACTGGCTAAAGAGCTTGCTGAACTTGAAGATGAAGTTCGATCATTGGAAGCTGTGCGTTTGCAAATTAACAATGGTGAGATCGAACTGAAAAAAGCGATGAGCTTTTATACAAAGAAGATCGGTCACATTATTGAAATCGGTTTTCATGCTTCTAAAAGAGCAAATAACGCTGAATTGGCTTTAGAAACCGTCGGTATGATGGAACTTGCTGAAGCGAAAGAATATGCGGGTCAAGAGCGTGGCCTGGTTGCCGGTCTTATTTCTAGCGGTACGGTTGACAAAGAGCAGCTTGTTAAACTTGAGAAGAATATTGGTAAGCAAGAAACATTATTATTTAATTTCATCAATAACCAGCCCATACGAAACCAAGACCATTTCACAAAGCTTATTAAATCTGTCGATCTTGCACCTGTTACGGCGATGCGGAAAAAAATTGCTGACTATGCGCTAGATGGCACTCCATTGGATTTCACAGCAACAGATTGGTTTACTACTTCTACAAAACGGATCAACCAGTTTCGTGATATCGAAATTGCTGCAGCTGAAGAAATAGCTCATGGTGCTACAAAAATTACGAGTTCTACATTTAACCATTTGCTCATTGTCATTCTAATTTCGACAATAACTTTAGTTACAGCAGTCATCATCGGCTTCTTCATCGCTCGTTCAATTTCCAAGGCTATCAACAATACTACAGACGAGATGAAAGCGCTTGCACAAGGTGATACAAGTTTCGAAATATCCGGCCTTGGCTCCAATACAGAACTCGGTGAAATGGCACAGGCGATTGCGGTATTTAAAGACAATGCAATTGCTCGTATTGAAATGGAAGCTCAAGTCGAAGAGGAGGAGCTGCGTACGAAAGAAGCACAAGAAAAAGACGAGAAAATTAAAGCACAGCAAAAACATGAAGTTGAAACAGTTGTAAACTCTCTCGGAAATGCGCTTCAACGCCTTGCGAGCGGAGATCTCTCCAAAGGTATCTCTACAGAATATGCAAGTGAATTTGCGAAATTAAAGAGCGACTTCGGTGACTCTATCGCCCGCCTTTCTACTGCAATGAATGAAATCAATCAAACGACCGTTGAGATCGGAGATAATTCTAACGAGTTACGTATTGCAGCCGATGATCTGGCACAACGCACAGAACAGCAAGCAGCGTCACTTGAGGAAACATCCGCCGCTCTTGAAGAAATTACAGGCACGGTTAAAGAATCCGCCGAACGCGCACAAGAAGCCCGTGAAAAGGCTGGTGTTGCGAAAGAAAGCACAGCAAAATCTAGCCAGGTTGTGCAAGACGCCGTAAATGCCATGGAACGGATTGAAAGCGCATCGGGCGAGATTGAGAATATCATTAGCGTTATTGATGAAATTGCGTTCCAAACAAATCTCTTGGCATTGAATGCCGGCGTTGAGGCTGCGCGCGCAGGGGAAGCAGGCAAAGGCTTTGCCGTTGTCGCCCAGGAGGTGCGTGAACTAGCTCAGCGTTCCGCAACTGCTGCAAAGCAAATCAAAGAACTAATCACCAACTCTGGCGAAGAAGTATCAACTGGTGTGTCGCTTGTGAAAGCAACCGGCGACGCGCTTACCACAATATCTGAGCAGGTCATCGAGATTGATACGCATATTCAGTCAATTGCCAGAGCATCATCAGAACAGTCAGAAGGCCTTAATGAAGTCAATAAAGCTGTAAATGCAATGGATCAGGTCACACAGCAAAATGCGGCGATGGTTGAAGAGACTAATGCAGTTACCCACCGTCTTTCTGAGGAAGCAGAAAAGCTGACTGGTCTTGTTGGTCAATTCCAAACAAAACAAACAGCAAAACAGCAAAGCAATGCGCCTACCCCACCACAAACTGTTCAGGCCGCAAAACAACCAACTCAGGTTGCCGTGGCTTCCGCAAAGCAACATGACACTGTTAAATCTCCAGCACGTGCCATGGTCCAGAAGGTTGCTGCCGGCATGGGAAGCGCTGCCACTGCCGAGGACAGTTGGGATGAATTCTAAACACCTCTAAACTTGAATTAGCTATAAAACAGACCCCCAAGGTAATCCTTTGGGGGTTTTGTTTTGCAATATGAGTTTCATGTTTTTGTCATCTGAACATTCACCCATCTCAACGAACGCAAATTCTGGCGTTGCAAACAAAGGGAAAGATCTATCCAGTAGAAAATCGCACCATTCGATAGGACTCTGTTTACCATATATCGATACACTTATAAAGTATCGTTAATGAATGATGATGCTTTAGGTTGTATTTTCTGTAGAATGCCCTACCGATACCCCTTCCCCCACTATTTCTTCTATGATTTATAAGGTGCGTAGAACAATGAAAAACATCTCAATATCAAAACGAATTGCTTTAGGTGTTCTTATCCCCATCACTGGATTGCTAATTGTAACAGGGCAACAGGCATATAGTGGGTATCATGAGTATAAAGAAAGTAGATTTCTCTATCAAATTTCAGGTGTGGTGAAGGGACTGCTTAACATTACTCACAATGCGCAGATAGAGCGAGGAACTTCGGCGGGTTTTGCTAGCTCAGTGCAAACACAACCTACAGAAGCCATTATAATGGCTCGTATCGCTACTGACAAAGAGGTTGCAATACTTAAAGAACAGGTTGACCACCTAAATTCGGAGGGTCACGACGAGATCGTTAGCCATTTAAACAGCGTCATGGATGAACTTGAAAACATCTCCGAATTTCGTTCTAAAATTGATACAAAATCGGTGCAAGTGGGTGATATTGTGAATTATTACGCAGTGCTTGTTGATCACATGCTTTCAATTGGAGTCGAGAGTGCGGGACTTTCTGTTGATCCAACGGTTGCACTTGAGATCACTGCTATGCTTGATCTTTCTTCTGCAAAAGAGCTTGCAGGTCAAGAACGCGCCCTCGTCAACGGCCTTTTAGGCACTGGTTCCATTAATGAAACACAAATACAAAAAATTCAGACATTCATTGCACCTCAAAACGTTATGATCGAAAATTTTATTCGGCACATTCCGGAAGCACACAAAGAAGAATATGCAAGGTTGATAGCTGATATGGACTTGGGGACTGTCCAATCTTTACGTGATAAGATTATAAAAAATGCCGATGATTTATCAGCTAGCGGCGTTAATCAGGATGAATGGTTTGATACAACGACCAGTCGGATCACTAAACTTCGTAACTTGGAGAAGCTGGTTGATGATAACATTCATTTATTTATAAAAACGACACTTGATAGCCAGTTCATATCGTTGGTAATCTCGTTGGGGTTTGCGACCATGATCCTGCTGGTTGCAAGCATTGCAGGCTTCCTCATAGCTCGCTCAATTACGCGGCCAATGAAGAATTTACAAGAGAATATGGGTCGATTGTCTGACGGCGAAGTAGAATTTGATGTTCAAGGCACGGAACAGAAGAATGAACTTGGCCTTATGGCACTTGCACTGGAAAGCTTCCAGGGAGCAGAAATACAAAAGCGCAAACTTGAGGCAGCAGCTCTTGCGGATAGTAAAGCGCGCAATGAAGAAAAAGCACGCCATGAAGCGGAAAAAGCCAAGCAAGACGAAGCTTATCGCGAAGCAGTTGATATTTTAGGTGCTGGTCTCGAACGTTTTTCAAAAGGCAACTTCGAGCAACCAATCGACAATGCTTTCCCTGATGTTCTTGTTTCTCTTCGTGAGTATTACAATGATACACGTTTACACCTTGCAGGTACGCTAAGCAAAGTACGCGCCACCGGGAGTTCGCTCCTAGGTGACGCTGACGCGTTGAAAGATGCATCTACAGAACTTGCAAAACGCACAGAATCGCAAGCGGCGGCATTGGAAGAAACATCCGCGGCACTTATCGAAATAACTACCAATGTGCGTGAATCGTCTAAACGCGCTGAGGAGGCAAGTTCAAACATCTCAAGTGCACGCCAGAATTCTGAAAACTCAGATAAAGTCGTATCGAGTACAATTAATGCCATGAAACAAATTGAAAAAACATCAGGCGAAATTGCATCGATTATCAGTGTGATAGACGACATTGCCTTCCAAACCAATTTGCTTGCACTAAATGCAGGTGTTGAGGCCGCTCGTGCGGGTGAAGCAGGCAAAGGCTTCGCAGTTGTTGCACAAGAAGTTCGTGAGCTTGCGCAGCGTTCGGCATCTGCGGCTAAAGAGATCGAGACACTTATTAGTAACTCGGGCCGAGAAGTTGAAAACGGAGTAAAGCTCGTCAACGAAACAGGTAATGTTATTGCTGAAATTGTGAAAGATGTTTCCAACATTGATGGCCACATGCAAAATATCGCGCAAGCCTCAAGCGAGCAGTCTGCTGGCCTTAATCAAATCAGCACAGCAGTTACGGAGATGGATCATGCCACGCAACAAAACTCTGAGATGGTTCAGCGAACAAATGACATAACAAAACGTGTTGCTGGAGGAAGCCACCTTCTACACGACCTAATGGCTGATTTTAAAACTCGAGATATCAATGGGCAACGCCGAGCAAATAATCGTGGATCGCATATTCAACAAGATATTGAGGAACTCGCAGATGCAGAACTACCAGTGCAGAAAGTAGCTATTTAGGCACCTCTGTTGTGCTGTTTAACGATAATCCACTTTTATAGAAAATCATAATTTGCACATAATTAAGCCCGACAAGAGAATAGTCTCATGTCGGGTTTTCATTTGATTGCGTCATATATTGCAACAATAAATCACATATTTGCTGACTACCAAAAGTAAATATTTCAATTTAGATTGAATAAATGTGCTCTCCGGCACGTAGATAAGATTAAATAATTCAAAACTATCTATTTACGACATTCAAAGGAAACTTTCAAAATGAAAACTCTCTCCAAAACACTTGCCGCATCTGCAATCTTGCTATCGTCAGCTTTTGCCTCAACATCGAGCTTTGCCGCTGACAAATATGAATTTGATGCCAGTCATTCACAAATCGTATTTTCATACAACCACTTGGGGTTTTCAACAACTTACGGCATGTTTTCCGGCTTTGAAGGCTCCGCAATGCTAGATATGGATGATGTCTCAAAGTCATCAGTGCAACTTGAAATTAAGACTGCTGACATGATTACAGGTTGGGATGCACGTACTGGTCATTTCTCTTCACCAGATTTTTTCAACGTTGCAGAATTTCCTGTCGCAACATTTGTTTCCACATCAGTTGAATCAACTGGTGAAAAAACAGCAAAAATCACTGGCGATCTAACAATCCTTGATCAAACAAAATCAGTTGTACTTGATGCTACGCTGAACCAAATTGGTAAGCATCCACAATCACAAAAAGACTGGGCTGGCTTTGACGCCACAACAACATTAATCCGTAGCGATTTTAATCTTGGCAAATTCGCACCATATGTCAGCGATGAAGTTAAGCTCGTCATTTCAGTTGAAATGGGTAAAGTTGACGGCTAATCCGCGCTTAACCTAGACTACCAGCAAAAGAATACGCGAGAGGAGATTTTTTCTCTCGCGTTTTTTAAAAATTGGGGATCACATGAAACTGAATAATTCCGAAGAGAGCTACGGCCTCATTCATCAGGCTCTACATTGGGCCACCGCATTACTCATTTTATCCTTGCTCCCTATGGGCGTTTATATGCATGAATTGCCGATGCAAAACACTGCGCAGATCAATGATAAAGTCTGGTTGTACTCCCTACATAAGACCCTTGGTATTTCAGCCTTAACAGTTGCCGTTTTACGCATCATTTGGGCAAAATCCCAGCCCCACCCTCGCCCGCTTCATGGTGGCATGGAAGGTTTTGCTGCAAGTACCGTTCATAACCTTTTATATGTCGCAATCATTGCCATGCCCGTGATGGGCTGGCTGCACCATGCGGCGGCCGAAGGGTTTGCACCTATCTGGTGGCCTTTGTCGCAAGACCTGCCTTTTATTCCTAAAAGCGTCGAACTTTCCAATTTCTTCAAAACCGCGCATTTCATCACTGGTATTGTGCTTGTCGTATCGTTATTTTTGCATATCGCTGGCGCGGTCAAACACGTCGTAATAGATAAAGATGATACGCTGTCTCGCATGGTTCCTGGTGTTTATCAGGAAACGGGCCAATTACCTGTAGAACAACCTAAGTCTGCTTCACCAAAATTAGTAGCGCTATTAGCTATTGTGGTAGCCATTGCCGCGGTATTCATTGTTGATAACATCAATACACCCGCAACCAAGCAAGTAGAAACAGCTAATGCCAGTTCTAACAACGCAGAACAAGCAATTGAAGGCGCTTGGGTCATCGATTATGCATCTTCCGAATTGGCAATTTCGGTTACCCAACTCGGCACACCCATCAAAGGCATATTTAGTGACTGGTCAGCTGATGTCGTGTTCGATCCAGAGAACCCTGAAAATGGGTTTATTACAGCTAGCGTTGGCATTGCTTCTCTCAGCCTTGGCGATGTTTCTGAACGGGCTATATCAGCTGAGTTTTTAGATGCAGAAACAAACCCAAAAGCCTCCTTCATCTCAGAAGACATTACAAAGACCCAAACAGGCTTTGCGGCCCAAGGCATCATGACACTTGCAGGTGTTGCTCAGGATTTCACAATCGAGTTCACTTTCGATGAAACAGATGGCAAGGCAAATGTATCAGCCACAGGTAAAATCCAACGACTTGATTTTAAAATCGGTGAAACTTTTGCAGATGATTCCAGTGTGGGACGCAGCATTGACTTGAATATCGCGATTGACGCAACCCGTCCTTGATGCAACCTTAGCTCTGGTTCTTTACCGCCGGAGTTAAGATTGTCTGATTTGCAAAACACAATTGTTAAATGTACTTGGATTATCTTAGTAACAATAACTTTGATTGTTTCTGTTTTTCGGTGCATTCTTGTACCAATTGGTACTTATCTAAGCGTATCAAGTGTCTATTTCACATTTCCCAGCATCGCGTTCTACTCAATACTTGGCATTCCAATTATGTTCGTTTTGTTACTCTATGTAATCAAACGTTTTAAAATGAGTGTTCAGCAAACGGAATTTGTCGTTATGTTAATTTCATTCACGGTAGTACTAAGCCAAGTCTACCTTGGAATTTTGGCAGTAATACACACATAGGGTTCCCCATGATTCGGCATTGCGTATTTCTAAACTTCAAAGACGATGTAACTGAAAACGATAAGCAGCAGCTCTATGCTCAGCTTGCAGCTCTTAAAGATATTATTCCGGGACAAGTTGCTGACCACTATGGTCCAAGTGCCAGCCCAGAAGGCATGGAACATGGTTTTACCGATGGTTTCATCATGGACTTTAAAGATACCGAGGCGCGTGATGCGTATTTAGTGCATCCCGAGCATCAAAAAGCGGGTGCGGCACTGGTGGCTGCGTGTAGGGACGGTGCAAATGGCATTCTCGTCTTTGATCTGGAAATATGACCTTACCTGTTGGTTTCGACCAGCCATTACGCAGTCTCTCACAGACAACAAAAAACCCCGCTATTTCTAGCGGGGTCAGACATTTTAAGGAGCTAAATGTCTTCTAGTCAATTATGGCTTGACTATAGTGGCACTTAAACTCGGATCGTCAAGCGTTGTGAGGGTTTCTTACAACTGCTTCGATGCCTGAACGAGTTAGACCGATGTCGTCAAGTTGACGAGGTGTCATGCCGTTTAGAAGATTGCGTGTTTCGCGTTGTTGTTTCCAATTACGAACTTTATTCAAGATATTCATTTTAATTCTCCTTATGCCCCGATTTTCGGGTGATCAAAGATCAATTTGTTTCAAGTATTTTGGGAACAATGATTGTTTCCCGATTTGATATATGCGCTTGGTGGGTCATTTTTACCAGAGATAAGATTGCACATTAGATATGCAGTTTCTGCATGTCTTTGCCCTATTAATAGCCACAGTAAAAGACTGTTGCTTTTCTCTATTGATTCTTAACACATTTCCGCCGTTATATAGTTTACAATACGTTTAGCTGGGAGGCGAGGAAATGAAATCAATCTTCAAAATCATATTATTGACGGGAACGCTGGTATTCGGGGCTTCTGGCACGCAAGCAGGCAATATAGATGGCAAATGGTTTTTGCACGAATTTGGCGAGTTACGCGCCTATCATGGTGACTTTTTAAATGTGTGCTCAGGAACTGGATTTCGCTCATGCAGAACAGTACAATATGGCTTTAAAACAGACAACAATGATACATTTTTTGGCAGTAGCCGGTTAAGCATAGCGCGAACTTTAGGCGGCGGCAGTAGTGGCGTTTCCGGACCGCCTCAATACACGATTGAGTTTTTTGTAAGAAACCTTCCCGACGACCTAAAAGGACCAATTACGCTATCCATAGATGGCGAAATTTTTCAACTTGAGGACAAAGACTGGCAGATGGGAAGTCCTGAAGGTAATAATGTGTCTGAAACTATTTCGCTCATCAATCCAACGCACATAGATGAATTAATTGCCGCGATGCGAAAGGGTAATTCAATACGTTTCCTTTATGAAGGCTGGAAGGAAACACGGTTTCAGCTTCGGGGAATATCAAACGCACTTGATGCAATTGAGAAGCAGATAAAGCTACCCTCGTCATAATTTTTAAGATGTTTAGCGCGCGATATTGACGCTTTTATTTAACAGGCGTAGAGCTGTGCCATGAATTATCTTAAAATGCTCATCATACGCTCCTGGCGCATATTCATCGCACTTGCCAAAATCATGATACCCATCATGATTATTGTGCGAATACTAGACCAGTACGGCTTTTCTGAAGCTATTGGCGAGTTTATTGGCCCTGCACTTGAAATTGTGGGCCTTCCTGCTGAGGCTGGCATTGTCTGGGCGGCGGCGCTTGTCTCCAGTCTTTATGGTGGTGTGGCAGCTACGATCACGTTAGCACCGACAATGGATCTCAATGTTGGTCAGATGAGCGTTCTGGCATCTATGATGCTGTTTGCACATGGCTTGCCCATAGAACAGGCTATTGTCCACAAAGCGGGCGCAAATTTCTTTGTCACATGCTTCCTGCGCATACTAGCTGCGATTCTTTATGGTATTATCGCATTCATGGTCATTTCTCATTTCCAAATTCTACAAGAACCCATGAGCATTGGTTGGCTACCAGATGGGCTTAACAGCACGAGCTGGTCGGAATGGACCTATGCGACGGCCAAGTCACTCGTGATGATCTTCCTCATTGTTGTGGCACTTATGATGCTCATGGACAGTGTTGAAAAAACGGGCATTGATAAGTTGATCAGTCTTATCTTGGCCCCCATCCATAAATTTATGAGCATCCGTCGCGAACTTGCCCCTATCACCACTGTTGGCCTTCTTATGGGGCTCACGTTCGGCGGCGGTCTGTTGATTGAACGTTCGAAAAACGGATCAATCACCAAGCGGGAACTGTTTCTCACACTTTCATTTCTCTCCCTATTCCATGCGGTAATTGAAGATACGCTCCTCATGGTGGCACTCGGAGCCGATATCTGGGTAATTCTTGCTGGTCGCGGTGTGTTTTCAGTCATCTTCATCGCTGCTTTGGCCCGCATATTGCTAATGAAACCAAAATCTGTTGCAAAACCGATAAACAGCTAAGTACAGTTACAATATAAAAATGCACGCAGCAGCTACGGCCTCGCGGTAATCTTAGCCTGGCCCCGTGACATTCAGCATATTTCCTGCCACGATGACCCTATATAACAATAGGAGTAATTACGAAATGAGATCATCAATTTGTTTCATACTGCTTTGTTTCTCTTATATTGCATCAGCGGCCAACTCTCAGGCATCTGAAACACCCAAATCAGGTAAAGTTGCGACTTATAAAAACTGGTCCGTCTATGTTCTGGAAGGCCCAAAAACATGTTGGGTAGAGGCTATCCTCAATGAACATGGAGCAGAAAGTCGTCTCCGTTTTACCTATTTTCCGAACGGAGGAAAACGCGAACCTAGTTACTATACCAGCAACAAACAAATTGAGAGCGGTAAGCTTATTATCGGGCGCAATGCTTGGGATCTGCTTTCTATAAAAACCGACACGTCATGGGTAAAACCCGAAGATGATATCGACGTTTTTGGTGGCCTTTGGACTGGCGTCAATGCGACTGTCGAGATTACGACCACCGCCGGACACGTGGAGCCCGTTAAATTATTCTCATTAAGTGGTTTTGCTGCTGCATCTCGTGATGCTCAACGACGCTGCGGGATGTAGGCGCTGTCAACTCAATTTTATGTCGTTGATTTTGTAACGCTAATTCGACCTATATAGCAATGTCTTAATATGAATGTTTTCCGGCTGAATTCGGCTGGTATTTAGCCAATATTTAAGCTAGGTTTCGCGCAGAATCTTCCAAAACATAGATAATTCCGAGGATATAATGAGCGCCAAAATTATTGATGGAACTGCATTTTCAGCAAAAGTTCGCGGACAGGTCGCACAGTATGTGACCAAGCTAAAAGCGGAGCATAACATCACACCTGGCCTTGCAGTAATTTTGGTCGGACAGGACCCCGCATCAGAAGTCTATGTGCGCAATAAGGGCGTACAGACTATTGAAGCTGGTATGAATTCTTATGAACACAAGTTGGATGCAAGCACTTCTGAAGAGGACTTGTTGACACTTATTACTAAGCTCAACAATGACCCGGCCGTGCATGGCATCTTATGCCAACTTCCCCTGCCCGATCACTTGAATGAAGATTTGGTAATCAACTCAATTTCACCCGCAAAAGATGTTGATGGATTTCACATCTCAAATGTCGGCCTTCTTGGTACGGGGCAAAAATCCATGGTCCCTTGTACCCCGCTTGGCTGCTTGATGATGCTTCGTGATTATCACGGCTCGCTCTCTGGCCTCAACGCAGTTGTGGTTGGCCGCTCAAACATTGTTGGCAAACCGATGGCAAACTTATTGTTGCGCGACAGTTGCACGGTAACTATCGCTCATTCTCGTACCAAAAACATCAAAGAGCTTTGCAAATCCGCCGACATTGTGGTGGCCGCTGTTGGCCGGCCTGAGATGATAACTGGCGAGTATATTGGTAAAGGCGCAACCGTCATTGATGTGGGTATCAACCGCATCCCCGCACCAGAACGTGGGGAAGGCAAAATGCGTCTTGTGGGTGATGTCCATTTTGAAAGCGCAAGTAAGGTTGCCGGAGCGATTACGCCTGTTCCAGGCGGTGTCGGGCCAATGACCATTGCATGCTTGTTGGCAAACACACTGACCGCCTGTACGCGAGCACATGGATTACCTGAACCAGAAGGTCTGACAGCATAGAAGCTATTTACGATATAATTTTGCCATCTCAGCAGTTGGTCGCCATCCAATCTGCTCATAAACAGGTCGAGCCGCAGATGTCGAATGCAAGATAGCGTATTGAATATCGCGTTCCTTGAATTCGTTGTCAGCAAGTCGCATTAAATTTTTCGCAATACCCTGTTTTCGATATTTGGGATCTACAAATAGATTTAACACATATCCACGACGACCATCTTCTGGATGTGACGGATGTGGCGGCCAATCCAATTCCATCAGGCCGACACCGGCGATCGGTGTTTGGTCATCGGAACTTATGAACCCAAAATATGTTTCGTCTTTCAACCTTGGTTCTAACCATTTACGGAACGAGGTGTCCATAGCTGTCAACTCATGCTCGGTGCGCCGCCCACCATCGGTGAACATTGCTACTCTGTGCTGACAAATTAGATCCAAATCTTCTTGATTTATTTTACGTGTATCAATCATACCATCTAAGCCACCTGCCCATTCTACCAGAGAAAACACTAAAATTCAGACATCACGCCCGACAAAATCTATTGCAGCTTCCCCTCCCACATAATGCTCATCACCCCTGCGGCATTGTTCCGGGACGAAGGTAGGCAAACATGTGTGGCACGTAATCAGCTTTTCCGAGTTCAATTTTTTGATTTCTAAGAATTGCGTATGCTGTATTAAGGTGAAAATAAAACTGAGCCAAGGCCCAGTCCCGAGCATATTGTTCACCCGTTAAATCGAAAATCATTCCGGTGGGTAGTTCAATCGACATCTCACGTTCAGCAGCAGAATCAAGAGCTTTTGCATCAAGCTCACTTAAAAATGTTAAAGCGTCGGCAATCTTGTTCTCAGCATCTTTTAGCGAACCGGGCTTATCGCCAGCATTGCGACCATCGGCAGCTAATTGCATTAACGCCTCAGGCACTGGTTCTTGCTTTAGTCGATATACTGCTTCTTGCGCCTGAAAACAGACGAAACTAACTTGCGATGATAGAGGATACATATCAGGTGCAAGCCTTACGGATAGCAAAGCTTCTGCTTCCGCCTCTGGTAATTGTTTTTTCGCCTTATCAAGCCAGCCGGCAAGCCCTTTCAACATTTGAATATAGGTCGGAACAAGTAGGTTGGTTACTGACATGGGATCGGCCTCACATTTATAAAAATTGTTTGGCTCTTTCATATCTAAATAATGCGGATAACTAAACTAAATTATATCAAATCGGTCTCGTATATGTCTATCAGACACTCAAATTCGGTTTCATCTTAAATACTATCATTCACAGCATCAGCAATCTGTACACCAACTCATTGACAAACCTACCAAGTAAATTTCGTAACGAACTCAACGGGATATTTACTTCACACTAAAAATTTCAATAAGGTATAGATATCGTGTATCTGCCCATGCTTACACGGACCCCAAACCTATAACTTGACTAATCTGACTCCCGATATTGGTGGCTTGGTATATGGGTCGAGGGGGTCGGCTAGTGATGTCCACTTCACGTTCAAGCCAGTTTTGCCCATGCAGAAGATTTAAAGATTGCGACAATGCTCTGTCGGTCACAGATTGCAATTCCGATTTGATCTCGATGAAATGTCGAGGGCTTCGAGTAACAGCCAAAACAGGGACCGACCATGATTTCCTTAATATTAAACCCTCTGCCGGTGCTGGAACAGCATCAATTATCTCGGCCGCAATCCTAGCCCACTCTATTCCCTTTGGTGTTAGTCTAAATTCAGGGCGCAAGGGATGGCCATGACCGGGGTTCCTCTCCAGATGCCCCAGATCAACCAAATGATAGAGGCTTGCAACAAATGCCGTTCGGCTTGCTTTAGCCGCAGAAAGCAATGGTGCTTGTCGCCCGGGCACTCCACTATGCATCAAAGCCAATATTTTTAATGACCAAGCACGAGATGTGATCTTGACAAGTGTATTTATGTCCATAAAGTATAGTTACTATATTTTTCATCAAAAGGAAATAGTTATGTCAATTGTAACATTAGATAAAACAATCACAATCGCAATTTCGGTACGAGATCGCCATCTCAGCGCTGAATGGTATGCGGACAAACTTGGCTTTACGCTCAATTATCATATTGATGAAGCCGGGTGGAGCGAAATGCAAACCAATACCGAAGGTGTTACATTGGGCCTAGGAGAACATGTCGAACCAGTTCCAGGAAACTCGGTGCCTGTATTTGGAATTTCTGACATTGCGACCGGGCGCAAAAACCTTGAAGCAGCGGGTGTTAAGTTTGATGGCGAGACTGAAACCATTGAGGGCATGGTCAGCACCGCCACATTTTACGACCCCGACGGAAATGCAATGATGCTTGCGCAAGACCTTTCAAACAGCGGCTAGTCTGATCCTTAAGTTCCTATTTAAACCAATATCAAATAGATCGCCCAGCGAGGTTAAAAACTATTATTCGCTGGGTGTTTCGACATTTTGTTTATCACCATCATCTTCTTGAGTAGCAAACATGCCACGTAGCGCTCGTTGATAAACGAAACCGATACCCATAAGCGTTCCACCCAAACCGATAAATGATATGGCGCGAAGCACGCCTTCAAGATGAGACATATCAATAATAAAGGCTTTGAGTACGACAGCTAAGATAATCAGGCCGGATGCTTTGCGCAACAATTGTTGACGCCATCTGATACCCAAGAACAGCACAATTATTCCAATGATCAACCAGACCAGAGAATAGGTATAATTTTCAGCTTGCAATATTGGCGCGGAAGCAATTTTCACACCATGGAAAGCATGGCGGATGGTAAGATTAATCCAGAAGAAGCCAAGTAAGGCGGTGAACCCAAGCGCTGTCCATTGATAATATTTGCTTTTACTTGCGCGGCCCTGCCAGACAATCAGTGCAAACAGAATGAATGGCAATGCATAGGCATAACCAATGAGGTTAAACAACAACCCCTCACCCATATGAACGTCGGTCGAGCTGTACTCCCAGGTCGCCATAGGTAACATTGGATTGAGCCCGATGAAGAGCGCCAACGCACCGATCAACATACCCAATATACCCAGACCCTCGGCGGCCCAACGGAGTATGCGTGATGAACCACCCTTACGCTTTGCAATGCGCGTAAGACCAAGCGAGAACGCACCACCAACCATAACAAGCGTAGCAGAAGCGGCAATTGCTGATCTGTAAGTATTGAAAGAAAAGCTAGGATCAATAGCGTGAAGTGCCAACATTGTGATCGTTATCACAGACGAGATAATTGCTAGAGCCTGCAAGCCTTGCGTCCATAAATCATCTTTATGTTTTGTGGCTATATAGCTTGCAAAGATGAAGCCGAGTGCGGGAATACCATATCCAAGTGTCAGGATGTTGAAAAATGGGGTCGCATCAAGCAAAGCCGACTTATCGATGAACGGTTGCCACAAAAGGCGCACAATATACGGCGCTACAGCGATAACGGCGAAGATGCGCAAGCCGTTGAGTGGATAACGCATGTGCGTAAGCATGGTTGCTGCTGTAATCAGGCCAAGCGCGATTGTAAGCCCCACGCCGCTGAAATAAATACTTACGGCCAGTGCGAGTGATACCAGCGAACCAATCAGCGCTACGGCAATGGTGGCGTCTCTGGCTGGCAGTTTCTCATCAAGTTTGTTGTGATAATAATTCGCTTGCAGGTGGAATAGCGCAAAGAGAATAAGACCAACCAGCGCAAACTGGGTCGATTGTTCCAATTCGGCAATGCGGATATAGCACGAAATGAAGATGGCAAGACTGACGGATGTGCTCACCGATGCAGTAACAAGCCGCGCACGCGCTTTTGGTGCGGTCAAAACAGCAAAACCAATGAGAACCAGCACTGTGAGCGTTGCGACCATCATATAGGTCGTGTCCGTCAGATATGGCACAAATGATTCAGATGGGTAAAGCTTGCCATTTGGTCCAGCTATCTGATTACCAAGCTGATCTGCCCATGTTTGCCATTTTTCAACCGTATTATTATGAGGTGCAAACATCGTCCAGAATTTAAGAACGGCCAAGATGGATGGCACAATGGTGACAAAACGCAGAGCCGGATAACGATAACTGGCGGCCAGCGGTAATGCGAGCAAAAGAGCAAGTTCAATAATATGAACCGCTAGGCTTTGATCACGACTAAAATGGAATAGTACAGGCACAAATAGAGCTGACAATGCAATTGTTGGCTGCCAGTCAATAGCCATTTCCGCATCCGGCTTGCGCTCATGCACGGACCAGACAAGCGACAGGTAAGTCAGCGCCAATGTGCCGAGAATGTAAATCCCGACAATTATTGAATTCTCGTCTCCTTCTGCGATTTCAAGCAGGAAGGAGTAGCACAACATGGCAGCAACACTTGTCAGCGCGCACCACAGCCAAGCTCTATACCACGCCACATACATGGCCGCTGCCGATACCAAAAGCACGTATGATGCCAATACAGGTACATTTGCGCTATCGGAATTAATGAGAAACGGCACAACATAAGAAGCAAGAAGACCGAGCGCAGCCAGTACTGGCCCATGCAGCAGTGATACAAGCAGCGATGCAAGCGCTAGGATTGCCAAAATGATGAAGCTGGTTGTCGGTCCGATAAGCCCATAAAGCGAATGGGCGGCGTAAATCGAGCCGAACATGATGAAAATGCCCGCACCTGACAGAATTGCTGGAATATTGGCGCTTTCAAAGCCTGCCAGAGAAAAACGATCCGGGCGGCGTCTTGTCCATTCGCCACCGGCTGCAACTAACAGGCCGAATAGGAAACCAAGCGTAACGCGCGCTTGTGGGCCAAGCAGACCAGCCTCAATAGAGTATTTGGCCAAATATAGCCCACCAATTGCCAGCGTTAGTCCGCCAACCCAGATGGATAATTTGCCGCCAATATTGCTTTCGGTATCAATTTTTGGCGTTTGTGGAACCGTTTCTTTCTCAACATCTTCAGAGATAGTCTCATCATCTGATACGCGCGCAGCTATTGCAGGCTCCGGCTCGGAAGTCGCCTCACCTTCTTCGTCCTGAGCTACCGCATCGCTTAGTTCAGGCTCCTCAGGCGGTTCAATTTTCTCGGTAGTAACAGGTTTTGCCTCCTCTCCTTCAGGAGAGGTTAGAGTATTTCCACCATCGGCAATCTGTGATTTGAGAGCTTTGATCTCTATCTTTAATTTCTCAATATCAGCACGCAGTCTGCCTTGCGAGAAATATGCAATAGCACCCAGAATGGAGCCAATCACCAGCGCCAAACATGCCAAACCTATTAAGAATAAAACAGAATCCATCTAAACTGCGCCCCACTCGCTCGACAAAAGACTAACTATAGGAATCGTTGTCTTATAGCTGGATATTTTATTTAGAGCCAGATACGCGCCAGAATATGGCAAATATAGTCGGCGACGTCATAATTGCACAAGCTATGTATGATTTTCTATTTTGGCGGCACGCAGATTGAGCGTGGGACGGATTGCAACAGAAAGCTTGTATCATCAGGCTCGCGCATCAATGTCCGATCGCCAGCATCGCAACTATCAAATGAAAGATCACTACCACCCGTGAGCAAAAGCCCACCGCTTTTATGTTCTGTTAAATAGAAATTGCCTGCATCACATTCCAGATTACACTTGATGCGCTTACCATCCGGCTCACAAAATGCATCCGCTTCCCACCTGATATCTTGCCCCCGCTTAAAAAGCGCAAGCTTTGCCACAAATTTTGGCGTATCAGGATATGGCTGATTGGGGCTATCCATACCCAAAAGCTGTTGCTTGGTCGGAAAATGACTAATGCCAATATCAATCACTTGCTGATCAGGATGCTTATCCAAATGCGCAGCTGAATAGGTCCGACCATAACAACTTTCGATGCCGTGAAAGTGGCTTTCCAGCGGAAGTTCTTGTGCTATGGCTGGTGTTGCGATCAGAACACTAAGCAATATAGATAGAGCTTTCATCATAGACGTTTCCTATTATATTTTTTCGGTTCAAGCAGAACTAAAGATGGTTAGGACAGTGCCAATAGTAATTAAAGCTGTACCTAAGATGAAAAGGGCTCGAAAGATCCACTGATTTGCTCTTTCACTTAAAGTAACCCCGTCCATACTTTGTATATCCCAACCCCTTAGAGCAAATGTTGCCCACATGAGAATTCCGGCCCCGAAAATTAATGCAACCGCACCATATATTAGCTCATGATTAAGGAAAGTTAAAAGTCCTAGTCCAATAACAACGCTAGCCGTTACAGTTAAAACGAAAGACTTAAACGACTGCCAAAGGCCTCTCCTAATTTTCTGTATCCGGCTCATTGTATTACAATCAGTTTGAGCACGGCGAACCTTATTATCCTCTTCTTCCTCTTTTTCGAATTGTGTAGGATTAAAAAAGACCAAATAAACTAAATGAAGTTTCCGAAAAAAGGAATCATAAGTAGAGTTTTTCAAAGTCACGAGTTTCCCCTTCCTAATACCGCTTGGGGTTGGCGTTTAGCAGTCTGACGAACAGGTCCTCGTTGCCCTCGCTTGGTTTTCCTACGGTTCGTAGGTTAAATTCGACTTCATCTTGGTCAGCAATGATTGAAACGCGGCCGCCTGTCAGGCTGGGTTGTACTTCCCTGCCCGCCATAAAATCTGCATGATCTCTGATATCTATTGAGAACTGATATTTCATATCTACCTCCCTTTATGCCTACACTATGGTAACTTCCGCAGTGCCTCGATAATCAATTCGAAAAAGCCGTCTGCATCCACATTATCCAGGAAAAACGCGTTCTTGGGCCTGTCGGTAATGTTCCAGTAATCTGCAACTGTCATGCCCATGGTCAACTCGCTTTGTACCTCGATCTGCACATTGCACATACGGCCTGTAAACAATTCAGGCTTCATCAAATATGTTATCACACACGGATCATGCAACGGTGCGCCTTGCCATTGGTACTTTTCCAGATCAAAACGTTCGGAAAATGATAGCATCTCAGCAACGGCGATGGCTGATTTTGTGCCGACTTTGCGGATTGCTTCGATACGTTCTTTGGTAGACAGCGCTTTATGGGTGACATCTAACGATGCAACAGTAATCGGAATACCTGATCTGAACACAATATCGGCAGCCTGCGGGTCGACATAGATGTTGAACTCGGCGGATGGCGTGATATTGCCACCTTGAAAATAGGCACCGCCCATCATCACAATTTGCTCGCAACGCTTCACTGCTTCGGGGTCTTTTTGCAACGCTGTTGCAATATTGGTCAGCGGGCCTAATGTCGCGAGTGTGACAGTGGCTTCATCATGAGCGCGGAGCGTTTCGATGATGAAATCAACGCCGTGCTGTTCTTGAAGTTTTATTGTTGGTTCCGCTAGCTCTGGGCCATCCAGCCCGGTTTGACCGTGGACATGCTCGGCGGTAACCAGCACTCGTTCAATTGGATCTGAACAGCCAGCATAGACCGGAATTTCAGGCCTGCCGCCAAGCTCAACAACCTTGAGCGCGTTTTGTGCATTAAGCTTTAGCCCGACATTGCCCGCGACGGCGGTAATGCCCAAAATGTCAAACATATCTGGATTTGCCAGCGCCACTAAAATGGCCACCGCATCATCCTGACCGGGATCGGTATCAATAATGATCTTTCTTGGCATTTACGCCTCTCCACTTCGATAATCTGCTGATCTGTAATCAGATGGCGCAATACCAAACTTCTCTCGAAAGTCTCGTGAAAAATGAGCCGAACTTACATAACCCGTTGCAAAAGCGATATCAGTGATTGAAAGCGTTGTCTGCTTTAAAAAGTTACTGGCCTTTTCTAACCGTAACTTTTTATAAAACCCCATCGTACTTTCGCCCATCTTGTCTTTAAATTGTCTATTGAGCTGACGTGTGCCAAGGCCGACCGACCTTGCCAACTGAGCGAGCGTTAGCGGCTCGCTTAAATTATTTTGCATCACTTCGATAGCGGTAATAACAGCGGGATTATTAACCCCATAACGCTCGACCAGGCCTGAACGCTGAGGCCCTTCACCGGGTCGCACATTGGTGTGCATAATATAATCGGAAACATCGCGTGCAAAAGCCGGACTATGGTGCTTGGCTATCAAAGCGTGCATCATATCAACAGGCGCCAGCCCCCCCGCACACGTTAATCGATCACGATCAAACACATAAAGCGCGCGCTCAAGCAGAATGTCGGGATCCATTTCGGCAATAAGGTCTGCAAAGACCCAATGTACCGTCATACGCCGCTCATTCATAATGCCAGCCTTTGCCAGCACCACCGGACCACCCGAAATTCCACCGATCATTACATTTCGGCGCGACAAAAGCCGTAACCATTGCAAAATGCGTGGACTATCAAAATCCTTGGTAACATAGCCACCAACAGCAATGATAAGATCAAAATCTACATGCTCGCCAGGAAATGCATCTGCCTTAATGACCGCACCCGAAGAACTAACTGCCTGCGATCCGCTAGCGGGTAGGTTTCTGATGCTGTAAAGCTCTTGACCGCTCAACTCATTGGCCACCATTAATGGTGATAGCGCCGATGAATAGGCAATGAGCGCAAAACCATCAAATAGTAAAAACCCAATTCGAAATGGGCGGTCAATATGCGTTGAAAAGTCCATAATTTATAAAAATACGTCTGCTTTAAGCTCAAAAAAATCGAATTTCAATATTTGCACTATTTAACTGACATTAGAACCATGTAATTTTAGAATCTGATTCAACGAGCTACCAATCTGATTCCGTCAACAGGCGTAAGACTTTGAAAAATATGATAAACATACCCTACTCCGGCACATATTACATTTCTTCACAACGCGATCAGGATCTCGCTGATCGGGTGATACGATTGATAGAGGGCGAGAATCTGGCTTTTTCAAAACAATTACTTACTGGACACGTCACAGCGTCGGCTTTTTTGCTCAATATGAAGCATGACAAAGTGCTCCTCACCCACCACGCAAAACTCGGTAAATGGCTGCAACTTGGCGGGCATTGCGATGGTATAAAAGACCCCAAATTTGCGGCACTAAAAGAGGCTTATGAAGAAAGCGGATTACCGCGGATTGATCATATATTCGACCAAATTCTCGATATCGATATTCATGAAATACCAGAACATAAAGGCGTTCAGGCGCATCTGCATTATGATATTCGCTATGCGCTGGAAACCGACGAACGACATCCATTTATTGTTTCCGATGAATCAAATGATCTGAAATGGATACCACTTGACGAACTTGAAGATTATAATCCCGAACCATCGCTTATAGCGATGCGCGATAAGCTGCAAACCTTGCGGCTTTAGTCGTAATAGATCTCATTGTCATCAAGGTAAACATTGGACGCATCGCAAATATCAATATCAATTGGATCATCTAAAACTTCGCCGCCATCACTTGAGAGCCAGCCAACTTGCAGGGTTTGTGCACAATTTCCAGTGTCCGCTGTGAACTCGGCTTTAAGAACTTGGCCGGGTTCAACATCAGACCCGTCAATCCAATTTGTACTCCAACCAGAGCCATCATTTGTATAAAAGCCTATCAGGATATTTTGCTCTGTATTGTTGTGTATTGTGAAATAACCCTCTGCGCCTGTTCCAGCGAGGGCCTGTATTACAAACATAAATATAATTGCAAATGCGGAAAGAATTCTTTTGGCCATAGTTTTGTCCCTGCATGTATTGTTCTTATATGACACATATTAGTCACTTTCACACACAATGCCAATATGTCGCAATCTGGTGACAAATTGTCATCTGGTTTTGAACATATGAAAGACTGCATAATATATTCAAAACGCAAACAAAGCGGAGACGACCCCATGAATACGAGATCAATTGTAATTATCGCCATATTTGCGGTTGTGGCCGTCGTCGGCGCACGTATCATTCTTGATCCACCCAGCGGCACTGCATATGCCGACGAGGTAAAAAATGAGATGACGACGGGGCAAATATTCAGCGCAGGTGATATTACGATTGCGAACGTTCGTGCGCGCGAAACTGTTCCCGGCGCATCCGTTGGAGGCGGCTATATGGTCATTACCAACAACGGTTCGGAAGATGATCGTTTGATGGGCGGCAAAACATCCGTCTCTCCCTTGTTGGAAGTACATGAAATGAAAATGGAAAATGACGTGATGAAAATGCGTCAGCTAAATGATGGACTTGTCATTAAGGCTGGCCAAACAGTTATGCTCCAACCGGGCGGTTTTCATATCATGTTTATGGATCTTGAAGCCCCTCTTACAAAAAACACGAGCTTTGATGCAACACTCAACTTTGAAAAATCGGGATCGGTTAGAGTAGAATTCAACGTTGTAGACATGAAAATGTTAAAGATGGCACACTAACTGGCGCACCCTCACAGGAATACTAATCCAAAATTCTTATGTCGATTATTAATTTGGACATAGTTACAATTTTACCGAATTACTGCTCTGAATAGCCCCGAATTTGTTAGACACCCACGGCTTTCATTTTCTGCCGTTTTTCGAAGTCGGCGGGTGACAGCATTCCAGATATCAAGCAAAAGTTTTGGCTAGCTTCTGTAACATTCTGCGTTGCATTTTGGGCCACGCTCATCGCAATCGTCAGTCAAGGCTTTGCCTAACAGACGCTTATCCAACCGATAGGCAACTGACTAACGGACCAACATATTGGCTCGTTTAGTTGCCTTGGCCTGCTCCTTTGCAGCAACACGCATCATTTTTTGGAACCTTGGACACTCCAAATGGCTTGATGCTGGGCATTCGGCGGCATGAATTAATCCGTTTCGGACTTGTTGCAACACACTTATCTGCCGATCGATCTCAACAGCCTTTGCACGTAACACGTCGCGATCAATGAACGTCCCCTGATCAGACAGAAGAAGCGATCGAATTTCTGATAAGGAAAAATTTGCCATCCTTCCTAATGCCACGAGTGCAAGACGCTGTAACACTGACGGATCAAATAATCGCTTAAGGCCGCGCCGACCAATTGAACTTATTAGAGATTTTTCTTCGTAGTATCGCAATGTCGATGCAGGTAGTCCCGTCTTTTTTGACAGTTCGGCAATATCTATATCTTTCATACTTGACCTCAAGTGCACTTGAAGTGGCATGGTAATTCCAATGACACGCACAAACAAGAGAAAAGGAAGTGTTGTGAGTTTGATAGATTTAATATTCCCTACAGTTATCATTGGTCTTGGCGCAACTGCATTCATGGATATGTTTGCATGGCTTCAACGCAGCTTATGGAACATCCAAGGTTTAGATTATGCGTTGGTCGGCAGGTGGATTGCTGGAATACCAAAAGGGCAGTTTACCCATAAAACAATCTTGCAATCACCCCAGAACCGTTATGAACGGACAATTGGTTGGGTGTTTCATTATGCAATAGGAGTATTATTTGTTGGCATAATGCTGGCATTTACGGGGAAGAGCTGGCTTGATGCACCAAGCCTGTTGAATCCGATGATAATCGGCATTGCAAGTGTAGCTGCACCTTTCCTGGTAATGCAGCCGGCTTTCGGATTTGGTTTCGCCGCTTCAAAAACCCCATCTCCCTGGATAACGCGTCAAAGAAGCTTAATTGCTCATTTGTCCTTTGGTTTGGGTATATATCTCACGGGAGTAATATGCGCCCGACTTTCTCTATGGTAATAAAGCTGCCAGTCTCCATTAATAGGAAAGGTATAGATGGACGGAAATAAGTATAACATAACTCTAGTCTGGAGCGGGCGGCGGGAATCGAACCCGCGTCATCAGCTTGGAAGGCTGAGGTCTTACCACTACACAACGCCCGCGTAAGACATGTCAGCGATTTCTCGCTGCTATTCCTGACCATAAGCGATTTTGGTCAAGATAGTCAAAGCAATGGTGGAGGAGGTTGGATTTGAACCAACGTAGGCTAAGCCAACGGATTTACAGTCCGTCCCATTTAACCGCTCTGGCACTCCTCCGTACCCTTGCTTTCATCGAACATTTGGTTCGATCAACTCAAACGATTTCGCTTGAATCTGAGCGGGGTTATGGCCTTCGCTAGCCCATCTGTCAACACAGTTTGACGAAAAAAATTCACTTATAATGAACAAGCGGCAACAATCGACCATTGCGCTGATCCCTCAATAGATTATAAGCGCCATTATGAGAGAGCGAAAAGACAAAAGATCCCCGAGAAAAGGTACCTCTGGCGCGCCTTCACGCAGGAATGCAGGCCCAAAAGCGGGAAAGCCGCCTGCAAAGAATAAAAATAGCGCGAAACAAGGGCAGAAGTCGGGTGGACTGGCAGCAGCAAAGAAAGCATCCGGTCTCTTCTCTCCTCAAAGCCTAAACCCTGATGGAAAAACAACAGGTCGACCCAACGTACGTGAAGGTGCGCGGGAAGGCACGTCTCGTCAAGAAAGACGCGAACGTGTTTATATTGATGATTCTCCACGCCCTCGTGAAAAATCTACACGCGCGAGCCGTTATCGCAACCGCGGTAATTCTGCGCTTTATCTTTATGGATTGCACACCGTTCGTGCTGCCATTGAAAATCCACGTCGCAAAATCATCAAACTGCTAGCAACAGAAAATGCATGGGAACGATTAGATGTAGGCAATGCGGGGCAAATGCCCTGCCCCGTCGAATTTACCGATGGCCGCAATCTTGATCGTCTCGTGGGCAAAGACGCAATTCACCAAGGTATTGTTGCCGAGGCTCATCCTTTACGCCCCAAATCGCTTGATCAGCTTAAAGATACGCAATTGATTGTTGTGTTGGATGAAGTAACTGATCCGCACAATGTCGGTGCCATCATGCGTTCCGCAGTTGCTCTTGGCGCTGGTGCAATTATTTCAACGATGCGAAATTCTGCGCAAGAATCAGGTGTACTGGCAAAATCGGCGTCTGGTGCGCTGGAAATGATCGACCATATCGAGGTTAAAAACCTTGGTGAAGCCATCGATGAACTGCATTTTGTGGGGTTTCAGACCATTGGTTTGGATTCAGAAGGGCCGGAAGACCTTGTTGAGACATTTTCAAGCCAACAAATTGCACTGGTTTTAGGCGCGGAAGGCAAAGGCCTGCGGCATAAAACACGCGAAATTGTGAGTGATCTAGCCCGCCTTGATATGCCCGGCCCAATTAAATCGCTAAACGTATCTAATGCCGCAGCACTATCGCTTTATGCCGCACATCGTTTTTTACTGCGCCAGCCTTGAACAAAATAATAATTTCATCTAGCATCAAGCTACAAATGAGGAGTGCTCTGACGATGAACAAGTAAGTCTGTTTTTATGAATTGCATGATGACCATCAATATTGAGGTGATCTGCGCGAAGACTTACTTTTTTCTAGGAGCATCTTATGCATCCCATTATTTATGACGTTGCCGTGTCAATTGACGGCTATATTTCTGGACCAGAAGGTGACGTGTCCGCTTTTCCACATGAAGGAACAGTTGTTGAAGATTACGCCACACGATTATCTCAATATTCAACATGCCTGATGGGTCGAAATACCTATGAGTTTGGCTATGCCTTTGGTCTGACACCCGGTGACAATCCTTACCCACATATGCGCTCGATCGTGATCTCGTCAACAATTGAGCTGCCTGACGGTTCGCAAGTAGAGCAAATGGCAAACCCTAATGCTGAGACCATCCGCGCTATTCAGGAGGATGCCAACGGACCAATCTATCTTTGCGGTGGCGGTGTACTTGCTGGCTGGGCGATATCGAACGAACTTGTGAGCTATATACGATTAAAGCGTGCACCAATCATACTAGGGTCTGGCGTAAAACTGCTTGATGGCGTTACACATCTGCCGGAGCTCAAAGAATTGGAGATGAAGGCTCATGATGGCGGTATTATCTATCAGGAGTTTGAAATCCAGTATTAATGAAAAGGTCATAGGCACAAACAGCGCCTATGACCTGCGCCTGATATTGCTCAGCGCCAATACAGAAGAAGGAAGATAGTTTGGATACGCGAATTTTGGGAACATGGAATCTCGTTAAATGGGTCAATGAACTTGATGATGGCACTGAGATATTTCCCTTTGGCGAGGACGCAAAGGGATACATACATTACGCAAAAAATGGCCACCTCTTTGTGCATATTATGATGTCAAATCGCGCCAATTACATCGGTTCTGATCCATTTAGTGGCTCAACGGATGAAGATTCTGCAGCCATAAAATCACAAATAACCTATGCTGGAACTTATGAATTTGTGAATAGCAAGCTCGTTCACCACGTCACGATGTCATCATTCCCAAACTGGGTTGGCAAAGATCAGGTTCGCGACTTCGCATTCGACGGCGAACATCTGCATTTAAGCGCAGCCGGCGCACAATTTCAGGGTCAAAATGTAACGGCTAAACTAATCTGGAAGCAATAGGTCAGGCAGCTAGACTTCGCTAAAATTCCTAGACCTCGACATCAAACTCTTCTTGATCACCAACGCCAAACACGCGTTTGTAGCGGGCTATTTCTTCTGATGGCCCCATAGCTTTACGCGGGTTATCGGATAGTTTGACCGTGGGCTTGCCATCGGCAGATGTGGCCTTACATACGAGCGAGAACGGCGCGAGCCTATCATCAGCAACTAATCCCCTGAAATCATTTGTAAGCTTTGTACCCCAACCAAAAGAGATTTTTGCTCGCCCGTGAAAACGTTTATGCAGTTTTTCGATCTCGTCCGTATCTAACCCATCGGAGAAAATGAGCAATTTTTTCTTGGGGTCTTCGCCGCGTTTTTCCCACCATTTTAAGGCATATTCTGCAACTGTAGAAGGATCACCGCTGTCGATGCGAATACCTGTCCATTTGGCAAGCCAATCTGGTGCATTATCCAAAAATCCATAGGTGCCATAAGTGTCGGGCAGAATGATCAGCAAATTGCCATCATGCTCGGTCTGCCAATCACTCAAAACCTGATATGGGGCATTGGCCAGTTCGGCATCATCTTTTGCAAGTGCTGCATAGACCATTGGCAATTCATGCGCATTGGTACCAATGGCTTCAACCTCTTGCCGTCTAGCAATCATACAGTTTGACGTGCCGATAAACTTGTCACCCAAGCCCTCACTCATAGCTTGTACGCACCAATCTTGCCACATGTGAGAATGGCGACGTCGTGTGCCAAAATCAGCAACTTTCAAGCCATCAATCACACGGAGACGTTCGATCTTTTCCCAAAGCCGCGCCATTGCACGTGCATAAAGCACTTGTAATTCAAACTTGCCCATACCCTTAAGCACAGCGCGCGAGCGTAGCTCCATAATCACAGCAAGCGCATAAATTTCCCACAACATGACAGACGGCCAATCGCCCTCAAAATCAAGCTGATATTGATTGCCAACGCGCTCAAGCTGGTATTCAGGCATTCTCAAACCTTCGAACCATTCCATAAAATCAGGACGGAACATGGAGCGCTTGCCATAAAACATATTACCGCGAAGCCAGGTGCTTTCACCCGGGGACAAAGATAACGTGCGAATATGGTCCAACTGCTCACGCAATTCACCTTCGTCAATCAGATCCGCAAGCGGCACATGTGTCGAGCGATTGATGAGATTAAATGTTACGCGTGTATCTGGCTTATGGGTAAAAATGGTTTGCGCCATCAACAACTTATAGAAATCAGTATCAATCAACGATCTAATGATCGGATTAATTTTCCAGTTATGATTATAAACGCGCGTTGCAATATCCATAAAGCGTAAGCCTCGTTGACTGACAGAAGTCCTCTCTTACAAAGAAAGGTGACTGCTTGCAATTCTTAATCGATTAATTGGAACCAATTATGAGCGGGATAAATCTAAATCCAGCGCCGAGTTCGTGATTTCAAATCTAGATATTCTTGACCAAAAAGCCTCTCCAACGCAGCCTCTTCCGGTGCGATCTGGAACTTATTGATAATTAAAACAAATGCAACAAGTGCTGGTAAAAACAAAAATGAACCAACATATATCCCCGCAGATACAATTAGGATCGCCATACCAAGATACATCGGATTACGCGAATAATTGTAAATACCATCGCTGACCAGATGTTTGGCTTCATCCAGTTTATTGGGCTGAATGGTTGTACCAAACTGACGAAACCGCTGTACCGATACAATGGAAATTGCCACACCAACGATACCAAGAAAAATTCCGATCAACTTCTGTTCAACTAAACCAAAGGACAAGAGCGGGAAAAATGATTGACCATAAAAAATACTCATTATTGCAAGAACCATATAAACGGGCGGTGGAATGTGCCTATACAGATCCTTATTAAACTGGCAGATATGGACAAATATATCAGTTTTGCAGGAAGCCGCTCCATTTAATTTAATAATACTCTTGTTATTGCAGTCACCGGCATCTAATCGCTAGGTTATGAAACAATATGATGTCGTTATAATTGGTGCGGGCGCTGCGGGTATGATGTGCGCTATTGAGGCGGGCAAGCGTGGGCGCAAGGTGCTTGTTTTGGACCATGCGAAAACGGCTGGTGAAAAAATTCGTATTTCTGGTGGTGGACGGTGCAATTTTACCAATATCAACACTAAATTTGACCGATTTTTGTCACAAAATCCGCGTTTTGCGATTTCGGCACTTAAACGCTACACCCAGCACGATTTCATCAAGATGGTTGAGCATTACAAGATTGCCTATCATGAAAAAGTACTTGGCCAGCTTTTCTGTGATGTGTCTGCCAAAGTTATTATTGATATGCTGTTGACGGAGATGAGCAATGCAGGTGTAGAGTTACGCTTATCCACCGACGTGAAAAGCATCAATAAGTCTGATACATATAGTATTCAACTTGAACATGACACAGTGGAAGCGCAATCTCTTGTGGTGGCGTGCGGTGGAAAATCCATCCCGAAAATGGGAGCAACAGGCTTTGGCTATCAGATCGCAGAGCAATTCGATCTGCCGGTAACTGAAACGCGCCCTGCCCTTGTGCCACTGACTTTTGCTGACGAATTACTAGGCCGAATTAAGCCGCTATCGGGCGTGAGCACCAAAAGTTCAGTCACGTGCAACAAGGTTAGTTTTGATGAAGCACTTCTATTTACCCATCGCGGATTATCTGGCCCGTCAATCCTGCAAATCTCGTCCTATTGGCGCGAGGGTGACGAAATTATTGTTGATCTTGCCCGGGGGATAAATATTGCCGAGCAGCTTAAAGCCATGCGCCAGAGTTCCGGCAAGCTATCAATTGGCAATGCGCTTGCAAAGTTAATCACATCCAAACTTGCGCAAATGATCGTTGAGCATTCAGGCCTGACCGGAAATCTTGCAGATCAAAACAACGCCAAACTCGATCAACTTGGACAATCTGTCAATGCCTGGCGGATAAAGCCAGCGGGTTCAGAAGGTTATCGAACAGCAGAGGTCACGCTTGGCGGTGTGGATACAGGTGCGCTAAATGCAAAGACCATGGAAGCCAAAAATACCGATGGGCTTTATTTCATCGGCGAAGTTGTTGATATGACTGGCTGGCTCGGCGGTTACAATTTCCAGTGGGCCTGGAGTTCGGGCTGGGTTTGTGGGCAAGTCTGTTAGGTTTTATTAATGCGTAATATCGGTCAAAAAACATTTATTGCTTTGGAATTTTTAAGCTATGTGGCTCTTATTATTGGCTTATTTGCAATCATCAACCTTTCATTCTTTAACTTCTTGGGCAACTGCACTCAAATATACCTTAAATTTCATTGCGATGGCGCATTCTATGATCAGATGACAAATCTATCCTCTGAAATCATTTTTGCATATATATTGGCTGTATTACCAATTTTGCTTGGATTACTTGGTGTTTTATTGGGATTGCGACGCATTCATCATGTCAAAACCGTAAAATTACGAGCTGAAGGGCGCACGGACGAGGTTGAGAAACTACGTTATTTTCTTCTCAGATCATCTAAATATCTGGTGATTTTAGCCGTTCTTTTGGCTGCAATGGTAATGACATTATTAAGCTAAAACAATAAAAATCCTGCACGATGATAGCGCGCAGGATTGGTGTATAAAACAGTTACAGGTTTAGTTGCTAAGCTTGCCGCCAATTGCGTTTGGCAGACACTTAACCTGAACAGGATACCACATCCATGTGGAGTTATGTTTACTATCGCTCAAGCCTTTTAACCCATTTTTGTTAGACGCATGCAACTGAAAATATGCCGTTGCCTGTGTTGTTGTTCCTTTAGTCAGAATATTACGGCTGCTTTTCAATTTGTTATTACATGCCTGAATTGGATCAGCTCCACTCCACCTGACTTTACTCATAGCAATAACAGGCGAAAGCGATTTCGAAAAAGTTCGCTTGTTCGGATAATACTTCATGCTCCATGTGCCCGGGTCAGCCTCTAAATACGGAGCATCACTTGTAGTTACCTGCGCTACCTTTACCTTTTTCGCAAGCTTGGCCTTGGCATATATTTTTAAAAGAAATTTGTGTGATGGTGATTTAATTTTTTTAAAACTGCCACCAACGACACTCACTTCGATTGGCACTGCGTCAATACCATTTTTACTGATCGATAGATTTTGCATCGGACCCGCTGCAGCAATACCCGTTGATACGGCCAATATTGCTGATGAAACGGCTAGTGCTGAAATAGTTTTAACAAACGTCATAATAAGCTCCTGATCAATTAATTTGTCCGGAGTAGTCGCCCCCGGAAAGATTTTAAATTTCGAATTTGTTTCGATGAGGAATGTTTTAACGAAGTGGTTTTGAAACCTTGCTGAATAGGCCGTTCATCAAGCATTCATCTTGGAAAACAGAATATTTTACATTTCACCTACGATACCTGAATTTTAGTATTTGAAATTGTGGCGTCATATCCCCATTTATCCAAGCAAGTTACATTATGTGGCAGGTGATATTTATGTGGGGAGAGAGCATGATCAACCTTTCAGGAAAAACAGTATTCATAACAGGTGCAAGTCGAGGCATTGGAGAAGCCGCGGCGCGAAAAGCGGCTAGCTATGGTGCAAATGTGGTTCTTGCAGCTAGAAGCAACAAAGACATTGAGCGAATTGCCGCCGAAATCGGCAATAAGGCTCTAGCGCTCACATGCGATGTATCGGACTATGACAGCATAAAAGAAGCAATTGATAGTGCCGTTCAGCATTTTGGCGGGCTGGATGTTGTGGTCAACAATGCTGGCGTGATTGACCCCATTGACCGAATTGAAGACACCTGCCCAGATGCTTGGGGCAACGTAATCGATATCAATATTAAAGGTGTATATCATTGCATGCATGCAGCTTTTCCTGCGTTATTAGAAGCCGCCAATGGCGGGCGTTCTGTCATTATCAACATGTCTTCTGGTGCCGCGCATGGCGCATTAGAAGGTTGGGCACATTATAGCGCATCAAAGGCAGCAGTTGCCTCGCTTACCCGCAGTGCAAACCGTGAATGGAACGAAAAAGGTATCAGTGTCATCGGCCTTTCACCCGGTACTGTGGCAACTGATATGATGATGTCGATTAAAAAATCAGGCATTAATGCCGTTTCGCAGATTGACTGGGAAACTCATATCTCGCCCGATTGGGTTGGAGAAGCCATTTGCTGGCTGACCACAGACGAGGCACGTGAGTTTGACGGCACTGACTTTACAATCAAAACGGATGAAGGCCGCAAGCTTGTTGGGTTGATTTAAACCCCAAACGGCTTTGCAAAACTTCACCTGCACTTTATACCTTTACCAACAATATGATTCAGGGAGATAAAATCATGCGAGCAATCTGTGTGAATGAATTTGGTGATGCAGATGTTCTGCAAATCGAGAATAAAAATGATCCCATTCCTGCTGCCAACGAAGTTGTGATCGACATGATGGCAGCTGGCGTGAACCCTGCCGATACTTACACACGCACAGGCACATATATAGTTAAACCTGAATTGCCCTATACACCTGGCGGGGATGCTGCTGGGGTCGTCTCAAGCATTGGTGCAACTGTCCGTTCATTAAAGGTGGGTGATCGTGTAGCAACAGGCATCGCATTTAGCTCTGATCGATTGGGTTGCTATGCAGAAAAAATCCTGCGCAACGAGAATGATGTTATCAAAATTCCTGACAGAGTGAGCTTTGCTCAGGCCACGGCATTGGGTGTGTCCTACCCAACCGCTCACCATGCACTTTTTAACCGAGGTCGACTAACCGCAGATGAAACAGTTTTCATTCACGGGGCCAGCGGTTCTGTTGGCACATCAGCCATTCAACTTGCTAAACGCGCTGGGGCAAAAATCATTGGTTCCGCAGGTACACAAGCTGGATTGACGCTTCTTAAGTCACAAGGGGTAGATCTTGCGGTCAACCACACCAGCGGAGGATATGCCGATGAAATCATGGCATTCACAAATGGCGATGGTGTTGATCTAACACTTGAAATGCTGGCCAATGTAAATCTGGCAACAGATTTGGATCTTGCTGCCATGTTTGGACGTATCGTGATTATTGGCAATCGCGGTGAAATTACCATCAATCCGCGCATGACTATGGCAAAAGAACTGGACGTCATGGGCATGGCACTTTGGAATCTTAATGCGGAGCAAATCAAGCCAATTATGGATGATCTGATAATTGGCCTAGCTGATGGTAGCCTTACGCCAATTACAGGCAAGGAAATACCGCTCGCAGATGCGGCATTAGCGCATGAATATGTGCTTGCCCCGGGGGCTCATGGCAAGGTAATCTTAGTCCCGTAACTAAGCGGGATGTATAATGACAAAACCAAATATCGAGAAGAAGTCGCTGGACAAAAGCCAGCCGATATTTCTGTTCGATAGCGTCTGCGTACTATGTGATAGCGCTGTTCAATATGTCCTCAAACATGAATTGAACTCAGACATAATATTCATCTCGATTCAATCTGAAGAAGGCCGCAAACTGGCACTTTCTAAAGATATTGATCCTGATAATCCCGAGACATTTATCTTCTTTGAAAATGACCTTCCACACTTTAAGTCCAGCGGTGTGATAGCGCTTTCACAGCACATGCGAGGCGTTGTCCGTCTCATGCGCTTTGGCACATATATACCTAAACCAATTCGGGATTGGTTATATGAGAAAGTTGCGCGAAACCGCTATAAAATCTTTGGCAAAACCGATGCATGCATCATTCCTGACGCCGATAATCAGCACCGGTTTGTTCTTTGATGGATAGTAAACCTAAAATCCTGATTATTGGCGGAACTGGCATATTTGGCACACGGCTTGTGCAACATCTTGCCGTGAGTTTAAAGGCGGACGTCTGCCTCTTCATCACATCACGATCTGAAGCGAAAGCACAAAAAGTTGCAGATAGCATACAAGCAACTTTTGACATCAAAGGCGTCGGTTTTGATCGCAAAACAAACCTGAAAGCAATGTTTGCAGATATTCAACCTGATATTACTGTAGATTGCTCTGGCCCCTTCCAAGATGCTGATTATGAAACAGCTCTTGCTGCATTGGCATCTGGTTCCCACTTTATCGACCTCGCTGACGCCAAGACCTATATCGAGCATTATACCTCCAATCTCAATGAGATCGCGCGTGAAAATAATTTGACGGCGATCACAGGCGCCAGCACGACACCTGCCCTTTCCGCCAATGTGGTTCAAACAATTACAAATGATTGGCAGCAAATCGATAGGGTTGAACTCGCCATCACACCGGGTGGTAAAAGCAAAGTCGGCCCCTCCGTTATAAAAGCTCTCTTAAGCTATGCAGGGCGTGAAATCCCGGTATGGAAAAACGGTAAACTGGATTCTGTCTTTGGCCTTATTAACTCCAAGATTATAGATGTGCCAAACATTGGAAAACGTCGCATCGTGCCTGTAGAAACGTATGATGCGCCGTATCTAGGAACCCGCCACAATGTCATATCTAATGTAACCTTCTACACAGGCCTTGAATCCTCATTAGAACAATGGGGCACGATTTGCCTTGGTTATCTGGCTAAATGGGGCATGATAAAAAACCCGCTACAGCTGACACCTTTGCTGATTAAAGCCCGTAGTTTAACTCGACCTTTCACCTCGGATCGCGGCGGTATGGTGATCTTCATTTCAGGGTCAGATGCACAAGGTCAGGATATAACAACTCGCTGGTCCTTACTTGCAACGCATGATGATGGAACGTTTGTTCCAATTCTACCCATGGCAGCAGCAATCAAAAAGCTAATGAATGCGAAGATAGAAACCGGTGCCATGATCGCAGATAAAGCTCTCGCATTGCATGAGATTGAAGCTGAAATGCAGCACCATCACATCACGACTGAGATGGAAGTGGTATGACGGACAGATCAATCTATCAAACAAAATTAGGTACAAAATTCAACCAACTGCCCACTATTTTGCAAAATTTCCATTCGCTGGATGGCCCAAAGCACTGGCGCGGGCAAGCCTCTATCTCTGGTGGACAAGGTATAATAACAAGGTCTGTACGCTGGCTCTTCGGTTTCCCTGCCCCGACTGATGAAGTTCAAGTCGATGTAAAAGTCGTAAATGGAGCAAAATCCGGCGTTAGCTTTGAACGTTGGCAGCGAGTATTCGGCAATAAATCTTTCCACTCTGTTCTTTCACATGAGAAAAACGATGGCTTCATCGAACGCTTTGGTATTTTAGGGTTTAAGATAGGCATAGACTTTCATGATCAAGGGATTATCATGCCGGTGATTGGTTGGAAAATTGGTCCAATTCCCCTGCCACTATGTCTGGCACCCCAATCAGAAACCCTCGAGTTCCAAGATAATCAGGGTCGCTTTCGTTTTGATGTAAAGGTGAGTCTACCGATCATCGGTCTTTTGATGCATTATCAAGGTTGGTTGGAGCCTGAGGCTGAATAGCTGTTAGCCGCAAAGCTCATCTGCGATACTAACAAACATTTTCATACCCGTTTCAATCAGCTCTTCAGGAAAATCATAATCGGAATTGTGTAATTGCGGTTGTGTTTGCCCAGCACCCAGAACGAACATTGCAGTTTTAGCGACCAAACTGAAATTACCAAAATCTTCAGACCAGCGAAATGGCTCTTGAAGCTCATCAAGCGCAAGATTGCAATTTTTGGCAGCCTTTTTAATATAATTAGTTGCTTCAGGATCATTCTGGCAGGATAGAAATTTCTCACGATGATTGAGTGTCACCCCTAGGCCGTTTCGTCGCGCCACTTGCTTTACCAGCTCTTGCATATGATGCATCAATTTTTGCTGCGCAGCATTCGTAGAGCTCCGCAATGTTGCCTTGATCCGTGCATCAGCTGGCGTTACGCCAAATGCTTTGCCGCCCATTCTGGTACTGATCAATGTACAAAGTGCGGTTCGATGATCATAGCCAAGTTCTTGCGGCACATTGGGAAGTTTGGCGAGAATTTCAGCCACGGCACTGGCTGGACTTATACCATCTTCAGGGTGTGAAGCATGAGAGGTTTTGCCAACAAGATTCACGATTAAGCCTTCGGATGCAAAGTTAAACGGCCCGGATTTGACACCAATTTCATGAAGAGGTCGACCCGGCAAATTATGCAACGCAAATGCATAATCTGGCTTGATGAGGCTAAATTTTGGATCATTTATTATCGCGCTCGCACCAGCGCCATTTTCTTCGGCGGGCTGAAACAGCAAGATTATTCGCCCCTTCCGAGGTGGGTTTTCTGCAAAATGGCGTGCCAAACCGCAGATAATCGACATATGCCCGTCATGGCCACATAAATGTGCTTTGCCATCTTCCTTAGAGCGCCATTTAGGCTGACCAACCTCAAAAATAGGCAATGCATCCAACTCACACCGAAAAAGCACAGATGGCCCTTCTGTCTCGCTGTCAAAAATCGCTGCAATGCCATGCCCACCAATCTGATCGATAATCTGGCTTGGTGAACAGGTCTCTAACAACGCTTTGATCCGGTTGGCGGTATTTTCCTCTTCGCCAGAAAGCTCCGGATACTGATGCAGCTCACGCCGCAACGCAATGAGTTCGTCCAACACATTTAGTTCTATGACTGACATAATTTATCCGATAATGATCTGCGTACAGGAAGCTATTGAGTGACTTTTATTCGACACAGCATAATATTATCCCGAACAAGGTCCGAACTCCAGATAAGTTTAGCCTCACTGCGCCACTTAACCGCATCATATCCATCCTTTGGTCGAACACTCTGTTCGGCATGCTCGATCGCGTTTTCCCAACGACTGTCATCAAAATCCGGGTCGGTCCAATTTTCAGGTATTTGAGATGTGACTTGTGCGCATGAACCAGAATTTGCCACAGGATTAGCTTCGCTGGCGCAAGATGTATCAATCGGCGCTGTTTGAACCACATAACATTTCACACTGGAATTCGAAGCAGCAATCAATTTTCGGTTAGCTGAATTTGTGAATTGGAATATAGCCCCACCATCACCCATTTGCTGCCGGTTTGTGCCGATATATTCCAGCCCTGTCTCGTTTTGAGCATAATCGCGAAATTCAATTGCAAATGTCATGGGGTAATCGGCTTTAAAATTAAAGCGTTCCGCATTAAACGAGCGTTCTGTTGTGATTGGCACGCTGTCTTCGGTCAAATATTGACCATTTACATAAAGGCTGAACCAGTTATCGACCCATACCTCGCCCAAAACATCTATAGCGCCCGTGGTCGCTGCAATCCGCACTGAAGATTGCTCTGATGTCGTCAATACAGATGTTGATGTTGCATCGCACCCTGCCAAAACGGATAATACTGTTAGTGGCAAGAGGATTGTTTTTAATTTCATTTTCTGTAACACAAACATACCCCCCCGAATATGAATCGTTCAATCTATGCGTAATGATAGCATTTTATCGTCCAGATTTAAATCTTAGTAGAATGTAATGGCAAACACAGATGGCACCACAGATGCCATACCCACAATAAAAAAGACTGCCGCAGATACGATTGTCGGTATATGTGCACTCTGAGATGCGTTTTGTCGGCATAACGCATTCCAACGGCGAGCTCGCTTAAAATCAAGTGCCCAGATCGCCCGACGGTATCTTTTACCTAACCATGATGAAAGCGGAGAGGTTTCGGCCTTAAACGCATTTATCGCTGATGAAATGCCTGATAGTCCCAGCGCAATGGCAATGAGAATAAGCGCAGGACCAAAGCCATAAAGCTGATGATGCAGCACCATGAGTCCCAGAAGTAGCAGCGCAAATGCAAATGGCATGACGAAGATAGCAAAAGATAATGCAAAGATTTTTTGAACCATGATACTCACCCCAATTCAAAACTTGAATTGGGGTGAACATAAATCAGAAGCCATAATTTACACTAAATCGGCTCCGTAAAATTTAACCAAATCGGTAAACCACTTCTTGATTTTAAAAACCAGCTAAAGTTGTTGCCCACCGGACACTTCCAAGCGCTGCGCTGTCATCCACTGGTTATCGCCAGTTAGAAGACTAGCGACCATACCGCCAATATCATCTGGCATACCCACCCGCCCCCTGGCCGTTGTTGAAATCACAAAATCATTTACAATTGGGTCATCACGCACCATACCGCCTCCAAAATCGGTTTCAATGGCTCCTGGGGCGACTGTATTTACCGAGATATTGCGCGGGCCAAGCTCCTGCGCCAAATAGCGAGTAAAAACTTCAATTGCTCCTTTCATAGATGCATAGGCGGCCAACCCGATCATAGAAAACCGTGTAAGACCAGTCGAGATATTGACGATTTGCCCACCATCCTCAATTGTCGGTAATAGGCGCTGAGTCAGAAAAAAAACACCTTTAAAATGTATGTTCATCAGCTGATCAAATTCGGCCTCTTGCGTATCTGCAATAGTGTTAAGAATGCCAATTCCTGCATTATTGACGAGGTAGTCCAACGTTTTTCGACCCCATTCGTTGTTCAAGGTCTCACTTAAACTCTCAATAAAGCGGTCGAACTGAGCCAATTCACCAGTATCAAGCTGTAAGGATTGTGCCTTACCACCACCAGCGCGAATTTCAGCTACAACCTCCTCCGCTAATTCACCGCTAGAATGATATGTGATAACTACACCCACGCCCTTTTTAGCTAAATGCAGCGCCATGCTCCTGCCTAATCCACGGCTAGCGCCCGTAATCAATGCAATTTTGTTTTCTTCCTTGATCATAACATTATTCCTTTATCTATGTTCGATGACCCAATTTAGTGTTCATAAGTGAGAACTACCTGCCCTATCCTCCATATAACCTGCCTATTTCTCCAGATATCCAGAATGCTTCTTGAGGCATCGAGATCATAGAGTTATAGCTATTTTGCAGGAGTAATAATGATGATCGATGCCCAATTCATAGCAAGTGTGGACAAATACATCAGCAATCGTGGTAACAATAGCTCAACCAATTTCGATGAGCCACTACGCCTTTTTGCTATGAAGTACACTGAGCCAACTGCATTTGAAGCGACAGTATATGAACCCGTAACTTGCATGATCCTACAGGGCGCAAAAGAAGCCGTCTTCGATGGCAAGACATGCAGATCTGAGGCGGGACAGTCCTTTATTGTCTCTCATAATTTGCCCATCATCTCTCGCATTACAAAAGCCAGCGAGCAAGAACCATACCTGGCCTTGGTTGTACCTATTGATCTATCCATTCTGCTCAGCCTCCATGGTCAAATCATTGGCCATGGAGCTTCAACTTCTGAAGTGACCTCGCTTGGCATGCAAAAAGCTGATGATGATTTTATCGATGCAATGCGCCGCTACTTTATGCTCTCGCAAGATGAGACTGAGGCAAATGTTATGGGTCCACTTATCTTAAAGGAACTACATTTTAGACTTTTACGAGCCAGACATGGTGGCATGTTGCGCCAGCTTCTGAACCGCGATAGCCACGCAAGCCGTATATCAAAGGCAATTGCTGAAATTAAAAAGAGTTTCAAAACTCAAATTGCCATCAATGACCTTGCTAATATCGCCGGTATGAGCGCCTCATCATTTCATGAGCATTTTAAATCCATCACCGCAACGTCACCACTGCAATACCAAAAGGAATTACGATTAATGGAAGCACGGCGGCTTATTGCTCAAGGTGATATTTCAATTTCATCAGCTGCGTTTGAAGTAGGCTATGAAAGCCCGACACAATTCACTAGAGAGTATACTCGTAAATTCGGCGCGTCTCCTCGCAATGATTTAGGTCGCATTGTAATCATGGTATAAGACAACACTACCCAAATTTAGGAGTTAGATAATTCGATGGATAAAAACCGTCTTGTCACAATATTTGAAGTTTCGGGCTCTGCTTTAGCCATGGCCTACGCGCTTCTCATCGCATCCAACACTGGTAACGAAATTTTGGGTTTCAGCCTATTGCTCATATCCGCATTATTGTTTGCCGGATGGGGGTATATTGATAAGCGCTGGGCCTTTTTCGCTCTACAGTTCTTCTATGCTGCCTCGGCAATTATTGGGCTTTTCAGGTGGTGGAGTTAAACCAGAATTTCCGCCAACATGTCATTATCAGTGATATCTTGAAACGAAAAACCGTTATCGTTCAAACGCGCAAAGAGTTCCGGAAACCCTTCCGGATTTTTTGTTTCCAAACCAATCAGTACGGCACCAAAATTTCGGGCTGATTTCTTGAGATATTCAAAACGGGCAATATCATCATCAGGACCCAGCAGGCTCAGAAAGTCTTTCAATGCGCCCGGACGTTGTGGTAATCGCAAAATCAGATATTTTTTCCGCCCCTCATAACGCATCGCGCGTTCTTTGACATCTGGCAGACGTTCAAAATCAAAATTACCACCGGACGTGATGCAGATGATTGTCTTACCCCTAATTTCATCTTTAAGATCCTTCAACGCGTCGATTGTGAGCGCGCCTGCTGGCTCAAGCACAATACCCTCGATATTCAGCATCTCAACCATTGTCGTGCAGAGACGCCGTTCGTCAACACCAATCACATGATCAGGATCTACATGTTTTAACGCCTCATAATTTCGGTCACCAATACGAGCCACCGCAGCGCCATCTACGAAGTTATCGACGTAATCGAGCGTAACAATGCTACCTGCGCAAAGGGTGGAAAACAGGCTACGCCCCCCTGAAGGTTCTGCAAAGCGGAATGCGACGTCATTGTCGCCCTCGCACATAAACTTGACCAAACCTGCCGATAATCCACCGCCACCCACAGGTACGATCAGCATATCTGGTTCTAATTGCGCCAACTGTTCCATGATTTCGGCAATAACAGTAGCCTGCCCTTCAATTACATCATCTGCATCATAAGGAGGCAAAAACTGAGCACCTTCATGCTCGCAAAATTCTTGTGCTGCGTGGAGTGTGTCGTCAAAATAGTCTCCCACGAGTTTAATCTCGACCTGGTCACCACCAAAGATCGAGGTTTTATTGATTTTCTGCTCAGGCGTTGTAACGGGCATGAATATAACGCCGCGAACACCAAAATGCTTACATGCAAATGCTACGCCTTGCGCATGATTACCCGCAGAGGCACACACAAATGTTGACAGATCGGGATTAGCCGCAAGCGCCTTACGCATGGCATTAAAAGCACCCCGAATTTTATAAGATCTTACAGGGCTTAAATCTTCTCGTTTGAGATAAATATCAGCATCATACATTTTTGAAAGATGCTCGTTCTTCTGCAATGGCGTGGGAGCAAACAGCACACGAAGTTCTTTGTTCGCCATTTCCACATTAGATCTAAAGCCTGACATTTTACATACCTTTTATTGCCATCCGCTTTGTATAACTGCTTCAAATGCTTGGCAAGATAAATGAAGTTGGCACAATTGATTGACCGCACCATTTATACTCGCATATTGTCTATTATAAATTGGGGCCATACATGCAAAAGCAAATCAATTTTATTCTTAAGGCGAGCATCTTTGCTGCGCTATTGACCGCACCGCTATTATTCAACGTCGATTCTGCTCAAGCAAAACTTAAAATCTGCAATGAAACGAATGAAACCAGAGATGTTGCCATTGGTTATAAAACCAGTGAAGGTTGGGTATCAGAGGGTTGGTGGGGCATTATCAAGGGTGATTGTACCACGGTGATCAAAGATGATCTGACAAGCAGATTTTATTATTACCGCGCCAAACATAGAGGCGGAGATTTTGACGGTGAGCGATATAATTTCTGCACCGATTCCAAAGCTTTCACAATTATTGGTGACAAGGATTGCAAAAAACGCGGATATAAAGTTGAAGATTTTCGCCAACTCAAATTAGCAAAAGGCACGACAGGTTTTACCCTTACTTTAGATAATACGACAATCTACTCAGCCAGCAAGGAAGTTGCCAAAAACACCGAACCGGGAACAACACCGGAACCAGAGGTAAAAACCTCTCCCGAACCAGCAGCTCAAAACGTTGGTCCCGGCGCTCCTTCTGGAACCCATGGCGAACCCTATTCCATCCGCGCAGTGCTCAAAGGCTGTGATCGGGTTGATGGGTTGCTCTGGTGTACATTTATGGCTGACGGTTGGTCCTATGTTGTTAAGGACGATGGTAAGAGCCACTCCCACATTCTGCAAGAAATCGATGCCTTACCTCTTAACGGCACGTATGACCTTTCAGGCGATATGATTTTTTACTCTGGCAAATCAGCCGACATTACCATCCGCGAGTATGCACCTGCGCAATCCAGTTCAAATATAAAATCAAATAGTGCTGCGCCTGGCACTTACGGTGAGACCTATGATGAGATTGCGATCTTTAAGGGATGTGACAGAATTGATGGTCTTCTATCTTGTAATTTTGAAGCCAATGGTGGGCGCTATATCATCTTTGACGATGGCAAAACCAATGAAGCGCTCCTTAATCAAGTGGATGGGCTTTCTATCAATTCCCGTTATAGAATTCTGGGAGACGTCCATAATTATGGCGACATTACCTTTGAGGTTACGCTTCGCGAGTATCAAGACATGGGAGATGATGCAGACCAACTCAGAATGAATAGGCTTGTTGGTCTATGGCGGTCACTGGATGATCCATCATCAACAATACGATTTTTCGATGACTATAAAAAATTCGATTACTACAATGGCGACCTATCCTCAGAAGGTGCAGTGAGCTTCACCACGACATGCAATGATTCAAGCGTTAGAGAAACGGGCACATCATTCTTACAAATCCAGGATGGGCCGGAGGATTATTACTGCTACGAGGTTATTGAAAACACAGAAGACAAATTAATATTGATGTATTTACCACGTGGAAACTTCCTCGAATATGAGAAAGATTTAGGCCTGAATTAAGCGGGAACCTGTTCTGTAACCAGTAACATCAATCAGAGCACTCAATAGCAGTTAAAAGCAAACAAATCGGAATTTGAATGCTACCAACCTTCAAAACGAACAGACTACTTATAAGGCCACGCTTGGTGACGGATCTAGAGCTTTGTCTTGCGATGGATCGAGATCCCATGGTCACACAATACGTGACGGGGCCGTGGTCGGACGCAGAAAAGCATCGTGCGTTTATACTTGATCGCATGAATTTTGAATATCCTGAAGGCCTGGGGTACTGGTCTGTTGTTAGAAACGAAGAAGCCAATGATTTTTTGGGGTGGATACTTCTCCTTCCGTATCAAATGATAACAGATGAGACGGAAATCGGCTGGAGATTCACACGAAAGAGTTGGGGTCATGGCTATGCATCTGAGGCCGCATCAGTTGTATTAGAATATGGCCTAGATACGCTTAGTTTAAAACGCATTGTTGCAGATATTGCTCTTCGAAACGTAGCGTCAATGCGTGTAGCAGAAAAGATCGGCATGCAATTTAGCGGAAATAGGTGCATTGACGGTGAGCAGGCCAAATCATACCAGATAGATGCCGAACATAAATGATTAGAAATTGCCTACTCGACGAGTGGTGCAACAGACGCCGCATCTGGATGCAAATTCATCCTTAGACGTCAAATTTCTAGTACCGAATTTCGCCGGTGACTGGATTTAGCGCTAATTCTTCGGTTCTTGCTTTGGTCATATCTACATGGCAGCTTAAATCCAAAACACCCGCTAAGGTTCCACCACGAGCAGTATCTGCGACGCGCGCGCATTCTGCATCTCGATAGGCTATCCACGCGCGTTGAGCCGCCTTTAACAACTCATTTGCTTCGTCATCCTGATCGGAACGCAAAGCCTTATAGATACGATTCAGCTCACCATCAGCCAGATTTAACTGATCGCTCAAACAGAATTTTATCCCGACAGTGGTCGACACATTGTTGCAATCTATATCTTCTGCTTTTGTGATAAGTGAGGTCATTAAGAAGATGATTACCAATCCCAATGCGAGCCTGAAAGGTGAATGTAAGGTCTCCAATTTTCTTTCCTTCACATGACAACGTTCTATTCTGGGAGAGAGCTTACCATAATTATTATGCTCTTAGCCAATAGTACAGTCGCCCAAGCATCTCGCGAGAGAACAACGAGGTACGAAACAACGCAGCTGCATTTGGCAAAAATGACATAATCGTAAGAGATTTGACCTCTGCCTTAAAATCGACCGGGTATGTTTCAACCGAAATGCCCTCGCTTTCAAATACGCGTACAGCACGAGGCATGTGAAATGCGGATGTCACCAGAATGATGGATGGGCTATCTATCGCTTTCAACAACTCCTTGACTGCAGCTGCTTCTTGCGCTGTATTTTCCACAGGCCGAGTAACCAAGATATCACCTTCTGGAACACCGCGCTCAACAGCTCGAGCTTTTAGATAATCGCCCTCAGGCACACTATGCTGGGTCCAAGGTAGTTGACCACGTGTAAAAATAAGCTTGTTGGCCTTATCTGTATTCCAAACCTCAAGCCCACCAAAAAAGCGATCGGGATCGCCCCACTCGGTTGCCAATCCTTCGCTACCTTGCACTATGGTCAACATTCCACTGAGAACAACAACAGCATCAGCATCTTCTGTAATATTTTCCGGTGAACCTCTAAGTTGATTTCCATCTAGTATAGACATGAGATAATTACTCGTTACATGCATGGAACAGACCCATAAGAAGATGATGGCAAAACAGGCATAACGTGCACGTTTCAACATAAGACCAAAAACAATCAACATTATTGCAATGAAAATTGGAGAGATGAGGACTGGCAGGATTTTATGAAGATATATGGTCATTTTCTCTCTACATCTGACTACTAAGACTGATTACAAAACTAGCTACTCATAAGATTGGCGAGAGCAAGATGCGAACAAGAGTGTTAATTCACTACCTAGATTCCGCACCACGTTATCATCACATTTAAAATCTATCTTCAACCTGATTTCGTGCAAATGAATGCAGCACCATCATTATTTAATCGTTTGAGGAGAAATATTCATGACACAGCAAAACACACGTCGAAATTTTTTGAAATATTCTGCCGCAATAACCAGTGCGATCACTGTTATGCCCTATGCTGCATATGCCGATGGGCATAGGGGAGATAAATTCGGGAATATTACGATAAACCCTATCTCTCATGCCTCCTTTGTAATGACTTCACCTAACGGAACAATCTACGTTGATCCGGTTGGAGATGCAGCTGACTATGCAAGTTTTGCAGAACCAGACCTCGTGCTCATTACGCACCATCACGGTGATCATTTTAAGCAGGAAACGCTTAACGCAATTGTCAGTGAAAACACGCAAATGATTGTTAATCCGGAAGTATACGCCAAGTTACCAGCACCTATGCAAGCAAAAGCAAGACAGTTAGCCAATGGTGAGAGCACCAAGATGGCAGACATAGCTGTTGATGCAATACCTGCGTACAACACAACAAAGGGACGTGAAAAATTCCATCCGAAAGGTCGAGATAACGGCTATATTGTAAGTTTAGATGGGCAACGCATATATATTTCTGGTGATACAGAGGACATCCCAGACATGCGTGCACTAAAGAACATAGATATCGCCTTTGTGTGTATGAACTTACCGTTTACAATGGATGTGAAGGCCGCAGCGTCTGCGGTTGCAGAATTTAAGCCTGCCCATGTTTATCCCTATCATTATCGTGGCCGCGATAACGGCACTCAAGACCCACAAGAGTTCGCAGACCTTGTTGGTGCAGCATCAGACGTCAAATTGGGTAAATGGTACGGATAGTTCGCACCCAAAAACTATCTGAGCGCAAAAGCGTGTAGCGAAAGTTGCACGTTTTTAGTAAGCAACAACACATCGGATTTTTAGTAAGCAACAACACATCGGACCAACTATTATTCGAAACTGATAGACCACTTACCTTCTCATATTACCTATAGATGAATACTGTTTTTAGCTATTCAAATCAGTAATATATGTTCAGCATTTATTCACACATTCAAGAATAAAAATACAGTAACAAGTATAGTTTTCACTTACACTACACTTCCTGGAAATTTATTTAGGGTTGCGTATAAAATGGTAATGAGTTCGAATGCTAATCAAAAGTCTCAAACATCACTTTACGACAGGATTGGCGGGGAGGCAGCGGTTGATACGCTCACCATGGCGTTATACGCACATGTAAATTCTGATGACCGATTGGCGCACTTTTTCGAACATATTGATCTCATGCAACAAATCAATCATCAGAAACGTTTTTTAACATACGCTTTGGGTGGTTCATCTGTTGTCTACGATATGGAAAAACTATCTACGGCCCATGGGAAACTGAACTTGAAGCAGGAACAAATTACCGCATTTAACGAAGCACTAAACGCCGCACTTATTGACCTTGACGTAGATGATGATATTCGCGAGAAAGTTCTGGCTATTGCTATTGAAACCGAGAACAACTTTCAAAAGTATTCCACATAAGTTGAGCAGCGCGATAAACCTCATTACGGTAATTCGTAATCAGTCAGCCACCAAAATCGGGCAGTTAGTCACCAAAATCGGGTACATCACCTAAACGGGCAAAAAATACAGGGTCACCATATTCGCCCGCCTCATCATCAACCGTCACTCTATAGGCATCGACGCCGACATGGTCTGTACTTTTATCATGTATCCGTTCGGCGCGTCTGACCGCATCGGCTTCCGATGGCACCTCTTTTGTTTCTGTAATCACAAGTTGCGCCGGTGTTCCGCCACTTGCGGCTTTCCAACCATATGTCTGAACTATGAAACGGGTTTCTTCTGCCATGATTAGCTCCAAATGCGCATCAGATTTTGCTGCGTTATAAGTACCCATTCTTCATCTTTCTACAAGAAAGATTTTGATTTTTAGAGCGATAGGCTGTGTATTGGCGACCAGCCGATAAACCAACACTCACCCAAACGTCATTTCCAATTGAACACATCGCTATTTAGTCTTTAGCTAGTGTTTGAACATAAATACTGGCACATTGGTTTCATAATGGAATCGATTGTTTTGGATAATTGGGAGATACATCTATGGAATTGATGATGGAAAGTCCGTTTGCACGATTTGTGATCGCCGCATTGGACGTTTTATCCACACTGTTTGTTGTGGCGCTCGGACTTGTTTTTCTTATTATAGTGGTCCTTTTCTTCATTGATATAACCCAAAGTGCGGACGCTGTGCGGCGGAACTATCCAGTGCTTGGCCGCTTCCGCTCGCTGTTTTCTGAACTTGGCGAATTCTTCCGCCAATATTTCTTTGCCATGGATCGCGAGGAAATGCCCTTTAACCGCGCTGAACGTGACTGGGTAGGCAGAGCATCCAAAAATAAGAATAACACAATTGCATTTGGCTCAACCAAGAACCTGTCACCAGCTGGCACATCGATCTTTGTTAACAGTCCCTTCCCTGCACTAGATGAAGAAGCTGACATGGTGCAGTCACTGCTCATCGGTCCCTACGCAAACGAGCCGTATGATGCGCCTTCGTTCTTCAACATTTCAGGCATGAGCTATGGCGCATTATCGCGGCCAGCAGTCAGAGCATTATCTCGCGGTGCAAAGATGGCCAATTGCTGGATGAACACCGGCGAAGGTGGCGTGTCACCCTATCATCTGGAAAGCGGTGCGGACATTGTCTTTCAAATTGGCACAGCAAAATATGGCGTTCGAAATAAAGAAGGCGGTTTAAGCGACGAAAAACTGCGCGAGGTTGCCGCCAAACCGCAGATCAAAATGTTTGAACTAAAAATGAGCCAAGGTGCGAAACCAGGCAAAGGCGGCATTTTGCCTGCCATTAAGGTCAATCGCGAGATCTCAGAAATTCGCGGCATTGAAGAAGGCACAGCATCGATCTCTCCCAATCGCCATCCCGAGATCACATCCTCCAAAGATATGCTGGATATGATCAATCATATTCAAAAAGTGACAGGCAAACCCGTTGGTTTTAAGGCTGTCATAGGTGAATTTTCATGGATTGAGGATATGTGTAGAGAAATTCATGCGCGTGGCATCGAACATGCGCCAGATTTCTTCACAATCGACAGCGGTGATGGCGGAACAGGCGCGGCTCCCATGGCACTGATGGATAATGTCGGATTGACTGTTCGCGAAGCGCTACCACAAACAGCGGATATTTTGCATAAATATGGCCTGCGGGACCGTATTCGCATTGTCGTCTCTGGCAAACTCATCACTCCATCAGAAGTCGCATGGGCATTGGCAACGGGCGCTGATTTTGTGACCTCAGCACGTGGTTTTATGTTCTCGCTTGGGTGTATTCAGGCGTTGAAATGCAATAAAAATACCTGTCCGACGGGCATTACGACCCATAACAAGCGCCTGCAACACGGATTGGATCCAACGGATAAAGCCGCAAAGGTCGCCAATTATCACAAGAATATGGTGCACGAGGTAGAGGTTATCTCACACTCGTGCGGGGTCGCGCGCCCACGGCTTATGCAACGCAGTCATGTGCGCATTGTCCAAACCACTGGACGCTCGATTACGATGGACGAGTTATACCCCACGCCGCACCCTTTGGCAGAATATGAAGCCAAATAGGCGTTTACGACTATTTCTTGGAGTCCAGCATTTTCCAGTTTTTATAGAACATGGATTTAAAGCGTTCGAGAATGGCTGAAAAACCGACCATGCATGTGGTGATAATTTTCGGGAAATAGGATGGACGGGCAATGTCCATAAAGACCACATAACGCGGTGTGCCTGCATCGTTCACGGAACGGTGGAATAGCGTATCATCAAAAGCATAGAACTGATCTTTGTACCAAAGGTGTTTTTTGCCCTGACACTCAATAAATACATTATCTTTTTCAACTGGTGTTAGGTTGTACAAGATACGGATCGACATGCGGATCGGGCCATAGTGCCAGGATGTAGATTCTTTGCCGCTGAACACCGACACAGCAATCGTTTTAAGATGTTTAAACTCGCGATTAAACTCGGGAACATTGTCGATATACTGTTTGCCGTACCATTTATAAACGTACATACCCCGCGCATTTTCACCCATAGCCTCGTCAATATCGGCCATAATATCGTCTTTGCGTTCCTTGAATACATCAAGCACAGTTTCAATTTCTTCGCGATACTCATCAGGAAAATCTTCCAGCTGGAATATGCCTGGGTTTTTGTGCGATATCAGATCCAAAAACAGATTAAATGGTGACAGAAACCACGTTAATATCCCATTTCCGGTAAAATAACGCTTTAACGCTAAGGAGCCCTCGGTTTTATTGCGTGAGAAATCAATAATACCGCAAATCACCCAAAACAAAATTACAAGAGGAAATGCCAGAAACAAAGCAATTGCTATTGCGGTCACAGCGATGCGTTTAATTAGCTTTTTGGTTTTTCTATCCATATTCACACATCCCTATTCGAGTGTAATGTTGATCTTCAAATTCATGTTATAATCCTGCTATCAAGCTTACAATCCAATTGCAATGGATTGCTTGCCGCACCGCCATACACATAAGATATGACAGGGCAAATTTATCTTTATTTAACAATGACGTGGCATGATTTTAATTAGTTTCAATTGATGGTTTAACTTCATGCCAAAACGCAACCTAGAGATAGAACGCATAATCAGGGAACATAAAATCCTCTCTGAAGCTATAGAACACTCTCCGATACCTTTTTCTATTTTTGATGAAAATGACAAGCTCATATTTTGGAGCAAAAACTATGAAGAGATGCATCCAAACGCATTTAAGGAAAATGCACCACAAACCGAATTGACCCTTGCAGATATTCTTCGCGCATCGGCGGACCCCGATTTTACCGAGGATGAGCTGGAAAACCACATCACTAAGCACGTCAAACTTCAACGATCAGACAAAATAGTGAACGAAGTTCGTAATTCCTCTGCGGGCTGGCGCAGGGTCACAAAATACCAGACGCCAAGTCAAGCGGTATGCGGCATTGCAATTGATATTGAAGACTTAAAAGATCGAGAAATACAACTGGAAGAAGCTAGAACTGAGGCAGAGGAATCGCTTACCCAATTAAACATCGAGAAAAAGCGGATTGAAACCATAGCAACAACGGGCTGCGATTGGTTTTGGGAGATGAATGCTGACCTCGAATTTTCCTATATGTCACCGCAAATTGAATATTTTACCGGGATTAAAGCCAAGGATTGGGTTGGGCGCAAAAGAGAAAAGACCGAACTGGCCGTCAGCAAAGGCGTCAACTTTGATGCACACCTGGAAACGCTTAAAAATCATGAACCATTTAGAGAGTTTGATTACCCTTTCCAGCGTGCAGACGGCTCCGTCAGGTGGATATCCATTAGCGGTGCCCCTGACTTTGACCGTAACGGTAAATTTCTCGGATATTTAGGAACCGGTAGCGATGTAACGGTGCAAATGATTGAGAAATCTAAACTGGAAACAGTTATCTTTGCACTTCGGACGATACCTGATGGTATTTTAATTCATAATCACGATAAAATTCTATACACGAATCCCGCCGTATCAAAACTTATGGAGTTTCCAAAGAATCTTCTAAAGACGGGTAATCCCATCAAAGATCTGCTCAATTTTGAGATTGCCCGCGGTGATCATGCGGAGGGAGTTACGGCAGAATCCCTCATGGACGTTTTGAGACAATCCGTCAAGCCGGGCCAAAATAATGTTAATGCATTTCGAGTTCAAAGAACTTTAAAAAACGGCAAGGCTATTAACATAAGTGTTGCAGCTGGCAGCAACGGTATTTTTGTCGGCCTTTATACCGATGTGACATCATTGGTAAATGCGCAACAAGCCGCTGAGAGTGCTGATAGGGCTAAATCAGAATTTCTTGCCAATATGAGTCACGAAATACGAACGCCGATGAACGGCATCATGGGAATGGCAGAACTGCTTGCCAAGACGGAGCTGGACGTAAAGCAGAAAACATTCTCAGATGTCATTGTAAAATCTGGCGCATCACTTTTAACAATCATCAATGATATTTTAGATTTCTCAAAACTTGATGCGCATCAAATGGAGCTTGATCCGGCCCCCTTCTCTCTCGCAGAGGCAATCGAAGATGTTGCCACACTCGCCTCGTCTTTTGCAGCAAACAAAGATATTGAACTTACGGTTCGCGTGGACCCCAAATTACCTGACGTGGCCATCGGTGATTGCGGAAGAATTCGTCAAATCATCACAAACCTGGTAGGAAACGCGATCAAATTTACCGATATAGGGTACGTATCCATTGATGTAAGCGAAACCGAGCGCAGAGATGGACCAAAAGACGGGCACAGGCTGCATTGCTTAAATATCTCGGTCAAAGATACGGGAATGGGTATACCGGAAAATAAACTAAACAAGATATTCGATAAATTTAGTCAGGTTGATGAAAGCGCGACGCGTAAACACGAAGGTACAGGACTTGGTTTAGCAATTTCCACCTCATTGGTTGAACTTATGGGCGGTGAAATCAGCGTTGAAAGCGAAATTGGTAAAGGTTCGACATTCCAGTTTAAAATTGAGTTGGAAATGTATGCTGAAAACGATGATAGGCTGGCAAATTTACGTAATAAAGCTGGCTCAAAAATACTGATTGCTGATGACAGTTCCACCAATAGAGAAAACCTTATAGAACAGCTATGTGAATACCAGTTTGACTGTGCTGCCGTAGATGACGGATATGAAACAATTGCTTTCTTGGAAATGGCATCTCAAAAGAACCTCAATATTGATGCGATCATTCTGGACTATCAAATGCCAGGAATTACCGGCAGAGAACTCGTAGCAAAAATTCGTACGATGCGAGATTACACCCAGACACCAATCATTACCTTGTCTTCGATTGATCTGAATTCCCGTAACGAGGAAATAAAATATCTCGATGTACAGGCTCAGCTCATAAAACCAGCGCGAAAAACACTCCTGTTACAAACCATTCAAGATGTGCTGACCGGTAAGTTGGATAATGAGAAAAATGCTGATAATCAGAATACATTGCTGACGTTACCACCTTTACAAACCAACTCGACACTCGCAATAAACACCCAACAAAATCAAATCGATATCTTGGTGTGCGAGGATAATGAAGTCAATCAAACCGTATTTAAGCATATCCTCGATGATAGCGGATACAGCTATGAAATTGTCGCCAATGGTCAACTCGGTGTCGATGTTTTTAAGGTTAAGAAGCCAAGACTCATTCTTATGGATGTTTCCATGCCAGTGATGAACGGTCATGATGCAACAGTTCAAATTCGCAAGCTTGAAGAAGAGCTAGGTACACATACGCCCATCATAGCCATAACAGCCCATGCTATCAGAGGCGATGTTGATCTGTGTCTCGAAGCAGGCATGGATGATTACTTTTCAAAACCAGTCTCACCTGTCAGTCTTATGAGCAAAATTGAAAACTGGTTTGCAAAAGAACAACTACGCGCTGATAAAATGAACGCCAACTCATAGCGGTCATCATTTCCCAAATCAGTATGCTCGTTTCAGAATTAAGAATTTTCTGCAGTTAAACCAGCATCCAGTAGTTCTTTAATCTGACCGCGACCAGTTCCAGCAACAATGCGGCCCAGTTCTCTATCACCCTTTAACACGAGTAACGTCGAACGACGTGGAATATTGTAATCGGTGGATATAGGGCTGGATGAATCTTCATCCCAATCCACACGCACAAACAATAAGTCATTGTATTTCGGGTTTTCTTTTCGAAGTGATCTAATGGTGCGCTCTTGCGATTTGCATGTTGTACACCAGTGTGTTGCGTAATCTATGAAAACAGTTTTACCATCCGCTAACGCTTGCTTGACGATACCAGGCTTATAGGCGATTACATCAAAGTTAGCATCATCAGCAGCAGCAAAGTGGCCACTTCCCACAAGCATGGTTGCAGTAGTGGCAAGCTTAATAAATTCTCTGCGTTTTATCATTTTTCATCCCTTTTCAAAATTAAAGTATGACCGAAAAATCCTGGAGCCAATATGGAAGAATATCGACCGCCCATGCCTCCAAAATATAGTGAATTTTAAAGAAAATCATCAACCCGACGCTCAGAAAGACCGCGCCCATGATGGGTTTTGAGCGCTCTGCAATTGATTTCATGGCATTTGTGCGCTTTTGCAATGCGCTTTTTGTGCCCCAAGACAGGCCCAATATTAGGGTAGAGACACCAAAGGCAAAAAACAACATAATGAAGAAAGCCCACAAAAGACTCTCGCCTTGAGATGCAAGCGCAATCGCACCGCCCAAAGTTGGCCCAATACACGGCGACCATACGATACCAAGCAGAATACCGCCCAGTAACTGACCATTAAAGCCGGAAAGATCTAACCCCAGCATTCTTTGATTAGCGGCACCTGAAACCCCTTGTGTGGCAATTTCAAACCGCCGCGACAAAGCTGGGACCAATAGTATAAGACCGAAGATCATCATCAGAACGGCGCCAATTTGTGACAGGCGCTCTTGAGTTAGGCCAATCGAATGGCCAATGGTTGTGACAAACATTCCAAAAACCACAAAGGAAATGGTCAAGCCAATAGCAAGTGCGAGAGGTCCGCGAGAATTTGCATTAAAAGCTGACGCAATTACGATTGGTAAAACCGGTAATACACACGGATTTATGAGCGTTAATATTCCTGCAAGATATGCAAAAATCAATTCCATGAATGTTCCTTAGAGATGACCTTTCATCACGAGTTCTAAGTACGAACATATTGCATAGCAACTAAACTTATCTGAAAAACATTCACAAAACCGTGTGTGCTTCTTACGCTCTTGAATAAAAGTGAAATTCACATTTTGATTCACTTACTCCCCAGAAGCTATTGAATTTATTATGGTAACAAAATACCCCGAAGCATTTCTGCAACGGGGCATTTGAGCAAGCGCAACTAAAATAATCAGCACTCAAGTAATCTCTGATTGCTATTATTTTGGTACGAGTACAGTGTCGACAACGTGGATCACGCCATTTGACTGTTTCACATCTGCAATTGTCACTGTGCCGATACTACCACTTTCATCCATGAGTTTGACCATTTTACCATCGAGCATTGCGGTTAATGTATCACCAGACACCGTTTCAATGGCGAGTTTACCACCTTCAGCTTCACCGATCATCTTTACAAGGTCACCCGCCAAGATTTTGCCAGAAACAACGTGGGCGGTTAGTACTTTTGTCAACATGTCCTTATTTTCAGGCTTTAGCAACGTGTCTACTGTGCCTTCTGGCAACGCAGCAAATGCATCATTTACTGGTGCAAATACCGTAAACGGACCTTCACTTTTTAACGTATCAACAAGACCTGCCGCCGCAACTGCTGCAACCAAGGTTGTATGGTCTTTTGAATTCATCGCGTTATCAACGATATCCATATCCATCATCATTTTGGCGCCGCCAACCATTGGGTTTGCATGACCGTCGGCCAATACAGCCGTTGAAGATGCAATTGCGAAAACGCCTGCTGTTAGTGCGATACGAAGTGATTTAATCATTTGATTTTCTCCTATTTGCCGTCCCGATCATTCGGGAGTTATCTAAACAAACGAGAGGACGTTCAAATAAGTTTCAGGATAAAACTAAATAATTCACTTCTAACTTTCTTATGCTTTGAGCAACGGACCCAATGCCACAACCGGGCCTGTTGCTACGCCAGTGGGCGAGCCGCCGATCGGTTCAACAGATATCGCAAATTTTGAGTCCGCCGGGATATCTAAACCTTCACGGTTTAACTCACCTGAGATCACCCCAAGAGACAGCACAGGACCATCTGCTAATACAAGCCAAAGCTCATAATCTTTATCGGCCGGTTTTGTTCCCTTATTCTGTGTCACCGTAAGGCCAGCGTCGGTAAGCTTTGCCTCAAATGCGACATCAAATCCTTCGAGGCTGGCTATCTCACTTGTATAAAGAATCTGCTCTTGCGTTACTGTTAAGTAATTCATGACGCGTGGAGAAATTGCGATCAGAAGCACCGCAATCAAAATAGGAATACGAAAACGGGTCAGAAAACCAAGTGCACCATCGCTTTGTTGTGTTGGGGCGGCAAATAGTTCTTTGTCGATCGCAGTTTTAACAGCATCAGGCGCTTGCACCTCTTCATAACCAGCATTGAGGCCAGAGAAATGTTGCTCCCAAGATGAGACCATGCGCGCAAAGGCGATGTCGCTTTCAATGCGTTTTGCAGCAAGTTGACGAGCATCTGAATCTAGCACACCAAGGACGTATTCGGCTGCCAAGTCTTCATCATTATTTTTCAAACCGTAATCACCCAGCCCAGTGCTCATTATCTTTCTTCCAAACATGCGCGCAGACTTTGAAGGCTACGTCTTAGCCACGTCCGCATTGTATTAAGTGGAATCTTATAACGATCAGATAGCTCCTGATAGCTATATCCTTCCATATAAGCTGCTCGCACTGCATCTGCTTTTAACTCGCCAAGCTTCTCCATGCAATGCTCCACTGCCGCCGCCTCGCCGGAGGCTACAGCGTTTTGCTCAGGGCTTTTGGCATCATCTGCGAGAAAGTCTGCCATATCATCAATTGGCGATGTATCGGTCTTACGTGTTCGCAAACGGTCAATCGCATGGTTACGCGCGATAGCATAAACCCACGACATAGCGCTGGCATCTTGCGTCGCAAAACGATCTGCCTTCTGCCAAATCCGCACATAAACCTCCTGCAAAGCATCTTCTGCTTCGACCCTGTCAGTTAGTAAACGACACAGAACCCCAAAAAGTTTCGAAGATGTGTGAGAATATAGCGTATCAAACGCTTTTCGATCCCGAAGCGCTATCTTGGATATTAGATCTGCGATGATATCTGTCTGAGACAATCGTATATTCCCAAGGTCCATAACAGACCCCCTCCACTCATAATTTTGACCATTTGAAGTGTTATACGCGGGATTAGGTTATTTGGATGAGTCTATCGATGAATACCTTCGACGTCATCAAACTATACGTAAAACCATCGGTAAGAACTCCTATCCAACGCTTTACTTATAATTGTGTATTATTTATTTTCTACTTTTAGGTACGGTCTAAATTTGTAAGAGCCAGCAGGAGAAAGAAATGAAAAAGGTATGTGAGGAATGTGTATCGACAAAACCGGAGAGTGAGGCTTTAGAAGCAAGATATGCTCAACAGTCGCACATCTATTATAAGGGAAGCGTATGCGAGACGGATAGTATCGGTCATGCTGAGCCCCCCTTAGCAAGGTCTCCAACCGAGCTGGTTGTCCATGCAGCAGATGGGTTTATTCCCTTATGGAGGCAGGATGTCATTTTGCGTTGGAGATTTCAAGAACGTTCTCTTGCCATCTTTGAGCAACCGGAAGCAGCCAAACAGTATCTCAGACAAATATTAGCCAATGGAATAATGTTGTGGCGAGATTCTGTCCCTATCAAGTTTCGAGAAGTTGAAACGGGTGATACATGGGATTTTGAGTATGTTTTTAACTGGCAGGATAAGTGCATCCCCAATGGCGGATGTACATTGGCCAGCGCTTTCTTTCCCGATGGCGGAAGGCACGAGTTAAATGTTTACCCAAAACTCTTCGAACAATCAGAGCAAGAGCAAGCTGAAACAATGGCACACGAGACTGGACATATATTCGGTCTTCGACATTTCTTTGCCAAAATAAGTGAAAAGCGTTGGCGCAGTGAAATTTTTGGTGATCACGCACCATTTTCAATCATGAATTATGGCCCAAACAGCTACATGACTGAAAATGACAGAAAAGATCTCGCCACCCTTTACCGAAAAGCCTGGTCTGGAGAGCTGAAAGAGATAAATGGAACTCCGGTCCAACTTGTCAGCCCATTTAGCGCATTTCGCCCCGCATTTGAACAACTAGCAGCCATGCACTGATCCGAATGTAACAACAAAATCATTTCAGGTTGGAATCAAGTGCTCTGAGTACGATTGATTAGGATTTCTTGTCTTGCTGAGCCTGTAAGTTTCGCTTGAATTTCGCTGGCGCGCCTGCATACACGCCAGGTTCATAGTCGCCCTCTTTAACCACGGAATTGGCTGCAATAATTGTACGCGGCGCTAGATGAGCGCCAGCTAAAATGCGCGAACCTGAAAAAACGAGCGTATCATCTCCAATTACAATCGGCTTTAAGCGATGTGAGCTGTATTTAAGCGGTGTATTAAAATCTGTTTCGTCAATATCAAAATCAAAACTGATGAGCGAGACGTGGTGCGCGATGGAAACATTATCGCCAATCTTGATGCCGCCCTTACCATCAAGATAGCAATTTTCGAAAATCGCAGAATTTTCACCAAATTCGATTTGGTCCCAGTGCGTGATGCGAACACCGGTTTCTAACAATACATTATCGCCGCAAGATTTTGCCAAACGCTTTGCCCAAATATAACGTAGCAGCACTCCAAAACTCCACGGAAAATGCTCAAACAAGGGCCACGTGACAATAAAAAACTGACGTGGCATGTAGGAAAAGGGCAAACCAATGGTCGTAATAATGGGCTTTAAAGTTTGAAATGTTTTACGTCCGCTCACTCAAACACCCGCTATTTGTAGGGAAATCATTAAATTCGACTTGGATCAACTTATTTAGGACAACAAAAGGGGCCGGCTCAAGTCTTAATTTTCAGGTTCAAGCTGATTATGTCCAATTTTGGGTTGAGTTCCGGTTAGCCTTGATCACTTCTCCAATGCCTGATTGAACATTCAAGTTCACTTTGGAGCCATGATTTGAATTTGCGGACACTGGATTTCTCAGCCGATATACGACTTGTGGCGAACCAGTATGTCGCTCCAGTGCATGACCGCTGTTGAAACGGGGAAACAACTTGCCCCCTTTCCAAGGCGTCGCAGGCAAGAGTTTCCCAAGCCATAAACACGCCCTGCCCCATCATGGCCGCATCGAGACACAAAGAGGCATCAGCATATGTTGGTCCTGGTTGCAAGGACTGATCCGAAATACCATATTCCACCAACCACGATCCCCAGCCATATAGTTTTTCATTCTCGCAAATCACCGGAAGCTTTAAAAGATCGGTGGGCGAGTTTATATTCTGGGCGACTTCTGGAGAACAGATAGGAAATACGCGCTGATCTAGCAATTTAACCGCATTTCTGCCCATCGACGGGTCTTCGCTTACCCGAATACCCACATCAACCTCAGTTATATTTAAATCGACCACATCGCTCGTTGGCTCAATTCGTACTTTAATCGTCGGATTTTGCTCATTAAATTTGTGAATTCGCCATATGAGCCAGCGGCTGGCAAAAATGGGTGCCACGGAAACCGTCAACACAGAATTGTCAACAGCGCGGATGTCTGACACGATGCTGGATAGATCGCCAATGGCGCGAGTTAGTCGCGGAGCAATGTCAGCACAAACTTCTGTTGGTTTTAACCCGTATGGAGTGCGGATAAACAGGGGCCGCCCAAGGGCTGCTTCCGATTTAGTCAACCTTTGGCTCAGCGCTCCTAGCGTCACACCCAGCTCCTCAGCTGCGCGTGCCAAGGTGCCCGTACGCGCTATCACCTCTATGGCTCTAAGCGCTGAAAGTGGTATCGCATTTAAGTTTTGCATTAGTTTTTCTAAACTAGATTTATAAAAAAATCTATTTTTAAAAGGAGAAATAATTATAAAACTAAACAAATGAAATATTTTTACCTCCCCATTTTGAGACTTTGGAATACTCGAAGACCCAATGCGCAATGGCCGCAACGTTATATGATTGATTGGTGTAAGGACCCCTTATCTCATCCAGATATCGACCAGATGTCAGAACGGGAACGCGCAGATCTACAGTTCGATCCGCATTGCATAAAATCTGAATAGAATATTCTCAGGTATCGAAATCGGGATATTGGTTGGATACCACCCAGGCGTTCCATTCTTCATTATTATCGTTCTGAATGGGAGACCTCGGGTTGATCAAAAAATGACCAATAAAATGGCGTTTACCGTCCACATCTACCTACACTGCGGGCGGCGCAAGGTCTGGGTTATTTAGCGATCCGATCGAAACCTTCATGCCACCTTCAAACTCATAAGTTAGCGGTGTGCTGCAATCTTTGCAAAATCCGCTCCAATTGCGATTTGTGCTGTGGAATACTGCGTACGCTCCCCTTGTCCATTCTAGCCCTTTAGATGAAACAAGCGGGGTAAAAAGTTGCTGAAAGCCTTTTGACACATACGGCAATGACAGATCAATGCGCAGCCAAGACACTCGACCTTATATCACACAGCACCGCATAGGCACCCGCCTTTGATAGTTTCAGCAATATCGCTATTGGTTGCGCTTCCCAATGTTAGATCTCGATTTCGCCCTGCATAACCGTTACGGTTTTGCCAGAAATCTCAGCACGCGCATTCACGCCTTCACCTAACATTCTCACATATAGCTCGCTTGGACGCCCCATATCGACACCTTGCGACAGACAATATACATCACCATTTTTGGGTGCGACACCAAGTGAAGCTACGAGCGCGACCGCCGCGCCGCTTGCACTTCCTGTTGCCGGATCTTCATAGGGAATTTCCTCAAAAGCGAACATACGAGCCGTCCAATCCCTTTCTACATCTGTATCAGCAATCACCGTATCGGTATCACGCGTATATACATAAATAGCATCACAACTAGGAGGGACATTTAAACGTTCGGCTGCGGAAAAATCAAAACGAATTTTTTTAAGGCAATCCCGATTTTCAACCTCTACAATAATAAACTCTGCCCCAACGCTCGCAATTTGAGGTGGATGTGTCAATGTTATGATATCTGCTTCGTGTAGTGACAGTACAGCCGCTATTTCTTCACACGTCAAGGATTGTAGCACTGACAGCGGTAGGGGCGCGACGATAGACGTGTGCGATAGTGCGTCTCCATCATAAGCAATTCTTACGCTAACAAGCCCCGCCTTTTCTTCAAACAGCATTTCTTCAACATGATGTTCGTTGCGCGTTGCCAAAGCATAAGCCGTACCAACGTTTGGGTGACCTGCAAAGGGCATTTCAATCGATGCGGTAAATATCCGAACATGAGCTGTATTGTTGGCGTCTTTGGGCGCTAATACAAAGCTTGTTTCCGAAAAATTAAATTCCCGCGCAACGGTTTGCATTTGCTCTGTGGTTAGGTCATCTGCATCAAACACAACAGCAAGCGGATTACCGCCAAATCGGGTCGATGTAAAAACATCAACCACCATATATTCCAGTTTCATCCGGCCACTCCCCAGTTTCTGACAGTTCTTAATACGGCAAGTACCAGAAATATACTACTGTTGTGCGCGCGAATTGATGAATATATAACATTATCTATATATATATATATATATATTTATGTGTGATGATATTGATCCAATAATTGGATCTCGTTTATGTCACACCTCTCTTAACCTTCTACTTCCCAACATCCGACAACGATTATATACTCAACTGGCTCCACATAATTATTGCACTGGTTTGCGCAATATTTGGCTTTCGACTATCTAATAAGCGGTGAATCTGCTTTGCTATTTTCATCGACGGAAAGATCCATTATTGCTACAAGACATCGCTGAATTCGCAAACATATCGCCAGACATAGTCATCTTCATGCTAGGGGCATCGCTTCTTGCTGGTCTCCTGCGAGGGTTTTCAGGATTTGCTCTTTCTGCGGCTGTGATGGCAAGCCTGTCGAGTGTGATCTCACCTATCGAACTTTTGCCAATTTGTTTTTGGCTCGAGGTAGTAGCAAGCCTATTTATGCTTCGTGGCGGAATGAAAGAAGCCGATATGAGCATTGTTTGGGGCTTGGTGATAGGAACCCTTATTGGCATGCCAATCGGACTGTTAATTCTTACCCAAATCGATGTTCAACTATCAAAAATTGTTGCTCTTGTTTTAATTTTAAGCCTCGCAAGTCTGATATTCATAAAGGTAAAAGCACACTTTTTGGCAACAAAATCAGGGCTGTATATTAGTGGCATAGCGGCGGGGCTAGCATCTGGTATTGCAGCTGTTGGCGGAATGGTAGTTGCGCTATATGTGTTGGCACGCGAAAAACCCGCAGCGCAAATGCGGGCATCTCTTGTCATGTTCCTGCTAATCTCGGAGGTAGGAACCGGAATTTACTTCTATATCTACGATATCTTCACACTTGATTCCATAAAGCGCGTTCTGGTTATGACCCCGCTACTGTCCGCTGGTATTTTGATCGGCAGCCTGTTTTTCAATCCGTCCCTCGCCAAATATTATAAGCCAATATGCCTTATGATTTTGATGGGAATTTGTGCACTCAATCTTGCCAAACAAGTCTTTTAAAGTTTGCCCCTCAGGAGCAGTAAATCTAGGCTTTAAATGTTGCGAGCTTCAGTCCAAAGGCGATAAACACAAATCCTGTGACGCCATTGAGCCAGCGCTTAAATACCTTACTTGGCGCTCCACGAGAGAAATATGAAAATAGTAGCACCATGCCAGTAAACCATATCGCATTTAGAACTGCATGAATAGTAACCAGTAGGAAAAACAGCCCCGCACTATCTTGCCCAATAGTTATAAACTGAGGAAATGCAGCAAGATAAAATAATGCGACTTTGGGGTTAAGAAAATTAGATAAAAACCCCTCCAGAAAGGACTTTAACAATGTTCTTTTTCGTTTTGCCGGCGTTACAGCTTCCGCGACCCCTTCGCTTCTGAAGGCTGTTTTTAGAGCTTTTATCCCAAGCCACAATAGATAGGCGGCGCCAGCATATTTAACAATCATGAAGGCGGTTGCCGACTGCATCAAAATAACAGAAACCCCTAATATTGAAAAAGCACCATGTACATAAAAACTCGCGAAAAAACCCGCGATATTTGCAAAACCAGCGTTTCGTCCCGATGTTGGAACAGTTTTGGCGATCAAAACACCGTTTGGCCCTGGTGACATAATCAACAACATTGCCAATGTTGCGAAGGGAATTATTGTGGACCAAATCATCTAACTACTCCTATTTCAAAATCGCTTTAAACGTGTGTGCATCTGTTATATCCAACAGTATCTTTGGGTCAATCTCAAACACGATATTGTTGCCACCAGCAGCAGCCCAAACTTTGTCAAAATCGAGCAAATGCTCATCAATATAAGTCGGTAAAGGCGAAAAATGTCCGATGGGTGAAACGCCACCTATTGCAAAGCCTGTCTCCTTACGAATGCGTTTTACATCAGCGCGCATCAACCCTTCACCAACCGCCTTCTCTGCCAGCGCCATATCAACCTGATGATCTCCACTTACAAGCAGCAGTTTCAATGCGCCAGATCTCTGCCCCTCAAAAATTAACGATTTGACGATCTGACCAACTTCGACTTTACAAGCGATAGCGGCTTCTTCTGCTGTGCGGGTGCTATCTGGCATTTCGACAAATTCGATGTTCAGTCCAGCCGCATCAAGCGCCGCCTTTACCCGCTTCGCACTTTTTGACATTGCTCACCCTTACCTGTTGTTATTTGAAGTCCTGACAGTAAACATAACTTGAAGTTTGAAAGGTGAACACATACCTTATACCTATTCACCAGAAATTTTCCTCTTGGGGTAAATCAAGATGCTAAGACTTCTCATAAGCCTACTGATACTGCCATTGCTGCAGCGGCTTGTGATGTCGTTTTTGGGTGCGTTCCTGCAAAATGTGAAAACGCGAACCGCTGCCGGGAGTGCAAATAATGGCCAGGCGCGTGGCACAACTGAATATGAACAATATTCAGGTTATTTTACAGGACAAGTTCGCTCCATAATTGATGGTGACAGCCTTTATGTCGTTGGTCACGAGGAGCAAATACGCTTGTGGGGCATTCAAGCACCAGAAAAACACGAGGCTGGCTACAATGAAGCTACCCAGACCCTTCGTCGCCTTGCGCAAGATCAGGAAATTGAAGTCAACGTGGTCGGCATAGACAAATTTGGGCGTACACTCGGTCGTTGCTTCTTTCGCGATGGCAGCGAACTGAATCATGAGATGATTAAATCCGGTGCAGCACGTGAATATACGCGTTTTACCAAGGGATATTATGCGAAAAAAGGCTAATAACTTTGCATTCTCGCTACTTTGCGTGACAATGACCATTCTACTGGCTTTGATCCCCACCAAGGCGGCAGACATCATCGATCGTGCTGATCTCATAACTGTCTTCAAAAAACACAATGTTTCGGGGACGTTTGCGCTTTATGATCCAACACAAGATCAACTTACATTGGTGAACTCTAAACGCGCCAACATACAGATGATACCCGCTTCAACCTTTAAAATTGCCAACAGTTTGATTGCGCTTGAGACGAACATCATCGCTGATGAAAATGAGATCATACCCTTTGGGGGCAAACCTCAACCTATCAAGGCATGGGAAAAAGACATGCCGATCAAACAGGCTTTTAAAGTATCAAATGTACCTGTATATCAAGAACTTGCACGTAGGATTGGCATTCAAGACTATAATATATGGTTAAAGAAACTTGGTTATGGCAATCATACAGTTGGTGATAATGTAACGATGTTCTGGCTAAAAGGGCCGCTGAAAATAAGCGCCGTAGAACAAGCTCAATTCATCGCAAAACTTGCCGGTTCTAAACTCCCACTTTCCATGAAAACCCAACAGATTGTCCGCAACATTGCGAAAATAGAAAGCAGTGGCAACCGAACTTTCTATGGCAAAACAGGCTGGACCATTGCTCCAGATCCCAACATTGGATGGTTTGTAGGCTGGATAGAAAATACGGGCAAACCGAATAAGCTTGTGTCATTTGCTCTAAATATCGACATCAACTCGCGAAAAGATGTTTCCTTACGAGAGATAATTACGCGAGAAATGCTAGCCAAACTAGGCAAATACTAGATTGCAACAAGGCAAACAGAAGCCGTTTGGCTGCAACTAAATATACAAATCATCGCGTGTTTGCGGAATTGTGCTCACGCCACGCTGCCTGCGGGTAGCAACTGTTTGATTGATTTGCACAGTTCCGCGCTCAAAAGCGATTGCGCACAGAGCCATGTATAAATACCAAAGTCGAGCACGCGCTTCGCCAACTTCAACCACCGCTTCATCAAAACGCGCCCATAGTCGCTCCGCCCAAAGACGGCATGTTTTTCCATAATGCTCGCGAAGGTTCTCCACATCATGAACCTCAAACCCATGGGCTTCCAAATTGGAAAGCGACATGCCGATGTGATCCAATTCCCCTCCCGGAAAAATATATTTAACCAGCGCTTTATGCTCGGCACTCTTCTTACCAAACCGCTTACCCTTCTTGTTTCGACGGGTAATTGCATGGTGTAAGTAGATACCGCCAGGCTCTAGCAAACGATGTACCGTAGAGAAATACGTATCGTAGTTCGCAATGCCCACGGCCTCAAACATACCAATGGAAGATATCTTATCAAAACGCATATCAAGATCAGTATATGATTTAATTTCGATGGTGATTTTATCACTCAACCCCTCGCTCTCAATCCGCTGTCGAGCAAGTTCAGTCTGTGCCGTTGATAAAGACACGCCATGCCCTGTTACGCCATAATATTTTACCGCGTGAATAAGCATAGCGCCCCATCCACAACCGATATCAAGCAGGCGGTCGCCGGGTTGCAGGCGTAGCTTTTTGCAAACATGGTCCAACTTATCAAACTGCGCTTGTTCAATTGTGTTGTTCCAATCTTTAAAATAAGCGCACGTATAGACCATCGCATCATCCAAGAAGAGCTGGTAGAATGCATTTGATACATCATAATGGTGTTCTATAGCACTTTGGCTAGAGCCGCTTACGAAAGGGTCGTCACCCGACAGTTTATCGGCATCTTTGATTGTGCTTGCACCCAAAAATAGAGATGGCAGATCTTTGGCCAGAGCCCACTTGGGAAGGGTTTTTATTTTCGCCTTCAGGTGAGTGCGTTTTTCGATTTTTATAATGTCAAAAATAGTACCATTCTTTATATCAATCTGCGCAGAACTCCACAATTCTATGAGACTATTTATCGATGGTCGACGTGCGATAGCGCGGACAACTTGCGGCGAAGCAACATACACATGTATGCACTTGGTGACATCAAAGTCGGACTGCCCTCCCACAATGTGACCATTCCAGAGTCTGATCGGTACAGGCAGGTCAAGGTGTTCTAAAATAGTTCTTATAAAACGTTCGGTTTTAAAATCTGATCTATTGTTTGACATATTGCAGAACCCTCAAGTTACAGATTAATTTATCCATAGAGGAAATATAGTCAAATATGCAATCTATTCCAAAAGCATTCAAAGTTTGAAGCGAAATTATTTGTGAGGAATTATGTTTAAACTAACGCGATGGATTCAAGAAAATACACGGTCAAAATTGCCGCATATTCTGAATCTGCGTGACTCCGATTGAACCATGGTTTAAATCAGTAACTCTATGGAACAGATTCTCCTTTTTTACCTCACTTTTGCGGTTGCTGTGGCAAGTCCGGGACCTGCAAATTTTGCCATGATGCATACCGCATTGGAGCAAGGGCGCTTTAATGGTATGGCGCTTGCATTGGGCGTGTGGACAGGATCCATCACATGGGGTTTATCAACGTCTCTGGGCTTGAGCGCGATTATGCAGAAATCACCCATAGTTTTTGATATTTTACTGCTGGCTGGCGGCTCATATATGTTCTATATGGGGTTTAACTCTGCTAAACAAGTTATTAATTTAAAAGGAAATAATTCATCTTCACCTGCCAATGACAATGCTCCTGTTAAATCTCCTATCAAACAATATATTCGCGGATTACTAATCCATTTAACAAATCCGAAAGCTGCCACAGTCTGGCTCACAATTGTGCTTTACGGCACCACAATGGCAGAAGAAAATGGCACGGATTTAGTTATATTTATTCTACCTTGTTTTGCAATTGCAGCTATGGTGATGTCAGGTTATGTTTTATTCTTTTCAAGCCGCCCGATGATTGCGCTTTACGCTCGCGTTCGCAAACCATTTACCCTCACAACAGCGGCCTTCTTTATAGGAGCCGGGCTGTTTATGCTTTATAGCGCATGGGAGGCGTTTAGATGACAAAAGGATTGGCTAATGAGTAGAGAAGTTGGTGTCATTTTTGATATGGACGGGTTGCTGCTGGACACTGAGCGCGTTTATCTGGAATGTTTTACAAATGCGCAAGCTGCACTGGGGTTGATGCATAATCCAACGCCCTACCTCAACTCAATTGGCATTGCCGGGGACACATCTGATCTTATCATTGGCGAAAGCTTAAGCAATGGCGTGACTGTAGAGCAATTTGTTGCAGTTTGGGATGAGAAAATCCATGCACGACTTGAGCAGGAAATCCCTGTGAAAAAAGGGGTGTTTGAACTGCTTGAGATTTTGTCTGCCAAAAACTTGTCCATCGCGGTTGCCACATCATCGCGAACAGCTACCGCGGAAAAACACCTTACACAAGCTGGTATCATAGATCGTTTTGAGACTATTATTGGCCGCGACCAAGTCAGCAACCCCAAACCACATCCCGAACCATACCTAACAGCCGCTAATGCCCTTGGGCGCAACATTTCCAAATGTTTTGCCTTTGAAGATAGCGAAACAGGCACGACAGCCGCACTGGCCTCTGGCGCACAAGTCGTACAAGTACCAGACCTGCAACAACCATCAGACAAGTTGCGTGCCCACGGGCATATTATTGCGACGGATTTGATGGCTGGCGCACGGGCGATTGGGTTGGTTTGAGTGCGAGATGGGTCAAAAGAGGACTGCTCACGAGTTTGTATCAAACATCACACAAATGTGATGAAAGTTATGATCAGTTTATTTCCTTAAAATGCAGATATGCCACAATGTGCCTTTAGCGGATGATGTGGGGTGAGCATACGATTCTGGTTAAGTTTCACCTCCAGTTATTTTCTACAAAGGACCTCCCAAATGAAAAAACTTTTATTAGCATTGGCGATCACTATGACTTCTTTTACTGCGCAAGCGTCTGATCTTGTTACCAAAATTAGCCCACACTCTGTTAACGATACGATGGACAGACTTGTGGCTGCTGTTGAAAAAGCTGGTGCGACTGTGTTTGCGCGAGTTGACCATGCAAAAGGCGCGATGAGCATTGATGCTGAACTTGCTCCAAACCAGATGCTTGTTTTTGGAAACCCTAAACTGGGTACACCAATCATGCAGCAAAACCCTGCCGCCGGCCTTGATCTGCCAATTCGCGTTGTTGTCTTCCAAGATACAGACGGCAAAACAAACGTTGCCTATCACAACCCAAGCCGCATTGCAGATGATCATGGCTTACCAGCTGATTTCAAAGCATTGCAAATGATGGGTGGTGCGGTTGATAAACTGACTGGCGCAGCAACCGCTGAATAATACTACCCAAATCTGATAAACAAACTAAAACACAAGCGGTATGAAGCCGCTTGTGTTGCTGAATAGTACATCTAGCAAGATGCATCACACTGGTGCGGCATCAGCGCTGTATTGTTTCAAAAACTCCTCGCTGGGTGGAATAGGCTTAATTACATCGATCAAGATGCCGTTTGGATCATGTGTAATGAAGTGGCGTTGACCGAAATCTTCATCCTTGATTGGCAGCAGAATTGTGACCCCCTCTTTCGATACTCTGTCATAAACAGCATCGACATCTTCAACTTCGAAATTGAGTAGCAAGCCAGAAACCTTATGTCTTGCCGGCTCTGGCACAGTCGCATGATCATATTGCAAAATAGCTAGATTGACTGCTTTATCCTTGCTGGATTGCAAGTGGATGTACCAGTCACTTTCAAAGGTTGGCACAAATTCGAAATGTTTACGATAGAACTCAGATGTCTCGGCAACTTTGTCTGTCATAATAACGGGATAATATTGAGTGCATTTCATGGGTTTTCTTTCCTTTCAAAATAACATACAGTCTGTATGTATAAACTCAATAACAAACAGGCAGTATGTATGCAAGAGAAAAATTTACGAAAATCGAATAAACAGCGCACAGAGGAAACTCGGGCCAGATTAATGAAAGCCGCGCGAGCGCTTTTTGTTGAGAAAGGCTATGCTGAGACCAGCACACCGGAGATTGTAAAAACTGCTGAAGTCACACGTGGGGCGCTATATCACCATTTTGAGGACAAATTATCTCTGTTTCGCGCTGTATATACAACAGAGGCAAAGGCTGTATCAGAAGAGATTGATGCAGTAACATCGCGAGATATGAAGCCGATTGATGCTATGATTATAGGTGCAAATGCCTATTTTGATGCCATGCAAAAAGATGGTCGCGCAAGACTATTGCTCATTGATGGACCAGCGGCACTGAGCATTGCTGAAATTCGCGAAATAGATAAAGAAACGGGCGGTGAAAGCCTGCGACAGGGCCTCGAATATCTTAAAGAAACACATAATCTCGATATAGACCCCGCATCAGTTGCTGATCTTTTGTCGTCGATGTTTGATCGTGCTGCTCTTGCAATCCAAATTGGCGAAGATAGCGCCTCATACCGCGCAATGATGGAAAAAGTTATGCGAAACCTGCTGGATTAAGGCGTTTAACCATCATTCCAGCTCAGCGATATCATAGGCAATATTCTGTATTCATCACCTGGAAAGCGGAAATGAAATGCTTGTCACATTTGCTTTAAAGAACGGGAAATAGGCATCTGTGCCGATATGGTTTCCGCCGGTAACGCGCGTTGGGAGGCGATAACCTGCAAAATTTTGGAACTGCGATAATTCACCGCCAAATGGCTGTTCACGAAACTCTTTCTCAGGGTTTTCGTTGCTCCAGCGTTGAGTTATCACACGTTTGGGCCCGCCCTCCTCATCAACTTCTATATCAACAGCTTGGGTGAACTCACCATATACTACAATTGCCCTTGCGCTATCGCTCGACAAGGCTTCCCATTTCACAAACTTATTTGGGAGCAAGCTGGCGGGTGCCCAAAATGAAGCCTCAGCCACAACGCGCCCGAAGGCCGATCGACGATGGTCTGCACTTCCTGCACGTACGACTGGAATGAAATTAAACACCCAAAACCTGGTCCATGACGTTTCAGGCGTTGCGCCATCGGAGCCGCTGATTGCGCCGGATTTCAGTTTCCATACAAGCCCGTAAGGAGGCGCAAGTATTTGCGTGGCTTTCATGGGTTTGTAATTGGGAGCATCGATGGTGCCCAATCCCATTTCTCCATTCATTTCAATCTGCACAACCCTATGTAAAACAGTGCCCTTCGCAATTGTGTACGTAAAATACCGTTGAGCTGGCTCTGGCAAATCGCGGATCATTTCATGATCAAATACCCGAAACTCATTCTCGGACGCGCCTGAAAGCATGTTCCATGTAGCTTGATCGGCGCGATGATCCATCTGCCGCCATGTAAATAAAGCGAGGAAAATGGCAACAAGGATTGCCAACCCATAACCTAACCACATCATCGCCACCTACATAAGACAAATAGCACATATTGGCTGTGCACTTTTGCAATAAGATCCACTCATGTAAAAACACTCAGTTTGCGATCTACCATGAAGCTATGAAAGATAAAAGTTTCAACCATTTTTATCATCGTAGAAGCCACCCTTTCAGAGCTTAACTCCTTGCATGAAAAAATGAAATTTACTTATCCATCGAAGCTACAAATGAGGGTTTTACGTTATAGAGATAGGCCATAATTTCACCCTCATCGGTTTGAACGGTAACAGGTACACGCCTGTAGCCTTCGCCTTCAAACTCATCCAGTCGCCACCAGTAGGCTGGCAAGTCTTTGGATTTGAATATTTGTACGGGAATATCATCGCCATTCGGGTCCAGAATGAGGGCTGGCAGGCCGATATGGGCTCCCTTGCTTGCATGGGTCAAATATCCGCGCACAGTGCCAGCACTCCACGTACCTACCATTCCGTCCATCTGATTAGAATTCACCTCCCCCGGCGCGAGCGTGCCGTAAGATGCCAATGTTGTTTCCAACGAGACTTCTGAACTGATTTGGGAATGGTGAGTGGTGTTAGAATCCATTGGGAAAATCCATATCATTTAAAAACTACAGCCCTAGCCTATCGCATGGTCTTTATATTTTCTCAAATAAAACATATTACCGTACCGACTTTGCTTCACCTCAAAAAATCCATTTGAAATATCAAGTTGATTACAGGCTGCCATAGAATAACCATTTTACCATTTAGTGTAGTTTCACCCACAATATGAGGTATCTGATGAAGATTTTTTTATACATTATTGGCGGACTTGCCTTTATCGCACCGATTATTCTTTGGCTCTTTGCAGCTGGTATGTCGTGCGCTTATGTGACCAGCGCTACAAATTGTGGCGCATCGTTTGAAGATTTTCTGGATTGGGAATTTTTAACCATCGCAGCGTTACCTTGGTTTGTCGCTCTGATTTGTTTTTTTATCGCAGGCCGTTATCGCCCCAAAGTGAAATCAGGGAACAAAGCCTAGCTTAAATCTAAACTCACATTGATCAATTTCATTGATTAGAGCATCACGATTTGTCATTTGAATTTATGCTCTTATCTTGATTAGCTCCGAATATGATTCGGGGAATCATGCTTCAGTTATGAGAATCTATTATGTCATTATTTAACGGTCTATCAGCTTTTCCAATAACCCCTGCAAATGAAGCTGGCATGGTCGATACAAACGCGCTTAAGGGCTTGCTTGAAAGATTAGTCCACGCGCGCGTGCAATCTATTGGCTTACTGGGCAGCACAGGCACGTATGCATTTTTATCTCGCAGCGAACGCAAAAGAGCGGTCGAAGCTGCCGTCACACAAGTTGCTGGCCGCACACCGCTGATTGTAGGTGTTGCGGCCCTGCGCACGAGCGAGGCAATACGCCTGGCAAAAGACGCAAAAGAGACAGGTGCGGATGCATTATTGATGGCGCCTATGTCCTACACCCCCTTAATGGATGAGGAGGTTTATCAGCATTATCTAGCTGTTGCAGCGGCAACTGATCTGCCACTTTGTATTTATAACAATCCAGGCACGACGAATTTCAAATTTTCATACAAATTGATTGAGCGTTTGGCGAAAATTGAAACGATACAGGCCATTAAAATGCCGCTACCGGCGGATGGCGATTTTAAACTTGAGCTCGCTACGCTGCGCGAGAATGTGCCACGTGATTTTTCCATTGGTTACAGTGGAGATTGGGGTTGCCCAAGAGCTATGCTGGCTGGAGCCGACAGCTGGTACAGCGTTGTTGCCGGAATTTTACCTGAAGCAACGCTCAATCTTGCAGACATAGCAGCATCCGGCAATGAGAAAAAAATGACCGAAATTGAAGCCATCTTTAAGCCACTTTGGGTTCTGTTCCAAGAATTTGGTAGCTTGAGAGTGACATATACAATCGCAAATTTGCTATTATTGACTGATGCAAAACCACCTTTGCCAATCCTACCGCTTGGCAAAACTGAGCAAGACCATATTGCAGCTGCGCTAGAAGCTTTTAATGTGCTCTGATTGTGATTTAACACGTCGCATGCTAGATGTGAGCCATCATATTTATCAGATATAAGGCTAATTCAATGCGCATATTACTTCGCCTCATCACCCACGGAATCGCACTTGGTATTGGCTTTGCAGGTGGTATTTACGCACTGCCTATACTCATAGCTCCACCGAGTGTTGATCGCGCCATGCTTGAGACATCGGCCAAAGATGCGACTTACCAGACAAGCTTTATACGTGAACTTAAAGGCAGTGATTTTTTACATTGGGGTGAAGGTGATGTGAGTATCTCAATGGATAAGATCGTTCACCAAGGCACAATGGCACCTGGTCCGGATTATAAAATCTATCTTACGAAGGAGTTCGTTGAAGATGAGGATAGTTTTAATGCGATTAAAGCCAGCTCCTTGCAGGTTGGCGAGGTAAAGACCTTTGATGGTTTTATTGCTGATTTGGGAAATGATGTTGATGTCGAGGCGTACAACACCGTAGTTATATGGTGTGAAACTTTTGGTGAATTCATCACCGCCGCAAAATATAGGTAATGATCTAATTGCACTGTTTTGCAACAACATTGCAATTATCATCTCTAAAATATGTGCAGCCCGCCTCAGTTGTGACTGCTGCACATGATCCACCAATGTAACTATCGTCAAAATTTTTGCCACCAAGCTGCGCGTTGACCAAAAATAAAATAAGAACGACAACCCAGGCTATCACAAAGCGCACCACGATGTTGCGCATAACTTCATTTGATTTCCAAAGCAGGTAGATTGCCAAAGGGAAAAGTATGAGCGGATATATTGCGTTACCAAGACTGAACCCGCCGGCAAAAAACAAAATCACGACGCCAATGGCAATTCCGATCCTCATATTTTTTTCAAATATAGCAGTTTTCCAAAGGCCAAAAAGCCCAATAGGAGCAAAGACCAACAGCCAAGCAATCAGAAGTGCTTTCCTGTTATACCAAGGTATTTGTTTTTCTGGCTCTTTATCTGACACACTCGCCCCCATTCCACTCAATTATGACAAATGCACAATTTTCACGCAATATTTAAGTTCTGTCCTTGCCAGAGCTTAGCTTGTTTTGCGGTCCCGAAGCACATTATCTATTGTATGATCGATAAAATCATCCAGCTCGTTTTCGACAAGAAACTCATGATAGAATGGATCACAGAGCATAGATGACAGACCTGCAATGGTTGAAAGAATCTGCAGGCGGAGCATTTTGGGGTCAATTTGGCTACTCCATCCTTTGCTCTGAGCATTTTTTATTGCTACCAATTGCTTCTCTGACAAACAGGCGATTGCTGATTTCAATGTATCATCGGCGTGTCGCGTAACATCGGGATTTCGCATCGCCATAAACAGCTTAGGATTGCTCTTCGCCCACACCACATCTGCTTTGATCATGGCGCGTAAATGCGCGCAAGGTTCCGGTGGTGAGAGTAGATCCTCGAGATCAATTTGATCTTTGTCCTCATGTTTTTGAGCAACCTTTTGTGTCGCGACAATCATATCGCTATAGCCCTTTGTTGCAACGGCTGTGAGCAATGCCGCTTTGTTTGAGAAGTGGCGCGCTGGAGCACCGTGCGAGACACCCAACTCTCGAGCGAGCTGCCTGAGACTCAAGTTTTCCACGCCGTTTTTCGCAATAAATTCAACGGCCTTATCCAGTAAATCCGCTCTTAAATTGCCATGATGATAATTTGATGTTGTCAACGCCTACATTTAACTCTGCATCTTATGTTGTCATCGTCAACTTCTAGTAAACCTACTATGAAATGCAAGCAAAACATGTTAATCAAAGAAAAGGAGCCGAGATACACACATGTATTTTCACCACCCTCACAAGATCGCCGCGAACCCTGCTCTATGCCCTCCATCCGAGATCAAGCAATAGTTTCTTGAGTGCTACTTATACGCGAACACCCTAAATCTGTTGATTACAATCCAGTATAGTTCATTAAGTTATCATCAATACATTCTCCATAACTATTGGCACTAGGCAAAAGGCATTTTTGTGAGATGTGCCGAGAATGCGCAAATGAATTGTCGCCACCTATTGCCATCAAATCTTTGCAAATAATTACAGGTAATTTCATGCGTCTCTCCCACCAATTGTTAATCGCAATGTCTCTTGCAACGATTATTGCTATCGCCGCAACCAGCATCACTAGCGTATTTGTAGCATCTGATAGCCTTGAGAAAGCCTATGGGGATAAACTATCTGCCATTGCAGATGGCAGACGAAATCAACTTGAAACCTACCTACAGGGTCTTGATGATAAGCTAAGTGGGCTGGCCAAGAACGAGGTATCATTAGCCGCGCTGAACATGTTTAAAATCGGTATCGAGCAAGTTAAAACAGATAATCCGACTGAAGCTTTACAAGGCTTAATAAATATCGAACGAGAAAGAGATGCGCTGGTAGCGTTTTACAAAGAAACCGGCACAATGGGATATGCGACCCAACTCAATAAATTCGGACCTACTTTAGATCAGTTTGCAACGGAAAATGCTCTCAATGATTTTTATCTTATCAACAAAAACGGCATGGTTGTTTACACCTCTAAAGCTGGTGATGAAATTGGAACAAACTTGATAGATGGACCTTATGCTGAAACAAAACTCGGCATTTTGAACAAGCATATCACAGAGGCGGCAGTTGCAAAGATGGAACAAGCCGCAGGTGGTGAAGAAAATACAGTGGAAATTGAAGAGCAAGGTGGCGTCAAGGACACAAATCAGGTTTTTCTGGAAGATTTTGCACCATATGAATTAGCTGACAATAAACCTGTAGCATTTATTGGCTTGCCGGTCGTCGATGCAAATCAATTTTTCTACGGTTCAATCATCGTGCAAGTCCCGCAAAAACAGATAGCGGCTATACTGAATAACCCAACGGGCCTTGGTAAAACCGGAGAGACAATACTTACATCTCCTGATGGCACACTCCTGCTGGATTCATGGCTAACTGATGAGTATGACCCACTAAATACAAAAATTGACCTGACCGCGTTCCCGAAAGTTGAAGGTCGCGAGGTTGTTCAAGGTACCATTACTGATTACCGCGACATGACAGCTATGATATCGATTGCTGATGTGCATTACGATGGCGCAACATGGCATCTCGCTGCCGTTATAAATAAAGACGAGGCGCTTGAGGGCACCATCGAAATGGAAATTGCGATTGCGACAGTAGCCGTGATCACACTAATCGCCGCCCTCGCCTTTGCATTCTGGTTTGCGCGCAGCATTACACGTCCAATCAGTGCAGTTATTGGAAATATGAAAGAATTGTCTTCTGGTAATACTGAGTTTGAACTAAATGGCATGACACGTAAGGATGAAGTTGGCGATATCGTTCGCTCTGTTGAAGGTTTCCGCCAAGCTGCAATTGACAAAATCCGTATCGAAGAAGACGCACTGGCGAACCGTTCACAAAGTGAAAAAGATCGCGCAGCAAACGAAGAAGAGCGTATACGCAGTGCAGCCGAAGTCACACAGACCGTTGACCAATTAGCAAAAGGTCTGGAGACACTTGCTTCTGGCAATCTGGTTTCAACACTCGACCAACCATTTATGGAGAGTATGGAATCCGTTCGCCACAACTTTAATACGTCTCTTGGAAAACTACGCGAAGCCCTTGCCAGTATTGATACAGGCGCTAGCTCAATCCGTAATGTGTCCTCAGAAATCTCGGCAGCCACGGGTGACCTTTCAAGCCGCACTGAACGCCAGGCCGCATCTTTGGAAGAAGCTGCAGCTGCAGTTCAAGAGTTGACAGAAAATGTACGTAGTGCAGCAGGTCAAGCACAAGAAGCCGCAACATTGGCAAAATCGGCGAAAACGGATACTGACCAATCAAGTCAGGTTGTATCTGATGCAATGAGTGCAATGAGCCGCATTGAACAAGCATCACACGATATTGGTGGCATCATCAATGTGATTGATGAGATTGCATTCCAAACGAATCTTCTTGCACTCAATGCAGGTGTTGAAGCGGCCCGTGCTGGCGAGGCAGGCAAAGGCTTTGCCGTTGTTGCACAGGAGGTTCGCGAACTTGCTGGCCGCTCTGCGGAAGCTGCAAAGGAGATAAAAAGCCTAATTGATACATCCAATAACGAAGTTGATCAGGGCGTAAAACTGGTAAAAGAAACCGGTGAAGTGCTTGAAAAAATCTCAACGAACGTCTCCGATATCGATACGCGTATCAGCCAAGTTGCTAACAGCACGAGTGAACAACTCGATAGTATCGAGACGGTGAACTCAAGCGTAAGCGAACTCGACCAACGTATCCAACAAAATGCTGCAATGGCAGAAGAAACAACAGCTGCAACCGGCCACCTAGTCGAAGAGATTGATAGTTTGGCACAAATGGTTAACGCCTTTGATATTGGAACAGACAGTAAATCTGCCAACTCAAGCGCAGCAAGAAGCACATCAAACAAAACAACCAACGACAATGGGCTAAAACAAATGGCTGCAAAAATGAAGACAACAGCCCCTGCCCCCAAAGTGACTGCAAAACCAACGCCTCAACCGGTCGCAAATAAAGCACCAATTGCAGCTGCAACAAATGCTGCCGTCGCCCACGTGCAGGATGATGATGATTGGGACGAATTTTAAATATCAGCCCCCGCTAGAAATTATCTCCTTATACCCAAAGGAGTTCTAGCATCCCGCCAGTGAACACGTCACTGGCGGTTTTTTTTCATCCGAAACATCTCCAAAATTAATTTTAAACTTGTTCCCCCCGGTTCGTTCTTAAGACACCGTAAACGTATTTTTACTAGAGTAGAATGTAATGAATATCTGGATCATATCAGCCTCTGTTTTTGCTTCTCTTGGTGCACTTTCCTTTGCTGTGCGTTCGTCGCGCAAAGTCAACGACATGAACAAACATGTGGACAGTTTATCGGCACAAATAAAGCAACAATCGGCTGCATTTGAAGATGCAAAATCAGCGCTACAAGAGCTCAAAAATGAAGTCTATGGTAATTCACGACGCGAACAACCAACTGCTAATATCACATCAACAGACCCAATTATTCCAATTTCTACCGAACAAGCAGAAAGCCTTCGTAATACCGCACAAATCATGCAGGACGCTGCAGCAGCGCCGGAATATGATGATCCAAAAAAGTGGGATGATGTTTGAATTCCGTTAACTTTTAACAACTAAAAGAGTACTTAAGTCAACTAAACTATACTTTGTTATACTTGTATATACTGATAAAAATTTAGTAGTGCGTAGAATTAACCCGCCAATGGAAAGCAAGTAATGCGTCTTTCCGCTGGCGGGTTTTTTCATGCCACCCCGACATGAACATGTAATCCAGCATTCAAGAACATATTAGGGGGGTATTTGTGAAAATCTATATGCGGCGCACCATCAGTTTGCCATTTTCCTTAAAGTTGGTGAAACCAAATTGCCGGTAAAGCGCGTGCGCGTTATCAGTACCTAATATAAAGTTCGAAACGTTACGCAAGTCCGGATGATCTAAAATGGCGGTCATCAGCATCTTTGCAACGCCCTTGCCACGAGCTTCTTCAAATACAAAAAGATCGAAAATATAGGCCATAAATGCATGATCTGTGACCACGCGGGCAAAGCCAATTTGCTTGCCGTCATCAAGGGCAACAAAGCAGACCGAGTTTTCAAAACTTGTACGGATAGCAAATGGCGAACGCCCTGCCCCCCAGTAAGTTCCCTGTAGAAAAGAGCAAACACGGTCAAATTCGATCAGTCTCTGATCGGTTGAAATTGTAATCGTTTTATTAACTTCCATAAAATCCTCATACCAAGCAAAGCTTTTGCGAGGATTGAGGTGACAAAATCATGAATGTGAACAGCTCTGGTTGCTAATGTGCGCACAACAGATCGGTGGATGACAAGCGCACTCTATGCATGTTAAAGCGATGATATGAGGGAACTTCCACCACGGCATGCGCCATTGAAATTGTCTGCTTCAAGGCCTATTAAACCGCTATTAGATTACAACCCACCGCAGGCTCCACTCGACATTATCTATGGCGATGATGATATTTTGGTTCTCAATAAGCCCGAGGGCCTTTTAACGGTGGAAGGCAAGCATGAAGACCATAAGGACTGTCTTGAGGCACGAGCCATTGCAGATTTCCCCACCGCACGCATCGTTCACCGTCTGGATATGCACACATCTGGCCTTATTGTTTTGGCGCTGCACGCTGGTGCGCTACGACATCTAAGCCGCCAGTTCGAACTTCGCAGAACGGAAAAGAGTTATGAGGCGCTGGTTTGGGGTACGATGATCTATAATGAGGGCATTATTGATTACCCTTTACGATGTGATTGGGATAAACGCCCGTTGCAAATGGTGGACTGGGAGCAGGGCAAACCCTGCGAAACATATTATAAATTGATCGATTGGAAAGACGGCGTCAGCCGTGTGCTATTGTGCCCCAAAACCGGGCGCTCTCACCAATTGCGCGTACATATGCTCGCCCTCGGACACCCTATATTAGGCGATGAGTTCTATGCCGATGGCGAAGCTCTCGCTGCATCGCCTAGACTCTGCCTGCACGCAAAAAAACTGACAGTCGAGCACCCGATCACCGGCGCGATGATGACATTTGAGAGTGCAGTTGAGTTTTAAAAACGCACATCAAAATGCATTTTCGGTAAAGTTTTTTTTAGGTAAAAAACAATACTTCGCTCTGGTCAGTTGTAGGAATTTGAAATATATTTAATTCAAACACCTTCCCAAATGAGAGATTCTTCATATGACATATGTACCTGCAGCTAATCGCTATGAAAGCATGAAATATAATTATTGTGGTAATTCCGGGCTTAAACTGCCTGCTATTTCGCTTGGTCTCTGGCATAATTTTGGCGGTGATACGCCTCATGATACGAAGGTTGATATCTGCCGAAAAGCATTTGATCTTGGTATTACCCATTTTGATCTTGCCAACAATTATGGCCCGCCTGCGGGGTCTGCCGAAGAAGCCTTTGGTGAAATTTTGCACACTGATTTTGCTGGCTACCGTGATGAACTTATCATCTCGTCAAAGGCTGGCTATGAGATGTGGGATGGCCCTTATGGCGAATGGGGCAGCCGCAAATATCTGATCGCATCATGTGATGCCAGCCTTCGCCGGATGGGGCTAGATTATGTGGATATTTTCTATTCCCATCGCTTTGACCCAAACACCCCGCTTGAAGAAACCATGGGCGCGCTCGACCAGATCGTAAAATCCGGCAAAGCGCTTTATGCCGGCATTTCGTCCTATAATTCAGAGCGCACACGTCAGGCAGTTGCAATTCTTGAAGACCTTGGCACGCCTATGCTGATCCACCAACCGAGCTACAATATGCTCAATCGCTGGGTAGAAACCGACGGCTTGAAAGATACGCTCAAAGAACTTGGTGTTGGTTCCATTGCATTTACACCCCTTGCCCAAGGTATGCTGACCAACAAATACCTCAATGGAATTCCAGAGGGTTCACGCGCGACACAAGGCAAATCACTGCTGGATGGCTTTATCAACGAGCGCTCGCTCAACAGCATCAAGAAGCTAAATGAAATTGCAGAGGGTCGCGGCCAAACTCTGGCTCAAATGGCCATTGCATGGGTCTTGCGCGAAGGTGGCATTACCACAGCACTTATTGGCGCATCAAAAGCCAGCCAGGTTGAAGATTGTGTCGGCGCGATTAATAATCTCGAATTTACCGCTGATGAATTAAAACTTATTGATGAACATTCGGGCGGCGAAGACATCAACCTTTGGGCCAAGTCTTCGGCTGGATAGAAATACCTGGTATCTGAAGGTGGGCGTTTTTGATGCCTACCTTTATCTTCTGACCTGCCAATATTGTTGATAGTTTCTGCCAATTATCTTCTTTCTGTCAAAAAAGTCTGTTAGTGAGAGAAAACTTATCGATTAATATTGGAGAATCTTATGAAAATTGCAGTTCTTGGCGGAGATGGTTTTGTAGGCTGGCCGACATGTTTGCATCTGTCCGACAAAGGGCATGAGGTTCATATTATTGATAACCTCTCACGCCGATGGATCGATACGGAGCTGGGTGTTCAGTCGCTTACACCAATGGATTCCATTCAGGAACGGACCCGCATCTGGCACGAAGAAACAGGGCGTCGCATTCATTTCCATTTGATTGATCTGGCCAAGGATTATGACGTTTTAAAAAATTGGCTGGCTGAACATCGTCCTGATGCGATCGTGCACTTTGCCGAGCAACGCGCTGCGCCTTATTCAATGAAATCGGACAAGCATAAGAATTATACCGTTAATAACAATGTTAGCGGAACTCATAATCTGCTTAACGCAATGGTAGAAATTGGGCTTGATGCGCATTTGGTGCATTTGGGAACAATGGGCGTTTACGGGTACTCCACTGTGGGTGCGGCAATTCCAGAAGGGTATTTGCCTGTTGGCATTGAAACTATGGATGGAGAAACGGTCAAGCAGGATATTTTATATCCAGCCAATCCAGGTTCGATATACCATATGACAAAGTGTCTTGATCAATTGCTGTTTCAATTCTACGCAAAAAATGATCAGGTTCGTATCACTGATTTGCACCAAGGCATCGTCTGGGGCACGCACACCGAGCAAACGCGCGTTCACCCGCAGCTGATCAACAGGTTTGATTATGATGGTGATTACGGCACAGTTCTCAACCGCTTTTTGATCCAGGCAGCGATTGATTTTCCTTTGACTGTTCATGGTACAGGCGGGCAAACACGTGCATTTATTCACATTCAAGATTCGGTTCGCTGTATTGAACTTGCGTTGAATGAGACACCAAAAGCCGGTGATCCAGTTCGGATATTCAACCAGATGACGGAAACGCATAGAGTGCGTGACCTTGCTGAAATGATTGCTAACCTTACGGGCGCAAAAATTGCTTACCTGCCAAATCCTAGAAAAGAAGCTGTTGAAAATGAGCTCGTTGTTAAAAACGATCAATTCCTCGCTTTGGGGTTAGACCCTATCACCTTGGAAAACGGCTTGCTGGATGAGGTTATGGAAGTGGCCAAGAAGTTTGCTTATCGTGTGGACCGCAGCCGCATACCGGCAGTATCGGCATGGACCAAGGACATTTCAAAAACTGTGGAAGCTGACCCTGAAAAACTGGGCCTAAAAATTGTCTCCTAATATGGTTACAAAAAAAGCCTATGTGACGCTGGTTACCAATGATAATTATGCAATGGCCGCACATGCTCTTGTGCGGTCGATCGTCCTTTCAGGTTCTAAAGCTGATATCATTGTCTTGCACACGATAGCGGTTTCGATCAGTTCACTGGAACCGTTGGCGGAGCTTGGTGCGAAACTACGCGCAGTATCTCATCTGCCAACTTCGGACGAGTTTAACCATCGTCATGGCAAGCAAAAAATCCATGCAAACTCACCATTTTTAAAGGGTGAGAAGCCTGAATTTCATACCCCGCTCGATAATTTTATCAAACTTCGGCTTTGGGAACTGGTTGAGTATGAGCGCATTATCTTTCTTGATGCGGATACGATTGTCATACGCAATATTGATAAGTTATTTTCCTATCCAGAATTTTCTGCCGCGCCTAACGTGTATGAAACTGTGGCAGATTTTCATCGCCTTAATTCTGGTGTTTTCGTGGCCACACCTTCGCTTACAACATTCGAAAACATGATCAAAGAACTCGACACACCTAACGCCTATTGGCGACGTACGGATCAGAGTTTTCTTGAACATTTTTTCCCTGATTGGCATGGCCTGCCGGTCTTTTACAATATGCTGCAATATGTTTGGTTTAACCTTCCGGAATTATGGGAGTGGAAGTCGGTTCATGTCATTCATTATCAATATGAAAAACCTTGGCAGGAGGATCATCCTAAGTCAGAGCAACTTGGTATCTTGATCAACCTTTGGAAAGCTTATTACGCCGGATCAGACATCCCAGATTTGGACAAGTTGCCATCACCACCGCATAAAGCGACATGAGTAAAAAACGCATCATTGTAAGCGGTGCAACGGGTTATGTAGGGCGCTTTATTGTTGAGGGGCTGCTATCCGAAGGTCATGAGGTGCTTGCGCTTGGGCGAAAAGAACCGAAGCAAGGCTTTTTCAGCCAGCCAGTTGATTTCGAGCCAATGGTACTTTCGCAATCTGAATATAATCTGGATGTTTTTCAAGGTTGCTCTGGGCTGGTGCATACCGCATTTCACCATGTAGCGGGTAAATATCGCGGCGGCGAAGGTGATCAGCCTGAGGAATTTGTGCAGCTTAATCATGAAGGTTCAGTGGCGCTTTATAATGCTGCAAAAGCTGCTGGCGTTTCCCGCGCCGTGTTTTTATCAAGCCGGGCGGTTTACGGGCAACAAGAGCCCGGCGAGATGCTTTTTGAAACAATGGCACCCTCACCCGACACGTTGTATGGTCAGGTAAAACGGCAAACCGAGCTGGCCTTGGCTGAGCTATCAGATCAGCATTTCCTGCCCATAATCCTGCGTGCCACAGGTATTTATGGCCCTGCAAATCCTTCATCAAACCATAAATGGCATACACTGTTTGAAGATTTTAGAACCAACAAACCCATTGAACCGCGCGTGGCAACAGAAGTCTATGGCAAGGGTCTCGCCAATGCAATTAATCTGTTGTTGGGCGCAGGAACTGATATTCTCAGCGATATATCGGGTGGCGAAGATGCGCCAATTTTCAACATCTCCGACATTGTTTTAGATCGATATGAGTTGCTGCAAGCCTACGCAAAAATGACAGATCTTGATAATCAAAACCTGCCGCAACGCGCAGATGCCGCGAGCTTGAATGCAATGGATTGTACGCGCCTTAAGGCGCTTGGCTGGAAACCTTTAGGACACGTTGATCTATCTTGGTTGACATAAACAAGATAGATCAAACAGTATCATTGCAGTTTGACCAAGAGGTGCTACTTCATCGAGCTTAAGCCAAACATGTTGCCTTCGGTATCCTGACACAAAGTCACCCAGCCAAATTTTCCGATTGAAAATTTTGGTCGCATAACCTTTCCGCCTGCTGCCGCAACTCGTGTTTCCTCAACAGCGCAGTCTTCGACGGAGAAATATAATACCGTGCCACCCATCCCCGGGTTTGCATGTTTTGACTTTACCAAAGCGCCACCTGCACCATACACGTTCATATCAGCGGGAAAACTCATCATCTGCGTTTCACCCGTTGGATCGACAATTTCTTCGAGTTTCTGGCCCAAAACAGTTTCATAGAATGCAACGGCTCGATCTAATTCATCTACATAGATATCAAACCATCCAACTGCGTTCATCTTTGACATATTCAACTCCTGTTTGATGTAAATATGCCAGACACCTATCAAGATGCTGTTGGTGTGTATTGTATATTTCAGACATCGAATTTTTTGGAATATCTTGCCGGCGTATAACCCGTGGCTTTGCGAAACGAATGAATGAAGTGAGACTGGTCAGCATAAGACAATGATGGCTCGCCATTTAGCGCTTGTTGCAATCGCAGAACTTTAAGAAAATCATGCGGCGCAAACCCTGTTGTGCGTTTTAGCGTTCGTTGAAGCTGGCGCGGAGATATATTTGAAATTTCAGCCATGTCGGCAACCGAATAAATATCATCAAGATGTTGGAATATTTTTTCCGTAACAGGGTTCGCAACCACCAAATTATTATCAATCAACATTTCCACGAAACGAGACAAGGCCTGCTGGTTCGCAGAAAAATCCCGTTTGAGTAGATCCTGATTTATATCGATCAATGGCAGAGCGCCATAATATATATTGTCCACCAACCCGTATTCCGCTGGCTCACGATCATTTTGCCAAACACCGGGCAAAAACCGAATATTGATAAAGTGAAATTCCCTGCCCAAATTTAGCTCTTCCGACGATGCACGTAATTTGGTGACACCTGCAATTTGCGCATCTAACTGATCAAAGACGATATAGGTGCATGCATCTGGCAAGGCGTGAAATCGATAATCTTCGGGCAGTGTGCCATTGGTTTTAAGTTCCAGGAAACGATGGACAATGCCGCGTAAATGGCTTGGCGGCTCTAGCTCGACAAATTGCACAGATTGTACTGTTTTTTCTTTGCCATTTCCTTTTGGATCATACATGTCTACTGCATTTCTCAGTTTAGTTTTGAAAACAGTGATACAGCAATGACGACTATATAGGGAATAGTAAAGTCTGCTTGGTTCAACCGCGCTTCAAACAGCTGATTTTGCAGATCCATTTACCTGTTAACAGCCATGTGTGAAATCAAGTGGTTACCCCTCCTCCAACCGATCTGTTGCTGGTGCAGGTGATTTGCTCAAAGCGGTGATTTGCTCATAAAGTTCTTGCGTCATCTCAAAATCCACTGCGGCCAGTGAGGGTTTCAACTGCAAGGCCGAACGAGCCGAGATAATGGGTGATGGCTGGGCGGGGTGCGCCGCTGCCCAGGCAACGGCCAGCGTTGCAGAGGCGATGCCCATATCAGCCGCAATTTCTGCAAGATCATTTGCAGTTTTATGCATCCAAGGCTGATCATAACGCGCCTTATAGCGTGCATCCTCGCTCAACCGCCCTATCCCGCTGCTTTTCGAATATTTACCCGTAAGCAAGCCAGCACCAAGCGGTGAGTAAGGTATCAGGCGAATATCCTGATCTTGTGCCATTGGGATAATCTCAACCTCGGCTTGACGTTTAACAAGACTGTACATTGGCTGAATGACATCAATCTTTGTGCCGAGAGATTTTGCGACACCTTGCGCCTTCATCACTTGCCACGCGGCATAGTTTGAAACGCCAATATAGCGAATTGCACCAGATGATTGGAGCTCCGTTAATGTCTCAAACGTTTCTTCCAATGCGACATCTTCATCAAATCGGTGCATATAAAGCAGATCAACGGCATCTTCTTGGAGCTGCCGTTTGCATATCTCGAATTGTGTTATGATATTCTTGCGCGACGCGCCACCAACATATCCAACCTTGGTTGCCAGAAAGATATTATCGCGCTCATGCTTTATAAATTCACCAATTAACTTTTCAGATCGACCATCCGTATAACCCATAGCCGTATCAAAATGCGTGATGCCAGCATGTCGGACAGCTTCATACATTGCATAGCTTTCGCTCGCATCAGCATTGCCGCCAAATTGCATGGTTCCAAAAGTCAATCGTGAAGTGGATTGCCCGTTTCTGGTTGTGAGTTGTGTATAAGGTTTTTGCATTTGCAGCGGCTAACATGCCTATATGACAGAGTAAAGACTGGCCACTTAGACGCATTTTTGCATTAAATACGTGCAAACAGACATATTTTTGCATTCGCCAAGCCATTTGAGTGCTATAAATGCACATAACTAAAAAAACAACGGGACTAAATCATGTTGAAATGGGGCATATTATCGACCGCCAAAATTGGGGTTAAGGATGTTATTCCGGCAATTTTTCGATCAGAGAATTCAGTCGTTGAAGCCGTTGCATCACGTGACCTGACGCGGGCACAGAATGTGGCCGATCAATTTGGTATCCCTCAAGCATTTGGGTCTTATGACGAGCTTTTGGCTTGCGATGATATAGACGCTGTTTACATACCGCTCGTAACATCTGAACACGCCGAATGGACGATCAATGCGGCCAATGCCGGCAAGCATGTGCTTTGCGAAAAACCAATGGCGCTAAAAGCTGATGATATTCACGCGATTATTTTGGCTGCAGACCGCAATAAGGTTGTCGTTTCTGAAGCTGTGATGATCACATATCACCCGCAATGGCTCAAGGTCCGCGAACTTATTGCATCAGGAGCTATTGGCGAGCTCACCCATGTGCAAAGTGCTTTCACCTATTTCAATGATGACGCAAGTAATATGCGAAATATACCCGAACTCGGCGGCGGAGCATTGCTTGATATCGGCATATACCCTATTGCAGCTACGCGCTTTGCAACGGGCAAAGAACCACATCGTGCGATGTCCGAAATTAAGTTTGATGAGACATTTGGCACTGATACCTATTCATCGAGCCGCATTGATTTTGGTGATTTTGAGCTCTCTATGTATGTCTCGACACAGATGGCGCACCGCCAATCTATTGTTTTCCACGGCGATAAAGGCTGGATCGAACTCAGCGCTCCATTCAACGCTGGAAAATATGACGCTGATTGCGTGACATTACATAATGCTGCGCATAATAAGGTTGAAACTTTCCGATTTATAGACATCAACCAATACACGGAACAGGCGGATGCATTTACACGTATGGTTGTAAATGAAGTGCAACCAGATGGTATTGAAGTTCTTTCGTTGGAGAGCTCATACAATAATCAAAAGGTCATTGACACTCTATTTACTGCCAGCATCATAGAAACGTGGACCCAAGTATAGTTTTTATTGCTTGATGTTTTACTCTAAATTACAAGTGTATTTTGCAATACACATGTCATAAAATTAGAAACTATCAAGAGATACAACCGAATACAACTCTATTTTCACTTTCATAAAAGTGACAATAAACTGCCATAATTTTGAATTTCCCATACAAATCATATAATTAGTAAAATCCATTCACTTGTCATGAATACTTGGAAGTACATGAGATTGCACTAGTACAATTTCGTTGATTATTGCAAGGTTTTGTTAATCATAAATATGACATTCTAAGGAAGAAATAATCGTAAAAAGTGTATTTATCTTTTCCTCTACGTACACTTTAAAACCAACCTGTTAACTGCGAGCTATAATGATAAAAGCAATGAGCACAAATACACTCGACGAGCGGATGGGTTTTATAAAATTCGGTGAGAATGAAAAGAAAGCGCTTCTGGAAGCCAAACCAGCTATCAACGATGCGCTCGACAATGCCCTCACAAATTTCTACGAGCAAATTATGAAATTTGAAGAAACCGGCAAATTCTTTGATAGTAGAGACCATATGGATGCGGCCAAAAGTGCGCAGGCACTCCATTGGGGACGTATCACCGATGCAAATTTCGATAGTGATTATGTTCACGCAGTAAGCCAAATTGGTCTTGCACATGCGCGTATAGGGTTGGAACCACGTTGGCATATTGGCGGATATGCACTTCTTATTTCAGACCTGTTAGACGCTGTTATCAACGATGAATGTAAGGGTTATTTCAACCGTAAGATTGCTGATGGGCTTTCAGCAAAAGCAGGTGCAATTGTTAAATCCGCTCTACTGGATGTGGACTATGCTATTGAGGTTTATCTGAATCAGATTGCAGGTGAAAACCAAATCGCTGAAGATAAAGAAAAAGTACAGAATACAAAGCGAGATGACGCCTTAGCAATATTTTCAGACGCACTGGATCAACTTGCAGAGGGCAACCTTGAGGTCAGGCTTTCCGACGCCCTACCGGAAGAATTTCTGGACATGGGTGCAGCCTATGACAAAGCAATGGAGCGTTTATCCGGTACGCTTGCGTCTGTGCGATCATCCACCAATGCTACACAGGAAAACTCCGAAAGCATATCTCAAAGCGCATTGCACTTGGCCACACGCACAGAACAACAAGCAACGTCGCTAAATGAGAGTTCCGCAGCGTTACACGAGCTTACAGAAAGCGTTCAAACGACCGCCGATATTACCGCTGAAGCCAAAGAAACAATTTTAAACTTTACGACAGAGATAACACAAGCAGAAGGCGTCATGGTCGAAGCACTAAGCTCAATGAATGGCATTGAGAGTTCATCTAAACAGGTGGCCAATACAGTTGCTATTATTGATGAGATTGCTTTTCAAACCAATTTATTGGCGCTTAATGCAGGTGTTGAGGCCGCCCGCGCAGGTGAAGCAGGTAAAGGCTTTGCTGTGGTTGCGCAAGAAGTACGCGAACTTGCACAAAGGTGCGCAAGTGCTGCGAAAGAAATATCAGATTTAATAAACGCCTCCGGCAAACAAATTGATGCCGGTGTCATTAACGTGAAAGACACATCAGACGCGCTGACCAAGCTCGTTGGTGAAACGTCGGGACTTGGGTCGCTTATTAATCGCGTTGAATCATCCGCTAAGGAGCAATCATCCACCCTTAGCGAGATTAATAACGCAATTGTTGATTTGGACACCATCACGCAACAAAACGCCGGGATGGTTGAAGAAACTACAGCTGCAACAGCATCGTTGAGAGATGATGTAAATCAGCTTGTAGGGGCAATGGCGCAGTTCAAAACTAGACAGAATCCCCATTCTAGATCTGGTGGCTCGCAAGAGGCAGCTTAGCCATTGCCCACAAATTTGTGGTCTGTCATTTCCCCCAAAAATGATCATGATCACAAGCGTAGAGAGGGTGATGGACCCACATTGCACAAGGTCCATCACCCTTTTCATTTTACAAAGATTTATAACCGTATTTTGGAATACATTTTACAATCGGTTGGCTCGCTTGAGATGTTTGGGTGAATAAAGTAACGCCTAAGGGTACCTTCATATTCCAGTCCGCACTTTTCAATTACACGCTGGGAATTACGATTATCCACATGGCAGAATATCTGTGCACGATAAATCTTATCTTGCGCTAAAGCCCAGTTGATAAGCATAGTGAGTGCCTCGGGCACGATTCCCCTCCCCCAATAGGCACTTGCAATCACATAGCCAAATGATACTCTAGGCGGCATAAGATGCATACCCGCCATGCCCATAGGCTTGCCTTTATACTCGATGACGAATTCATAATTTTTCCCGGCTTCCCATTGCTTGATGCAATGATCGATCCACCATTCGGACTTGCTTAATTCTGTGTGAGGCTTCCAACTCATAAATTTAGGTACATCTGGATCAGTCATATAGGCATCATGCAAAATGGCAGCATCAGATGCCTGAGCTTTGCGCAAGATCAAACGCTCGGTTTCTATCCGTTCTGGTGGCTGGAATACATCTCTGTCTGACATACTTTATACTTTCCAAGTAACCTACTCAGTAGAGCATCAGACCACACTGTAATCGAACTCTTGCTTCCATTCGAATTCAGACTTTTGATAGGTCCATTATTGTCTCTTATTGATCTTCGTTATGTTATCTCTCAATAACCCTCTTGAGCTTTTGACAATGGAGTTTAGTGTGCAACATATGTCTTACTCAACATCATCTTTCAGGTGATTCGCAGGTAATCTCATGAATAAAAACCTTTTTCCGCTCTTAGCACTATTATCCGGCTCTGGCTTTCTGTTCTTTGCCGGTGGTATCAATGGGTTGATCCTGCCCATTCGCGGTGCTGATGAAGGGTTTTCCACCTTCTCACTTGGCCTTTTGGGTACGGGTTGGTCGGTGGGATACATTTTGGGCTGTATCTATGCCCCGCGCTTGGTCTCGCAAGTTGGACATGTGCGCTCTTTTGGAGCGATGGCGGCTGTGGCTTCGCTGTCGGTCCTGCTCTCGGCTTTGATCATTTCTCCTGCGGCATGGATCATATTGCGCTCGCTGGCGGGCTTTGCCTTTGCCGGTGCTGCGATGATTGTGGAAGGTTGGCTCACAGATAAAACCGATGCAAAGTCGCGCGGTTCCGTTTTTGGCATCTACACGATGGTCAATCTGGCGGCCTCGACAATGGGGCAAGTTTCGCTTGCCGTTAGCGGTTCAATTGGCGTTGAGATATTTATTTTAGCCGGAATATTTTACTCGCTTGCGTTGCTGCCAACCGCAGTTTCTGCCTCAGTTACACCCACACCCATTGTGGAAGCAAAGCTGGACATCAAAGAACTTTGGCGAAACTCGCCCATTGCTATCGTCGCGATTTTATTTGTAGGCATATCTAATGGTGCATTTGGAACGCTTGGCGCAGTATATGCAAAAGACATTGACCTTAGCATTACTGAAATTTCCATATTTATGAGCATCCCTATTTTAGCCGGTGCTTTGGCACAAGTTCCAATCGGCTATCTGTCCGATCACATGGATCGCAGAATAGTATTGATGGGAGTTTGCGCCGTTGCGCTTGTCGCGGACGTGGCGTTTGTCATGTCTTCACCCGATAATGTCACACATCTTATTATATTGGCCGCAGTCTTTGGTTCCACGATTTTTTCAATGCACCCTATTCTGATAGCCCATGCAAACGACCACGCGGCACCTGGCTCTTCACTTAGGGTATCTGGTGGACTACTTCTCATGCTCGGTATTGGTTCCGTCATCGGGCCAATCGTTGCAGGTATTCTCATGTCCGTAGAAGGGCCGTCTGGACTGTTTATCCTCATCACAGCAGCTCATGCGGTCATTATTTTATTTACGGTCGCGCGAACCTTGATCCGAGATGCGGTTGATAGGAAAGACAAAGGCTACTTCATTTTCCTCAACCCAACCCGGAATTCTACGCCTCAAACATCAGTTTTATCGGGCATATCAACCGAAGAGACGATTGAAGAAGAGGATAAGTCAGATGAAAGTGATACGAAATCCTAAGTAACTAGCACTTATATGAAAATCGTTTATGGTGTCCGATGATGTCACTATTAACACTACCCTCGCTGGATTCTATCCTCATTATTCTGACCGTTATCGCGACTGCTGTTATGGCGGCATCGGCTGCCTTGCAAGGTGTGCGGCAGGGTTTTGATCCATTTGGCACCACCGTATTAGCGGTTGTAACCGCTGTTGGTGGCGGTACGTTTCGTGATATGTTAGTGGGCTCCACACCTGTTTTCTGGCTTAATGATATGACCTATTTATCTGTAGCCATACCCATTGGCCTACTGACCTATTTTCTGGGCAGTAAACTAGAAGCTGGTGGTGGGCATCGACTGACGATTTTGCTATATCTGGATGCAATCGGTCTGGCGCTGTTTACGCTTGTGGGCGTGGAAGTTGCATTAGCTCATGAATTATCATTCCTGCCGGCCGTGATATTGGGTTGCACAACAGGCGTTGTCGGCGGCATGTTGCGCGACCTTTTGTGTGGGCAACAACCGGTCATCCTAAAGCAAGATCTTTATGCTACAATCTCTCTATTAGGTGGCGGCGTATTCATTATTGCATTGAACTATACACCACCGGAGCTGAGCCTTACGATCGCATTCCTTTTCATGGTAATCTTTCGCTTTATTGTGATTTTTCAGAAGCGAAAAGCAACTTAGGTTTCAACTCTATTTCGCCCAATTTTGAGCTTCTGCAGCTTTTTCACCAAGCCATAGAACATCATATCCGCATATCACTTTGTAACCCTTGGCGAAAAGCTCATCGACATAGTCTTTTGTCATCGCCACATTCCCTAAAGGTATGCCTGCCTTGTTCGCCACCTTTTCAATCCGAGTAATGGCTGCAATAACTTTTGGATGATTAAACTGCCCTGAAACGCCAAGATCAGTCGACAAGTCAAACCTTGCAGGAATTATTAGATCAACGCCCGGGACAGCGCAGATTTCATTTATGTTTTCAACACCTTCTTTTGTTTCTACCAACAGGCAACAAGCGACGTTTCCATCTGCCATTTCTTTATAATCCGACAGATTTTTCTGCCATCTAGATTGCGCCATGAAAGGACCAAACCCACGCACGCCGACAGGCGGATAGTGAACAGAAGCGACGGCACGCTTCGCATCTTCTGCATTTTTAGTCATTGGAAAAAGAATACCCTCGGCACCCAGATCAAGCGCACGTTTAACCTCAACATGATCATTTTGTGTTACCCGCACCAATGGCGCGCAAGAGGTCCCTGCCGTAGCGGCAATCATGGCATGCGCAGAAGCTTGATCAATAGGCCCATGCTCAAAATCAATAATCACCGCGTCACTACCGGCAGCGGCAATGGTCTGAGTAACCATTGGAGACGGGATAGAACAAAAGTGCGCCGTCAGTTTGGCGTCTTTTTCTGCCAACTTCTTCTTAAATGTGAACTCAGTCATAATTGCCTCTTAGATTACCACTTTAATCAAAGCACTTTGCAGAAATATTTAAATCGGCGCAATCACACAATTTTACAGGTGTATTAGGTTCAAGCGCGTCAATCACCTGCCACTCATCATTGGCATGAATAAGGCTGATGGGGTGAATAGCGCGCGGCGACGTTGACCTTGCATTAATGCGCACTATATTTTTTTGATCAATGGCTTGGGCAAATGCGGCTATGCGTGGGTCAGGTTCAGGCAAATTGTCTGACGCAAATTGGTATTTCTGCTGTGTTGTTTTCACCCGTTCGCGCACAATATCCGGCAAAGATTCAACAAGCTTGCTACGTGCGCGATTAGCAGCTGATGCTAAACCAAGCTCTTCAAGTTCGGGAATAGGTTTGGATAAGATTATGGCCAGTGCCATGGCTTCATCTGCGGCAAGCCCCGTGAGCCGTGTGCGATAATTAAAACCAAGCTCGATGCCGCCCTGATTTCCCTGCAGAACAACAATTGGCAGCCCTGCTTCCGTCATTGCATCCACATCACGCATAATCGTGCGGCGCGTAACCTCAAGTTCTTGAGACAATTCAAGGCTGGTCATCCGGCCTCGGTTTTGCAAAAGCAACATGATTTGCAACAATCGCGCAGCACGCATTTTTATGAGTCCCCTCTCAAATATGACATAAGATGTCATATAAGGGTGTTTATATGAAACAGTCAATCAACGAGGAAACGCAATGAATTACATAGAATTTTCAAGCAAGATTGACGCAACGCCTGCCGTTATCTGGGATATATTAACTGATAAAGACCAACTCCTTGCTGGCAACGTGGGCATCACCCGCCTTGAGGGTGATATTCGTCTGGGCAACAAAATTAAGCTCTGGGCGGAAGTTGGGGGTGATCGCGCTTTCCCTATCAAGATTATTGAAATGGATATGAACAAAAAAATGGTTTGGCAGGGTGGCATGCCTCTTGGACTGTTTACTGGCACAAGACAATTTAACATTACACAAGATGGCAATGGTTCTATCTTTCATCTGCGCGAAGATTACACTGGGTTGCTCACCAACATGATCAGAAAATCCATGCCAGACATGAACCCGTCATTTGAGAAATTTGTTCTTGCTATAAAACGCCTTGCGGAAGCCAAAGCTGGAGAGACACAATCATGAGCATGATTACCTATGGTACTGGAGAGCCAGACGACCCCTGGATTTTAAAGACACCACCACTCAGTTCGGAATATCTGGCGTGGAAAGATGAAAGCCTGACCCCGCCTGCTCTCGTTATTCAAGTGGGCAAAACCAAACTTTCCTATCAGTTACGCTGCATTGAAGATTTGCATCAAATGCTGGTTGCGCGAGGCGATTGGATGTTGCTTGGCAATGCCGATGAAGGCAAACCGGTCAAAGACGATAGTGTCGAAGCGTGGGCAAGATCAGAAGATAATCCGGTAGGCGGTTACTATGGTTTGCGAAAGGGCTACCGTGGACGCTTTGCCAATTACGTACCACCTGTTCTCGAGTTATTGGGACTTGTTGAACTGGAGCATGAAAAGCGAGGCAACCGGGTACGAGCTGATCAAATCCCCCAGTAACTATTAATAATCAATCATATAGGTTTCATTAACCAAGCTCCCCAATAATAAGAGTGCCTGACTTACACATAAAATAACATAGCATCAGGTGTTTATGGGGAAAACTATGTCACTGGTTAATAATAACTTTACGGGCTGTCAACTTGCGCTTCCTTAAGGCAACATTGATCGCTATTGTCTTATCTTTTCTGACTGGCTGGGCACCCTCATTTAGCGCAGCAACAACAGTCCGCGCCTCTATAGAAGAACTTAAATTTCTATATAAGAGACCACGATTTACAGTGTTTGATGATGAATCCAGCTATAAACCTCAGATCGTAACATTGGGCAAAATGTTATTCTTTGACCCACGCTTGTCCAAAGCAAAAAATATGAGTTGTGCCACTTGTCACAATCCATCTTTCGGGTGGGAATCCCCTGTTGCCAAATCTATAGGTGCGATGAATGTGAAACTTAAACGCCACGCACCAACAGTGATAAACTTAACTGAAGCAAATCATCTTATCTGGGTTGGATCACAACTTTCTTTAGAAAAACAAATAGAAAGACCCATAATCAACTCTCAGGAAATGAATAACAATTTTGATGACCTTGTAAAACGACTACGCAAAATAAAAAGTTATAATAAATGGTTTCGCAGATATTTTCCGAAGCAAGGCTTAACAGAAGATACAATAATAGAATCATTAACTACATTTGTACGGATTTTACAAAGTGGGCGCGCGCCATTTGATCGCTGGATTGAAGGAGATGAAGCAGCTATTTCTCCACAGGCAAAAACAGGATTTGAGCTATTCAATAACAAGTTTGGCTGTGCAAACTGCCATACTGGATGGAGTTTTTCCGATCACGCCTTACATGAAGTAGGGAGTACCAACGACGAGACTGGTTCAACCAATCAAGATCAACTAGATTCATATCTGGAGAGCGGATTCAAGACATCTGGGCTGCGCGAAATATCCTCACGAGCGCCTTATATGCACAATGGTGCAATCGAAACATTGGAAGATGTAGTCGATCTTTATGCTGAAGGCAGCCAAAGAAGAGACGTCCGTACAAGCTTAATCAAACCGTTTAACGCAACCCCCGAAGAAAAACGGGCACTTATCGCATTTCTAAAAACGCTTACATCTGATGGACAGCACTTTCAAACACCAATGTTGCCGGCGGATTGATGACAAAAGTAAAAGACGTAAAAACACGTTCTGTAAAGCACTTGCTAAGCATCCCGATATTGATCTTGATCACTGTCTCCTTTTTAACGCTTAGCAGTATAGCATATTATGCCTTCTCCCTTTCAGAAACGAGCACTCAACTCATAAATGAAGCTATTTCATCGGAAGAGTATGCGGATCGAATTATTGCAGACGAGCAGAACATTTACAGGCTTGTCGCTTCCACATTTGATATGACGTCTATTAGCAATCAAGATACCATTAGTGATTACTATTATATGCATTCCAGATCATTAAAGATGCATATTGACCTACTTATGGAAACCACGTCTGACTTCCGTGTCAAAGAAGCGATGGCCGAAATCTTCACGGATCTTCAAGAATTACGCAAAAATACCAAAATCATACTCGGAATTGAGAAATCCAAATTCATCCCCACCCAATATTATTATGAGAATGTAAGAGCCAACATAACACAGAGGTTGCACAAAGTATCTGCCCTGGCTCGACGAGACTTGGTAGAATACACAACAAACTCACAGATACAATTCAAACAAAACCTCAAAATGATCACAACGGCATTGTTCATTGTACTGGCTGTAATTGCCTATATTGCATACATGCGCGCGACGCGTATTTCTGTATTGCTGAAAGATTTGTCAAAACAGATGAGTGAAATTCGCAAAGGCAAATACGACACAGAAATTCCAGCGACTATTCGGCACGACGAGATAGGAACTATGGCACGCAACCTGCAACATTTTGCACAAAGTCTAGCCCAGCTTGACGATGCGAAAGTTAAAGCCGAAGATGCCAACAAGGCAAAATCCGAATTTCTTGCCAATATGAGCCATGAGATCCGGACACCGATGAACGGCATTCTGGGTATGGCCGAGTTACTTTCAACATCGACCCTAACTTCAAAACAAAAGATGTTCACTGATATTATAGTAAGATCGGGCAAATCGCTTGTTGCAATTATCAATGATATTTTAGACTTCTCCAAACTTGGTGCTGGTCAGATGACCCTTGAGAATGAATCTTTTCATCTGGGCAAAGCGATCATGGATGTGATTACGCTGTTCTCGGCAAAAGCTGGTGAAAAAGATCTGGAGATTATCGTGCGTATGGAACCTGGCATGCCCGTTAACCTGATTGGCGATGCAGGTCGCTTGCGGCAAATCATGTCTAACCTTATCGGTAACGCCATAAAATTTACAGAGGAAGGCCATATATACCTTGAAATTGGCAAATTTGAATCCAGTGACCCTAAAAAGTTCGGGCTGAAAATCAGTATCACTGACACCGGTATAGGCATTCCCAAAGAAAATCTTTCAACGGTATTTGAGCAGTTCTCGCAGGTTGATACAACCGCAACTCGAAAACACGAGGGAACTGGTCTTGGGTTGGCAATTTCATCTTCCTTTGTCAAACTTATGGGTGGCCATATCTGGGTAGAGAGCGAGGAAGGCAAAGGCGCCTCATTCCAGTTTACACTTGAACTTCCCATTGATGAAAGCCTACCAGTTAGCACACACATATATGATGATCATCTAGCGAATAAGCGCGTACTCATCATCGATGACAATCCATTAAAAAGACAGATCTATACTGAACACATGGAGCTTGGAAAAATTGATAGTGCTGCAGTTGCATCGGGTGGCGAGGCGCTCGAATTTTTGTCTGCTGCTCAAGCACGTAATATCCGTCCAGATGTCATATTACTCAGCTATGAAATGAAAACCGACATAAACGGCCCTGCGCTCCTCGAGCGCTTAAATGCAAATGAGCAAACAAGAGACATTCCTGTTATCGTCTTTGTATTGACGAAAAACTTGAGTGACGAAAAGCTTGTAAATAATATCAGCACAGCAAGAACTCTTGTTAAACCAACGCCGCGACCGGTCATATACAGAGCCATAAAGCAAGTATTGGATGGTACCGAGCGCTCCACAAGAGCTGCATAATAACCAGTGCTGATCTCTCAGTTGCGAAATAATGTCGCTGCGAAGTGATGTCACAGCGACACCATAAAAGGTTTTATTTAGTTTCATCGCGATATCACGACCACATTGGAGACAACATGCGTATCATCGCTATCACGACATCAATTTTACTCGCTCTCAGCGTTTCAGCATTTGCTGAAGGCGATGTAAAAAAGGGCAAAAAAGTATTTAAAAAATGTGCAGCGTGCCACGCTCTTGAAGAAGGGAAAAACAAAGTTGGCCCAAGCCTTTATGGCATTCTGGACCGCCCTGCAGGAACCGTTGAAGGTTTTAAATATTCAAAAGTAGTCTTAGAATCCGGAATTATTTGGGATGACGAGAGCTTACGTGCCTATATTACCAAGCCGAAAAAATTCTTAAAAGGCACCAAGATGGCATTTGCTGGTCTTAAAAAGGAAAAAGACCTCAACAACCTTATGGCTTACTTGATTGAAAACACAAAGCCAGCAGAATAAACTAAGACATTCAGTCAGTTTACATTTAAGAGAATTGGCGTCTCGCACTTTACTGCGGACGTCACTGGTCATCTAAGGTGGACGTTTAGATCAAATCTTTGCGCATCATTGCACATAAATCATTGCGGGGATTTATGATGGTGATCTCATTACAGTTTGCAGCGCGAAACCCGCAAGCGAGATAAAAACCTTTGGCATTTCTTGATGCCTCCAACTGCAAAAAATTCAACCCAAAACCTCGTGCACGTTCTTCCAGTGCAGCGATGATCTTTTGGCCAAGACCTAAACCCTTTGCCGAGGTTTTCACAAAACAGCCACTAATCAAACCCGTGGCAATGTTCATTTCACCAAATCCAATGAGGTCTTGATCTCTTTCAGCAACAACTCGCAATATATGGTCTTTGCAGATGGCAAGTTTTTCAAGGTGGGATTTGCGATCTCCCACCCACTCTTCCAGCTCAGATGCAGAATAAAAGGCGGCATCAATGCTTCTTATAGCTTCATAGCGAACGGCCTCCATCGCCGGTGCATCCGCGGCAACTGCTAATCGTATAAGCGCTTGAAAATCACTCAAACCGATCTCCCCATCCATATGGTACGGCTTACTTCAGAAGCAGGAATTTTGATCTCATCAAAACCTTGTTTTTGCCAAAACCCAACCGCACGATGGTTTGACCGGTTGGCACCGATATGCACGCTCTCAACACCTTTCTTCGCTGCATTATCTAGCCACCGACTAAGCAGTTTACGACCTAGACCTGCACCTTGAACACGCTCATGCAAATTCATGTGAATATGGGCAGGAAACAACTTCGTGACTGTTTGAGGCGGATTATCAGGATAATGGATCATATATGCGCGGCGCTGATCCTCAGTCCTCTGATTTGGTGGAATATGTGAAGGGTCTTCGAGCTGTTCGCGCAATGATGGCCACCACTCTCTCTCCAGAAGATCCGACCATTCCAACGTATCAGGTACGCCAACAACAAAACCTGCAACGCCCTCATCATCCTCTACAACAAAGGAATATTTCGGCATCAGCATTGCATATGGCGCTGAATAGATATTGCCTAGCAGCTTACCGTCTGCGTACAGATGCGATGCATCCTCGCCCATATCACCCGTTGCCAGAGTTATTGCATAAAGCGCATCGAGATCATCTGCTCTATATGATCGTATTTTGTGTGTCATTTAGACTAAACCTCCCCTGCGGAGAAAAAGACGCATAAAAAGTGGCACCTTCTTTGGTTCCATCACCCTTTTTCAATTTTTGACCTGCTGCCGGCAGATAGCCGAGGCTATTCCAAAGTATTTTTGAACTGGCGGCTAGATGATGTCTCTATTTTTTCTCCGCAAGCTCGGTCATTTCTATAGTCGGATCGATCGGATTGACAACACATCATTTACTTTAGCGGCTATCATTTTCATAATCATTGTGCCAAATATTATTGCATGGAGGGCGGGCTGTAGGGAAGACTGCCGCTATTGCCTTTCCAGTCGTTAACAGTTGGTGCATTTTTAGTACTACCCGTTAGATCTTGTCGGACAGGTGGTTCGAACATATTCACTGCGAAGATAAGGAATAATACAAATACGATACCAATTGCGATTAACAAGCCGCTTGCGCGTTGTTGAGTAACTTCTTTAATGGTCATAATGATAATCCTTTAAATGGAAATGGTGTTACTTCTGTTATTTCGTATGATTTTTGGTCATGGCAGAACCAACCGATAAATAGAGATACGGAAACGCAAATACGGTATATGTTCGCTGTGCCTCTGCGGGATCAAAACCAAGTTCTTTGATAAGCTTTGTGCGCGATAAACCAATATCCATTAAGGTGTCATCGTCATAAGATAACAGCTTCTTACGCATTGTTTTATCTCTGTTTTTATTACGCCATGTTATCAATCGCTGCATAATGGAGGCGATCCAATTATCTTCCTTTGCAATCGAGATGGCCTGATTGGTACGGTCGGTATTTCCTTCCATTTCAAAAACTCCTTCTTCTGTGTACAAATAATATAAGACGGAGCTAGACATTTATAAAATGAATAATTAGAATGATTATCATCAATTTAATTCATGTATTGGAGCACCCCATGAATCAACGCTTAGAAAGCGATCTTCTGCGTACATTGGTTGCGATTTCGGAGGCCAAAAACTTTACAAAAGCTTCAAAGATCGTCGGGCGTACTCAATCTGCTGTGAGCGTACAAATGAAAAAGTTGGAGGAAATTGTTGGAGGACGACTGTTTGAACGCGGACCTCGTGGTGTCACACTTACTCTGTCTGGAGAGCAACTTGTAAAGGATGCTAAGCGAATAATTTCGTTACTTGATCAAGCTGTAGCTTCATTTCACTCCGATCCTCTCGATGGATTTATCAGAATAGGCGTACCGGAAGAGTATGGCGGTACAATACTACCTCGCGTTCTGAGTACATTCTCCAAGGCACATCCAAATGTAGAAGTAACGGTTCATTCTGCATCATCCACCGAGCTAAAGCGTGCATTTGATACAGGCGAACTCGATCTTGTGGTGACCCATGAAGACGCCTCTATGATTGGCGGAGAACTTTTAATCAACGACCCTGTTGTCTGGGTAACATCTGACACGCACATGCAACACGAATGTAACCCGATGCCGATTGCGATATGTGAGCGTGGGTGCTGGTGGAGAGAATGGGCGGTTGATACTCTTAACTATCAAGAAACAAACTATCGTGTTGCCTACGAAAGCAATAGCATATCTGGCCTTCAAGCTGCCGCATCATCCGGCATGGCCGTGGCAATTCTTTCTCAAAGTCAGGTACCCAGTGACTGTCGTGAACTGACTGCTGCAGAAGGTTACCCTCCGCTTCAGGGATCAAATATCACTCTTCGACAACAACGGAAGAGTAAATGCAATATTGTTGCGGGAATGGCACAGGCAATTCGTGAAGCATTCCAGACATCTTTACCCTTTAGCCAACATTGAGAGCAATTCACCTGATAGAATGAAAATCAAAACACCGCCAGCCTGAACGGATTAGCGTTGCGTATATCAAGAGAATGCTTAGCCTAACTAATTCAGCTAGGCTAAATTTGTTAATTTAAGCCGCTTTAAGCAGCTGGGTAACATCCACATGAAGTGCTTTATTAGCATCGTCTATTTCTTTAAGGCCATCCATCAATGCCTTTTGAAAAACACCCAAATCATCAATCAAAGCATCCAGACTTGATATTGATGAACCGAGCGATGCGCTTTCAATCTTGCCCATCACACGCGTGACTTCCAAACTGGTAGACAAGCGACGCATATCTGCACAATTTTCTGCAAAGGCATTAATTTGTCGCGAAATTTCAACAAGGCTCGCTGCTGCATTTTTTGTGTGTATTGCCTGTTGAGACTGAAGGTTATTCAGCTCATCTTCATGATCGAAAAAACCGGATGGAGTTTCATTGCCAAACGCTTCGATCATCTCACTTTGAATTTGAGCTGCAGCTGTGAGAAACTGACCATTGTCGATGGTTCGTGCCACCTCTTTACTTTTTTCAGTAAATACCGCCATATCAGACTGCAATTCCTCTGATATTGCCGTGTAATTGTTAGAAACAATACACATGGGTAAGCCGACATTGCCCAGCTGAGTTGCTTGAACACGCAGATTCAACGGAACATACTCATTTTCGGAATAAACTTTGAGAATTTCCTCTGTTTTACCCAAAAGATATTTTGCAGATGTTTCCAACCTGTCAAAGCAGCCAACATTACCATTAACCGACCTGCCAAGTTGCTCATCGCGCGCTTTGATTTCTGCACTTAGTGCATGGGCCATAAAAGATTTATAATCACGAAAACCAAGTTCCTTAATGCGCTCCAACAAGATTTTGGCACTATCTTCTGCATCAAGATTTCGCTCATTTTCGACGATGCGAAGTGCTTCATACTCGCGTTCGATCAGTTTGAATACATCACTACTTGGCTTTATGCGAGTTGACGAATATCCGCCTTCAATAGGCGTTACGATTGCAAACACCCAATAATAGCAACCGTCTTTGGCTTTGTTTTTTACATAAGCGCCAATTGGTTCACCTTTTTTGATAGTATCCCACAACAGCCAAAAAACAGCTTTGGGCATATCTGGATGACGAATAACGCGATGCGGCGCTTTTATGATTTCATCCCAATCGAACGCACTTACTCGCTGAAATACACTATTTCCTGACTGGATAACACCGCGTTCATCAGTTCGAGAGAAGAATAATTCTTCAATAGAGAATGGTTTTTCTTCGTTTATTCGCTCATCAATATTCGAAACTGTACTCATGTTAGTTTGCCTCGTAGCAATACACTTTTGATTGGTTCAAAATGCATCGAATCAAACATAGTGCTATTATTTATTCATGCTAGAAATGCTCGAAAGAAATTAAATTTTGCTGAATCGGGCTTGAATTTGAGTAGCTATGGTTTTCAAAACTTTAATTTTTAAACATACAAACTGAGACAGCTAATAATTGTTGATACGTGTACTAAACTCGCAAATAAGTTTGGGCAGTATCAGGCAATTCGCGCTCAATAAAAATGCGCTCGTTGCGCATCTGTTGAATAAGCACAGGCATCATTTCGCGATATGCATCCAAGATAGAGGGATTTGGCGCTGGCAAGTCATGTTTGAGCATTTCATGTAACTGCGGCAATGCATGATACGGCACCATAAGGAACATATGGTGCTCAATGTGATAATTCATATTCCAGTAGATAAACCGGCTAATAGGGTTCATCAGCACCGTGCGCGAATTCAACCGATGATCAATCACATTTTCAGCCAAACCACCATGCTGCAATAGCCCGGTCATAACATGATGCCAGGCACCATAAAGGCGCGGCAAGCCAATAAGCATAAGTGGTATAAGTGACATCGTCCCAATTGCGATCAGGATAGTTATTAAATAAATGATAAGCCAAATCAGTGCTGTATTGATTGCAACGCGCTCTTCCTTCTCAGGCACATAACTTTTCTCGGCAGCGTTCAATCCGTTGACGCTAATGCGGATCATACTCGCAATGCCCTCATAGGCATCGATTATACCGAAGAAATTTGCGATTATCCTCATCATATCTACAGGTCGCATAATCGCAATTTCAGGATCTCGACCCACAATGATTGTATCTGAATGATGACGCCGATGACTATGCCGCCACACCACCGGATTGCGGATCATCATGAAGCAGGCAATATGGTAGACAAACTTGTTCATCCAGGGTGTTTTAAACGCTGTACTATGCCCGCACTCATGCCAGCGGCTGTCGGCAGCAGAGCCATAAAACACGCCATAAATCAGCCAAAACGGCACACACCAGATGGTGCCCCAAAAGTAAACACCACCCCATGCCGCGCAAATCAGGATGGTAAACCAGATCAGCGTGTCACGAATGGCAGGCTGATCTTTGCGCTTCATGATGGATCTGAGCGAATCTTTGCTAACATCAGTTCGATACCATTTAGCACCAACCAAACCTTGATCTTTGGCCCAATCAGCCCCCTTTCCCAACAACTCATAATCACGAACCATATCTGACATAAGCCGCTCCTTCCGAACATGAACGCTAGATGGCTGGCCTCTAAAGTGTCAAGTGATGTTTAATCCCATCATAAACATTATATCAGCAACTGACCCACGGCAGAACATGGGCTTATCTCAGTTTTCCGCCTTTATTGCTTTACTCATCATCGTTTGGCCGATGCTGGAACGGCCTGACATTGCGCTTCTCCAGATTAAAATCACATTGGCAGCGATCGCCATATCGGCTATGAGCAGACAAACTAATCACAAACGGGCTATTAGACCATGATACTCTCAGATCACGAACTTTCCATCTCTCGCATTATTGAAGCACCGCGTGCAACGGTTTGGAAAGCATGGACAATTGCCGAGCATTTTGAAAAATGGTGGGCGCCGGCACCTGTGAAAACCAAAGTCGGTAAAATGGACGTCGTGGCTGGCGGCGCTTTTGATAATGTTATCCAGATGCCTGATGGCTCTTCTCACATGGCGCGGGGCGTTTTTCTTAATGTTGTACCTGAAAAAATCATCGTCTTTACCGATGCCATGACCGAAGGTTGGATACCATCAGGTGCTGGTTTTATGACGGCCTTCATCACCATGAGTGACCATGAAGTCAATGACGATGGTGAAAGCAAAGTATACACAAAATATGATGCACGCATTGCCCATAAATCCGAGGAAGAGATGACCCGCCACAAAGAAATGGGCTTTCACGAAGGTTGGGGCCAAGCACTTGCGCAACTCAATGATGTGGCGAAAGAAATAGGCTAACCCTGGGTTACGTGCAAATGTGATATGTTATTTTGCTTAGGTTTATTTAATTTAGAAGTTTGAATTTCAACGATACATTGCAGCAGTTGGCCAATTACTTTATCGATAAGCAGTTAGAGCCGGCATGATTCGTCGGTATGGGCTGTTCTGAAAATGACATATACCAGTAGACAAAAAGCTGCACTCGACCATAGCCAATTTCTTGAGCTTGTGGAAACAGTTGCCGGTATTGGTTATTGGCGCCTTGATCTGGTTAACAAACATATTTTCTGGTCAGATGAGGTGTATAAAATTCACGATGTCACGCCGGGTCAGTACAAACCTGGTGTCACAGACTCCATTAATTTTTACCACAAAGACGACCGCGCCAAAGTTCAATCTGCCGTTGATCATACGATTGAGACGAAAGAGCCTTTTGAGTTTGAACTTCGCCTGATAACAGCGTGTGGCAAGCAAAAACATGTGTTTTCAAAAGGGGTCGCGGAAACCGATGATAATGGCCAGATCGTTTCCATATTTGGTATATTTCAAGATATTACCGAACGTGTACAGCGTGAAAGAACCCACCTGCTAGAACAACAGATCCACCGGAACTTCATAGAACAAAGTCATGATGGGTTTTGGGATTGGTACATTAACGAAAGTTACATCTATATATCTCCCCGTTTTTGGAACATGTTAGGTTATGATGGGAAGAAAAACGGCCTCAACCCGGCAGAAATTATCCCATACGCCTTTAATGAAGACTACAGCGAAGCCAGAAACCGTCTTATCAAGCATTTCAGGAGTAATGGTGAAGTCCCATTTGCACATGAGTTACGTCTTTATCACAAAGACGGATCGATAGTTCATGCCTTATGTAGAGGTACCGTCGTTGAATGGGATGAAAATGGCCGCGCCACCAGAATGGTCGGCACGCACACCGACATCACAACACAAAAGAAATTACAAAGACACCTGCAAGATGCGCTCGGTTTTCAGCAACTAATAATGGATAACAACCCCAACCTGATTTTTGTGAAAGACAATCAACATCGTATTGTGCAGGCCAACCCGCAATTTTTATCACTCTACGCAGAAGATAAACGCGACTCCATTATTGGCACCACGACACTGGGACAATATAGCGAGCATGAAAAAGCGACGTTTATGCGAATGGATAAAGAGGCATTGGAGACAGGCTATTCTCAATCTATTCAGACCATCAATTTTCCAAATGGCAAATGTCTGACCTATGACATTCAAAAAACCAGATTTAGCGATGCCAGAGGAGATATGTTCATTCTTGCAATTGGCCAAAATGTCACCCAACGAGAAGCGCTGATCGATAAACTCAGTGACTCTAATGAGCAATTGGAGAGGTTTGCACATATCTGCTCCCATGATTTGCATGAGCCGCTGCGAATGGTGAAGAGTTTTACCGAGATGCTAGAAATGCATCTATCTGAGGTAACGTCTGTCGATGAAAAAGCAAAACGTTATATGGATTTTATAACCAATGGCGCAAAACGCGGACAGCAATTAATCACAGATGTTTTGGCCTATTCTAAGATTTCTAAAGATGTGCGAGCATTGGAAGAGGTAAATGTTTGCGAAATTATCTCAGATGTAAAGCAAGATTTACCTGCATCTGCCTGCCTGAATTATGAAATGCCAACGCCTATCGTGCACGCAAACCATACTCAGATATATCAATTGTTTCAGAACTTGATTAGCAATGGTGTAAAATATCAACCTGCGGGTCAAGATGCTAAATTATCCATCACATGGAAAGAGCAAGACGAATTTTGGCAGTTTTGCATTGCAGATAATGGTATCGGCGTAGAACCGTGTCATCAAGAGAAGATATTCGAGGTTTTTACGCGGCTTCACAGATATCAGGCTTATCCGGGCACCGGAGTTGGGTTATCCATTTGCAAGAACATTGTTGAACGTTATGGCGGCTCTATCTGGATGGATTCCAAACCCGAACATGGCAGTAAATTTTACTTCCAACTCCCGAGAGCATCAGCGAAATGAACCATCAAAAAATTGAAATATTGTTAGTTGAAGATAATCCAGGCGATGTTGAACTCACACGGCAAGCCCTTGATGATGCTGACTTTAACAATAAGCTTAATGTTACCCTTGATGGCGATGAAGCACTGGATTATCTTAATAAACGTAAGGGTTTTGAAGACGCAAAAATGCCCGATATCATCTTGCTGGACTTGAATTTGCCGCGAACAGATGGCCGCGGCGTGCTGAAAGAGCTTAAAGCAAGTGATGAGCTGAAACATATTCCGGTAATTGTACTGTCCAGCTCAAGGGCAGAGCGCGATATTAATGACGCCTATGCGCTCAATGCCAGTTGCTATATTGCCAAACCTAACGGGGCGATGAAATATATGGAAGTTGTGCGGACGGTGAGCAGTTTTTGGTCGCAGACCTGTTATCTTCCTGTAAAATAACGGGGTGGTTTGCGCCCTATTCATCCACGTACAGATCAATACCAGCCACTTTGTGCAGAAGCTTTATGATCTGCTTTTGCTCGGATTCATCTAAGTTGCTGAGGTGATGTTCGTTGGATTCTTTAATGATATTGGGGAGCTGCATGGCTTTATCCCTGCCCGCTCTCGTCAGATAAATCAGAAACGATCTTCGACTATTGGGATCAGGTCGACGTTCGGCGAATCCCTCTTTGACCAGCATATCAATATTGCGACTTGTATAATAATCGGGGAAATCAAGTAAATCACCCAGTTCCCGCTGATTGATACCGTCTCTCTCGAGCAATATCATCAGATTGGCAAAAATCTTCACATCAATGCCGATTTCCGACAATCGCTCTTTCATACCCATATCAATGCGCCTGGCAATGCGCTGCATCAAATAACCAAAACTATGCTCTCGGTTTCGCTGTGCTTGGGAAATTATCCCGTCTGGAATTTGAGTCATTAAGTAGCATCTCCCAAGTATCGAATAGGACATCCAGTTATCTCCAAAAACTTGCAAAACGCAACAGTTGCATTGTTGACTCTTGCATTTTGTATATTTATGCATTTACAATACTTGCAATTACAACTAATGTAAATGCAAATTACCGACAATCTTTAAACAGGAGAAAACTATGACACATCCACTATCCACTTTGCTGTTGGCCGCATGCATAACCACCGTTGGCGCAAATGCAGCCCCGGCTGATCAACTAACAGAAGGCAAACAACTAGCCATTGCCACCTTCAAAAGCATTGACGAAAACGAGCGCGGCTACATTGATATGGGCGAATATAATGCCTTTGGTGATAATATATTTATCTCCATGGATGCCGATGATAACGGCAAAGTGGATGTCGACGAGTTTCTGTTTTGGGATTTTGGTTGGCAGCCCCTTGCAGAAGAACGCGGTTCAAAAGCGGCTCTTGAAACAGCTATGCGCATTGTTCATGCCTTCTGGGATCGCAATGGCGACGGACAACTCACCCGCTCCGAACAGCGCTCATCTTCTCTTTATGATTTCCAACGCGCTGATCTCAATAGTGATGCTGTTCTAACGCAAGCAGAATTCCTGTCGGGTTTCACGGTCATGAAAGCCATCCGCGCAGCTGTCGCGCAAGAAACCAAGTAATCCACTCATAATGGGAGAAGCCCAATGTTAAGAAAGCAAGGCGTTTACGCAATTATTGTGATTATTGCGCTGTTTATGGCGCTGCATCTGGCATTTGCGCCAGAAGCACATGAACCACGTACGACAGGAACAACGATGCTGGGCGGCATTGCGTTTTTATTAATGACGACCTCGATGATTTTATCCACGCGGGCACGGTTTTTGGAAGACCTGTTTGGCGGACTTGATCGCATGTATCAGGTCCACAAAGTCACTGGCACCATGTCATTGATCTTCGTATTAATCCATTTCTTTGGCGTGCCAAAGGAATTGCCAGCTGGCGTGGATGAAATCGCCAATGCACTCGTGCCCTCCGCCCCCATGGGCATGATTGCGCTTATCGTGCTTGTTTTATCCTTGGCGATCACGCTGAACCGTAAAATTTCCTACAGTCGCTGGCGGCCCATGCATAAGCTCATGGGGCTGGTATATTTCCTCGTTATCGGTCACTTTATGACGGCACCTGCGATCTTTTACGAGCGGTTTAGCACCTCTGGAATTTTGATCTTCATTGCCGCTATCATCGGCGCGGGTTCCTTTCTTTACTCGGTCTTTGGTATGAACCGCAAAACAGCACTGCCGTACAAGCTTGCCGCGATCAACGCGCATGAGCGGGCAAAAGAGCTGGTATTAGCACCAATGGGCGCAAAGATGAGCTTTACACCGGGGCAATTCGCCTTTGTGGAAGTCGCTGGCAAAGACTGGAATGAGCCGCACCCGTTCACCATCTCCAGCGCACCCGATGAGGACAATCTTCGCTTCACTATCAAAGTTCTGGGTGACTGGACACGGAAAGTGCGCGAGGAACTAGAAGCTGGTGGCGAGGTTAAAGTGCGCGGCCCCTATGGGCGCTTTGATATGAGCAAAGGTGGCAACAAGCAAATCTGGCTTGCAGGCGGCATCGGCATCACCCCTTTCCTATCCACCATTCGGAATATGAAGGATGATGATGAACGCGACATTCACCTTGTCTATGCAACCAGAGAAGAAAAAGAAGCGCTTTTTCTGGATGAGCTTCTAGACCATGCAAAACGGCTCAAAGGCCTTAAAATCATTCCGCTCTTCTCTGATGAAGGAAATTTCGCCCGCGTGGACATCATGGAAGAAAAATTACCTGATGCACTACCCGGCTATGACTATTTCCTCTGCGGACCCAAAGCCATGACAGGCCCGATCTCCAAAGATCTGAAAGCCAAAGGTGTCAGCCACAAACAAATCCACATGGAAGCCTTTGAGTTCAGATAAGCGCTACAAAATCAGATCTTTAAGCAGCCCTTTCGAGGGCTGTTTTTAAAAAACTTAAGTCAGGCATAAAGATTAAATGTACTTCTAATCAAGCAAATTATGTTGAACTCTTCGGACATGACGCAAGGTGTCCGTTACCATTGCCGTCATAATCCCAAACATTAAAAACCCATTTGCTGCGGTCATACCGCCCAATAAACGCTTATCTGTTGGAATAGCAACGTCACCAATGCCCAACGTCGTATAGGCCACCAGAGAATAATAAACAGCCTCCTCCAAGGTGCCGAAAATTGACATTTGCTTGAAAACAATTGCCCATAGCCAAACCCCAAATGTCATCATAGCCATTGTCGAAAACACAACCATAAAAATCACCAGAAGCGATTTGGCCGGATAAGGCGGACGCCGCAGCCAGGGCTCCATAAATAAAAGCACTTCGTTCAAAACCCACCATAGCACAGCGCCACCAACCAATGAGACGAGAGTTATGGCAGAGCCAAGCAATAATTGTTCGAACATTATCCGCTTATCCTTTATTTACGTTACCACTTATCAAAACTTTATAACTGAACCAAGATCGGTTTAACATGATTAGAAGCAATGATAAGTCCATTCTCTAAGGACTAATTGGGGTCGATACGCGGGATGTCAGGCTAATACTATGATATTTGCACAGATGTGAACATTTGCGCCGCAAGCGGACCTATGCACGATGTTGCTTTCTCAGAAATGTGTCTACATGCTCTGCACTCAGTGGTCCTCCGTGACCAAGGTAAAATTTCTTTGCCCCTTCGTTGAGCAGGAACTTAAGCGACGTTAAAACGGCTTGCCTATCTTCCTCAAAGGGTGGTGGCTTTGGTCGATCCTTTAACATTATGCCGCCTAACAGGATGCCTGAGGCAACCAGATCGCCTGCAACAACCTCTCCATCGTCTAAAAACACCGAAAGAGATCCCGGCGTGTGACCCGGCGTATGTAAGATACGCCCCCTGAAGCCAAAATCTTCCAGAGACAACTCATTGTCGATCATGGTTATGTCCGGTTGGAAATATTTAAATGGTTGCTCAATGGCCCTGGTCTTTATAAAAAATTTTCCAAATGTGCCTGTTGGGTTTAACATGGGGCGCTTTCCGTCCTGAATATAAGGTACATCCCCTGCGTGCGCGACAATAGGTGCGGAGCTTAAAACCCTGGCATGATGAGCTGAACCTACATGATCTATGTGACCGTGAGTGAGGATAATCAGGTCAATATGTAACCATTCCAAGCCCGCTTTTTTTAAAACTTTTTCAATTCGATTAGCTGAGTTGGGAAGACCGGTGTCAATCAATATAGCTCTTTGCTTGCGTATTATGAGATAGGCGTTCAGCATGCCGAACGGCAGCATGGAAATAGGGACTATGACTTGCTTATCCATGAGGTGAAAATCCTTCCAGTTAATTGCAAGCAAACATAAAGTGCTTTAATTGGAAGCTTTCAATTAGGTACTTTTTTGTAACTGGTGATATCTTGACGAATTTAGACGACCACACTAGCTCGTGGGAAATTTCTGAAACTGGAATATGCCCTGTAGCCGAAACACTGCGCATGCTGGGCGGAAAATACAAACCACAAATTCTGCATTGCCTACTGGAACAGGAAACGCATTTCTTAGAATTAAGTCGTAAAATCAAAGGTATAAGTCGAAAAATATTGTCGCAACAATTAAGAGATCTTCTATCTGCGAACCTGATAAATCGCATCGAAAAAAATGATGCCAGACAGCGCGTAGAATACTCACTCACCGAGAAGGGATATTCGCTGACTCTTATTTTATCCCAGATTAATGATTGGGCGATAACCCATGGTAGCTTCGCCGAAGTCACGAAAGATGTTTGAATGTCTTTTTCAGGTCAATTTTTTTGAACAAAACTTCTTGGCTTGAATGACCGCACTCGGGTGTAACTCAGAAACTCTATATGACGCTATCTAATTGAGTATTACATCACACCAATTAGCGAAAAGAAAAAACAAAGAGTGGCATTGGACACAATCCTCCCCATTCTCCCGACCGCATCAAACGCGACGTTATAGCGTCTTACGCGGCCGATTTTCATCAGCTAGAATTTATGCGCGGCATGGAGAGACATGGATAGACATGGATATGAGTTGGCGAGATGATTTCAAACAGAACCAGACACTTTCAATTGCCCTTCATATGATTATATGGGCAGTTTTGAGTGGGGTTGGTATTGTTGTAATCATTGTCATGAAACTGTTTACCTGGCCGTTTATTATCACCGCCATGGTGGGTACATTTATGATCAGTTTTCCAATCAGCGTTTTCATTGCCAAGGCAATGAACGCGCCATCACGCGCGAAGTCAGATGAGACATAGATGACACGATCTGGTCCTGGTCTTGTTCTACTGCATGCACTCCCCTTTAATGGAGGTATGTGGGCTGGTCAGATGTCCCTCTTGCCGGAGCAAACCTATGCACCAAATCTTTATGAGTTTGGTGATGATATTCAAATTTGGGCCGAGCAATGCCTTGCGCAAATCAAACAGGACAAATTCATTATTGTGGGCTGCTCGGTTGGTGGATCCTGCGCGATTGAAATAGCGCGACTAGTGCCCGAACGGGTCACTGCTTTAGTGCTTATCGGCACCAAAGCACGGCGCGACCCCGATCCGAACTTCTTTCAAGATACACTCATAATGCTTGAAACTAAAAATATTGACACCATGTGGCAGACCTATTGGCGAGACCTGTTTGACGGGGTCAGCGATGAAGAAGATGTACAATTTGCCGAACGACTTGCATTACGCCAAAATCAAAACTTACTCAGAAACGGATTGACAGCTTTTCATACACGCCCAAGTCGCGAGCAGGTCTTATGTGATTGGAAATTTCCCATTCATATTGTCACGGGTGAACATGATAAGCTCCCGGGAATTCAATATAGCCAAAACTTAGCGCACAATGCGAAAAACGCGACGCTGCATATTGTCAAATCAGCTGGTCATTATCTGCCGATGACGCACGTTGCTGAAATAAACGCGATCATTGAAAACTGTATTACAAATGCCAGTATTGATGATTTTCTGCCACCTGATTAGACGCTCTGAAAGCCACCTTCGACCCGACTACAGTTACAATAATGCAAGACTGGGCAGAATTAGAATAAAGGAAATACAGCTGTTTTCTTAACGACACCATAAACGAAACTGCTATCAATTGACCCTATGCCCTCAATTGGTTGCAAGTGATTGCGAACAAACCTTTCGTAATCTGCAAGATCAGTAACCACTACACGCAGCAGGTAATCGGATGTCCCAGTCATGATGAAACACTCAAGAACCTGATCGACACGGCTTATCAGTTGCTCAAAGTTTTTGACAACTTTCTCTGAGTGGTTAGTCAGGCTAATGCTCACGAATACAGTCACAGGTAAACCGTAGGCCTGTGCATCGACCTCGGCGCTGTAGCCTTTCAAAGCACCACTTTGTTCAAGCAGTTTAACTCGCCTTAGACAGGGAGAAGGCGATAGGTTCACCTCTGCTGCGAGGTCTTGATTCGTCATCCGGCCATTGCGTTGCAGTGTTCGCAGAATTTGTCGATCTTTTAGGTCCAAAATGGCTATCCTTAGCATATTATGCTAATATCATGGTATTTCATGGCATAAATAGCAACAACCTAATGGTGAAATTGATCTACGCTAGATGAGAAACATTCATCGGAGCCTGACATATGCGTAATCATCCCAATAGCTTTTCCACACTTGCCATTCACCATGGGTATGATCCGATGGAAAACGAGGGTGCGCTGACGCCGCCATTGCATCTGACCTCAACCTTTGCGTTTGAGACGGCAGAAGCTGGCGGAGAGCTGTTTGCGGGAGATCGCGCAGGTCACATCTATTCCCGCATTTCCAACCCGACTTGCGACTTGCTGGAACGCCGCATCGCGATACTGGAAGGCGCAGAAGCTGGACTAGCACTTGCATCGGGCATGGGCGCTATCACGGCTACAATGTGGACACTTCTTGCACCCGGCGATGAGGTCATCCTTGATAAAACCCTCTATGGCTGCACATTTTCATTCATGCAGCACGGGTTAACCAAATTCGGTATTACCGTAACCCATGTGGATCTGACTGTACCGGACAATCTTGAGCGGGCTATCAGCGCAAAAACCAAAATTGTATATTTTGAAACACCGGCAAACCCAAACATGCGCCTTGTGGACATTCAGGCTATTTCTGAAATCGCGCATGCCAATGATACTTATGTGGTGGTTGATAACACCTATGCGACGCCATATCTGACGCAACCGGCCAAACATGGCGCGGACATTGTGCTGCACTCTGCCACCAAATATCTAGGCGGACATGGTGATGTGGTCGCGGGCCTTCTGGCGGGATCGGAGGAGTTGGTTTCTCAAATACGCCTCTACGGGATGAAGGATATGACGGGGGCTGTGATGGCACCGTTTAACGCTATGCTCATCCTGCGCGGCTTAAAAACGCTAGAGCTGCGCATGGATCGTCACTGTTCAAGCGCTGCCACCATTGCCGCAATGTTGGAAGATGTACCCGCCGTGCAAAAGGTCTGGTATCCGGGGCTTGACAGTTTTGAGCAGCATGATTTGGCCAAGCGCCAGATGTCGCAATTTGGTGGCATGATCGCATTTGAGCTGGAAGGCGGTATCGACGCAGGTCGCAATCTGATGAACAATCTGCAACTGATAACCCGTGCGGTATCACTGGGCGATGCAGAAACACTGGTGCAACACCCCGCCACCATGACACACTCCACCTATACGGCAGAAGAACGCGCACTGCATGGCATCAGCGAAGGATTGGTACGTTTATCTATCGGCCTAGAGGGCGTGGATGACGTATTACAAGATCTCGAACAAGCGTTACCCTCCACCCCCAAAAGCCGCGCCGCGTAAAACAATTCGATATGCAAGCATTTGAGTTTCGGCAGGCCAAGGTGAGTTTGAGAGGTCGTGTGGATAGCGTGATATTTGCACAAATGAAATGATGATAGTTTTAAAAGTCTCATTATGTAGGTGAAGCGGAAGAATACTTAGAAAGTAATGAATAATTACATGTGCCAATTACAGTCATGTTTACTGGTAAGAGTGCATATTTTGAATTTTCTTGCAGGGTTCAGATAAGTGGATTTTTGGGACAATTTATATATGGATGGATTGGTAAAGCAATATCTTGATGTTAACTGAGTTTCATGTCTAAGTCATTCGAAGTGGGATTTTCCCAGTGCATGGAACTTGGGGGCATTTATGGCAGATAAAAATATACCTCTTTTCGCAAAACGGGACAGTGGGTTCAATGTGGCATCACTGGTATGGGCTTCCCCAGAGAACCTGCAGAGATAATATTCCGCGGGCGGACGCTATATTTGATACCTTCGAGATCCTCTGAAGATAAGGATAAATACGGAGACCTTTACCCTGTCATTGCGCTTGAACACAGCGGTATGTCCTTCGAAGATGGGCAACGTCTGATAAGCGCATTCATCAATAGCGTTGCATGGGTGCGTAAAGCTGGCATCAACACCGCACAATTCGGCGGCGGTTCACGTGTCCATGGCCTTGGTGGACCAGATGCCCAAGCATTGTATGATGATCATTTCGAACTAAATTACGTGCCTGACCCAACTGACAAAAAAGCGAGGTTAGCGCTTGCATTCTATCGCGAGGGTCTCAATCTCAATTCCGTCGCGTATCAATGCCTCTCGTTCTTTAAGATTCTTAATATTACGCTTCAATCTTCTAAGGCTCAAAAAAAATGGATCGACACGAACATAAAAGCTGCAATGGCACGCGACAAAGTTCGAACCTATGAATGGCAGAAGAAATCGGATTTTGATCCGAAGAAAGAAACTGCAGGAAGCTACCTTTATGTTTCCAACCGATGCGCTGTGGCGCACGCATATAATTACCCCCTAATCGATCCCGATGATCCCTTAGATCGCCGCCGCCTTGCATGCGACCTGCCAATGGTTAGGGCTCTTGCAGAACATTTCATCGAACAGGAATTCGGGGTAAAGTCCAGCACAACAGTGTGGCGCGAACATTTCTACGAACTTGCCGGTTTTGGAGAGATATTTGGCGCCAATCTGATAGACCGGATAAAAGCAGGAGAAGAAGTACCCCTCGAAGATTTTCCCGATGTCCCTCTGTTGTCAGTGCGATTAGCGTTTCATGAGAGATTTCCCTCATTCGAAGAAATGGGTGTACGAGTAATTGATTGCGCCGACGGGACAGTAAATCTCGAGTTGACCTCGACCAATCAACTTGTATCGATATTGCTTGTCCTGAACTTTGGTACAGAACGTCTCGACTTCGAGATATTCGACCATTTAGCGACTGAGGACGATAGCAGTTATGACGGGGCGCAGGCGGAATTGGATAAGTTGCGGTTCATTGATTTTTATCTGATGAATGGGAAGCTGGAGATTTGGGCAGGTATGGACCGACTTTCCAGGAAGGAAGCTTACCTACCAGTAAATGTTGACCTAAACGCCACTCATAAAAGTTACCAAGAAATGATTTTGACCGCCGAGAAAATTCTCGCAAAGCGAAACAGTTAGCATACTGCAACGGTCTTGATGGAGCTCTAAACAGACGTTTATAATCAGTGACTTTGCACAACTTCAAAATCTAATGCAAGTCTCGTTAGGGCCAAACTCCGAAAAATTATGTCGGGTTTGAATGACTGCAATTGATTGCAGTCCAGTAGTTATTAGTTTCGAGTGATACTAATTTTCTGGTTCAAATATCATGACCTTTGCACATCGACATGCCACCACTTTGGGCGACGTCCTTTGTAAGAGTGCGCTAAAGGAATAAGCTCTTTGTTGTTCGTTTTGTCGAAGGTCCCAACCAACAAAGCGATGGTTGGTTCATCATCAATTGCACCTAATGTACTGCCACATACGGGACAAAAGGCGCGGCTAGAGTACTCCGAAGATCGATATGTCGTCGGCATGCCTCCTGCTCCGTTCCAAGATACGGATTCTTTGGGAAATTCTACCCAGACTGCCGTAAGGGAGCCGCTGTGGCGTTGGCACATTTTGCAAGAGCAAGTATGAGGTTTCAGCGCTGGGCCCTTCGCTTGGAAACGGATTGCGCCGCAAAGACACCCTCCTACATGTACTGCTTTGCTCACCATTGCTTGACCTCCTCTAATCTTCTCAAGATACACCTATTAGAAAGCATAAGACATGCGATCAACGAATAAATAAAACCCGCCCTCAATGGTAGCTTTGTCCTCTGTCCGGAGCATGATGGGTCAAGGACCTGGCAAATATCATTGATTCTTTTCAATGTCTTCGAGATAGGTTTTCATAAATTGATTCATGGTTTTGCGGTCTGTTTTGGCAAAGCCTGATACGAGTGTTTTTTGTGTTTTAACATGCGCGCCAACAACTTCATCGATGAGGGTGAACCCTTTATCTGTGAGTTTGATGAGGAACCCTCGTCCGTCATTTTCGTTGGCGATACGCTCGACCAGACCACGTTTAACAAGCTGATCTATCCGATTGGTCATCGTGCCGGATGTGATCATCATTGTTGTCATAAGATCGGTGGGTGACAGCGCATAGGGTGCGCCTGAGCGCCTGAGCGTGGCAAGTACATCAAAGCTTGCAAGATTGAGATCATACTTCGAAAAAGTCTCCCCCATACCTTTGCCAAGGTGATTTGCGATCCGCATAAGTCGCCCTATCAAAGCCATCGGCTCAACATCGAGGTCAGGCCGTTCGCGGTTCCACTGTTCTATAATTTTGTCCACATCATCCATGAAATATCTATATGAAAAATTTATCTTGACGTCAAGATAAATCACCCCTAAGTATCTTGACGTCAAGATAAATTGGATTACTCGCTAGGAGTTTGGTATGAACCGCCCTTTGAATATTGCCCTCACTGGCCTTGCGCCCATGATATGGGGAAGTTCCTATATCGTTATCACGCAGCTTTTGCCCGATGGTTATCCGCTTATGTCAGCGGCCATCCGAGCGTTACCTGCGGGTTTATTGCTGCTGCTTTTCAGCCCTAAACTGCCAACAGGCGAATGGTGGTGGAAAACGCTCGTGCTGGGCGCACTTAACTTCTCGGGTTTTTGGTGGCTGCTCTTCGTCGCGGCCTATCGCCTGCCCGGCGGCGTTGCTGCCACGCTTGGCGCTATGCAGCCGCTGATCGTGGTGTTTGCGGCATTCTTTATCTTGAATGTGCCAATTAGAAAAGTCAGCATTTTCAGCGCAATACTCGGTATTTTCGGCGTTGCATTGCTCCTCCTCACTGCCGAAGCGGGATTTGATCTCATCGGCATTATTGCAGGCTTTGGCGGCGCGGCATCCATGGCGCTTGGTGTGGTGTTAACCCGTAAATGGCAGCCGCCTGTCCCGCTCCTGCGCTTTACTGCTTGGCAACTCATTGCAGGCGGATTGTTGTTGCTACCCGTTGCCATTGCGCTCGAACCCAATTTCCCTGCTTTTACGATGAATAGCCTGGTAGGTTATGGCTATCTGAGCATTATTGGCGGTGCCCTCACCTATATTATCTGGTTCCGAGGCATTGCCAAACTTGACCCCAACACGATCTCCCCGCTCGGCTTTTTAAGCCCATTAATGGCCGTGCTTATGGGCTGGTTGGTGCTCAATCAAAGTCTCACATATCTTCAAATTCTGGGCACAGCTATTGTTCTTCTGAGCATCTGGCTTGCCACTCGAAAACCCGCCGACGGGTAAGCAACATAACAACACTTATCAACACGACCAATAATGGTTACAACAATGACATTAAAATGGAGCAAAGCATGATCACTTTATACACTTGGGGTACACCCAATGGCCGCAAGGTTTCTATCGCACTGGAAGAGATGGGGCTGGACTATGAATGCGTGGGTATTGATATCACCAAAGATGATCAGTTCGGGGTGGATTTCCTCAAGATTGCGCCAAACAACAAGATCCCTGCCCTGACCGATACAGATGGCGACGTTGCGCTGTTTGAATCCGGTGCGATCTTGATGTATCTGGCTGAAAAGACGGGGAAATTTATGCCCGCATATGGCACCTCCCAATATTGGCAGATGATGCAGTGGCTAATGTGGCAAATGGGCGGCTTTGGCCCGATGCTTGGTCAGACCCACCATTTTGTAAGGTTTAATCCTGATATTTCCGAATATGCGGCAAACCGCTTCCAAAACGAAGGTAAAAGACTTTATGGCGTGCTCGACAAACATCTTGCCACCAGCAAATATCTGATTGATGAAATCAGCATTGCAGACTTTGCCATCTGGCCGTGGGCATCGCGCTTTGAGTGGCAGGAGATTGATCTGAACGAGTACCCCAATGTTTTGCGCTGGTACAACGAACTCGCCGCCCGCCCCGGTTTTATTGAAGGCTACAAAAAGCCAACCGATACAGGGCCAATTCCGGCGGCATGATTAATATTTGTAAACGTGTTTGAGGGATGGCATTGAACATTTTGACAATAGTTACAAACGGTTGCAAAACGTAAGGCAAGTTAAGACAATGAAATCAGATTTTGCATGGCTCGATAAATGGTCAGATGACTTGAATGGTAAAAACGTTCTTGAACTTGGCTGTGGCCCGGCAGATGATACACGTAAAATTGCAGAACTTTCGAGTTCTGTAGTTGCTTGTGACTTGTCGCCTCCATCCCAAATAGAAGGCGCTAAACAGGTTTTGGTTGTAGACCACAGCAAGGAGCTCCCCTTCAAACCCTGCACTTTTGATGTGGTCATTGCCAGCTTGTGTTTGCACTATTTCAGCTGGAACACAACGCAAAAAATTGTCTCTGAATTATCGCGTGTTCTGACTCCCAAAGGTGTCATCGTGGTCAGGGTAAACTCCAATAACGATGATAATTACGGAGCAAAAGGCCATACAGAAATTGAATCTGGGCTATATATGGTAAAAGGGCAACAAAAGCGCTTCTTCAGCAAAGCCGATGTCGAACTGCTATTTAAGTCAGAATGGAAGCTTACCGACATCGAAGAGAAGTCAATTGATCGTTATGAACGTCCAAAGCGAATTCTGGAATTTAGCGCGCAGAAAATATGAAGCTAAATCCGGCGATATTAGAGTACTAGAAGCAAACAGCCGCACTTTCGGCTGTTTGCTTGCCCATCATCAACAATCAGAAGCTCTTCATGATCCCGATCGTGAGAAAAATGCTGTGGTCGCGTTCTACCAGCGGGCTATCTTTCATTTTACCGATATTTTCCACGCTTACATTGCCAATCAGTGATAAGTCTTCGCTCATAAAATAGCGTGCGCCAATACTCGCAAAGCCAGCCACGCTGGCATCCGGGGTGAACTGTTTTCGCGTCGCGGTGGCATGGGCGGCAGAAACCCCGTAAAGGTCAAAGTTCAGTTTTTTGTCTCTGTATCTAGCGCCCAGCTTGGCTTCAAAACCAAATCTGCCAAACTGTCGCTCAGCACCCAATGCTGCTTCCAATTCATACCCCCCGTGAACACCTGATATATCAAAAAGCGCCTTTGCTTCTCCGAAAAATCCATAGGCATTATATCTGCCACGAACACCGCCTTCGATGGGCAAGTCACGGTCCATGCCATCGAATATGCTGCTTTTACGCAATGCAGTTTCCCATCTCGGCGCCAAAACCAATGAGAGCTGCCCGCCAGAGGTTTGCGGATCTCCAAAATTTAAAAAATGATAAGCCAGCCCATCATCAACGCCGAAATGAAGGCGCTCACTGTCAAATGCCAGATAGGGCAGCACTGTGGCTTTGTTCTTCTCGCCCACATAGATGCTTTTTCCGCCCGATGCGATTAGCCCAAAGGTCCAGGTTCCATTAGAATTCCATTTGCCCGCAGGTGGGCTATCTATTGGTGAGCTATCTACTGGCGGGCTATCTACTGGCGGATTGCCTTTTGGCAGGGTTTCTTCCGCCAGAAGCGGTGTTGTTGCAAAGCATAGTGATATTGCAACGGCAGTCAGGGATTTACGCAACATTTTACAAGTCTCCAAAAATGATATGTTGCGGCGGTCATATGGAGCGAAATGATAGGTGTCGTCCGAGCAAGCGCGAGAAGGACAAAACAAGTGTCCGACTTTATCTATTAGGACAATCCAGTCTGGAAATGAATTGAAATTGACGCTAAGTAAATCGGCCTGACACAAAAGGTATCTTCATGTTCCATACCGAAAACACCGTCACGCTGCTGGCAACGATTGCAGCCACGATTTCCGCCTTTGGCGCGCTCTATTGTCTTACCCAGGATCGCGACAAACTGGTGTTTCGGCTTCTGGCGTTTTTCCTCATTGCCTCCACAATGGCAGAACTGGGCACGGTTCTTAATCCAATTTTGATATCCCCTTATGCAAAAGCAATTGTGCGCTCATTATGGATAGTGGGCGCTGCGAGCGTGACACCGCTTTTTTGGCTTTATGTGTGGACCCTAACTGCCGAAAATCAACAGTTGCCGAAAAGGCTTATCTGGCATTTTGCGTTGCCTTTGCTCTATGCATTTGCCGCCATAATTATTGCCATCATGATGATTGATGGTGCAATCCCTATTTTGGATGAAGCTGCGGTGCGCAACCAGATTTTGAGCGGAAACTATGAAGGGTTGATGTTTCCCATACCATTTCAGTGGGCCTTCTATTTCACATTAACAGCGCGGCGGCTGGTTCAATATCATGCTCGGTTGAAAGATGTTTTTGCCAGCACCGAGAAAAAAGAGATGCAATGGGTTTCGTTCGTCATGGCAAGCTACGGGGTTTATTGGATATTGCAAACCGGATCCGTTATTTTTGAGATGGTGACCGATCGCCCCGGCGTGCCAGTAGTCGTGGAATATGCGTTTAACATTGTCATTGTTACGACAATCACGCTTTGGGGACTGCGACAGCGCCCCGGCATTGTGCCACATCAGGCGGAAAAATCGCCCGCACCCAGCTATGAGAAATCAGCACTGGATGAGGAGGCAAAAGTCAGAATTGCCAAGAAATTACGCCGAGCAATGCAGGCCGACAAACTTTATCTGAATGCTAACCTGTCTTTATGGATTTTGGCCCGCCATGTGCGCGTGGGGGATAATTATGTTTCTCAGGTTCTGAATGAAAAAATCGGTGAAAACTTCTTTGATTTCGTAAATGGATATCGGATAAGAGACGCGCAAGATCGACTGAAAGACAGCTCAGAAACCATCCTCACCATCGCCTATGATGTGGGGTTCAATTCCCGCTCATCTTTCTATACCGCCTTTAAAAAGGTGACAAATATGACACCGACAGCCTTTAGGAAAGCGCAAATCCATTCTGAACAGATATCACTCAGCTAACTTGTTAGAAAATGGCACCTTCTGGAGATATCCCATTTTATCTTAGCTCTTGAACGCTGTCGAGGTTAAGCTTCGGGCATAACGCTTTCAATATGTGCTCCCAAACTAAATTCAGAAAAGTTTACTTGCGCCCTGTCACATTGTGCGCGTGTGTACAAAAGCTCGTCGAGGCGTTTTGCCTGCATATCATTTCGTGCGCCTGCGCAAGGGTAGAAAGCGCAACGGCCAAGTGTTTTGCCAGTTAAACTTTGATCTTGCATTCTTGCCAACACCATTGCTCCCCATCCGTTTATTCCGGTCATTGGCAAAAGAATACGGCCATTTGGAGTGAGCTGGCTTATCCATTTAGCTGGTATGTGCGTTGCTCCGGCAAAGCTGATGATCAGGTCAAAGGGGCCGTTCTCTTCTAACTCAATGGCAGCGTTGCCTTGTTGGATACCAACATTCGACAAACTTTGTAAGTTTTCTCTGGCTCGCTTAACAAGAGCATCATCAACCTCATAAGCCGTTATTTTTCCGCCTTGGCCAGCGAGCTGGTCTAATATCGCAGTGTAATAACCCACACCTGCCCCAACTTGTAAAATACGCGAATCTGAACGAATGCATGTTCGAGCTAAAATGCGCGCCCAAAATGAGGGTTCGCCGATATTGATGCCCAGCTTCTCATCTAAAACAACCAGCACACAGTGATAGAGCCAGCGCGGATCGGCATCCGGTGTCTTGCGCAATGCCATGTCATAAAACACAGATCGTGTGCTCCAAGGCCCAGGACCTGCAAATGCCTCTCGCGGGACATTTCGGAAAGCATCGAGGACCCTCTCCGTTTCAGGACAATCATCCATTCCGCCAACAATGCGGATTTCATCAGCAAAATGTTCGGCGTGGAGATTTTCTGTCAAATTTGCTCGTAATCTGTCATCTAGGGACATATTCACTCCTCCCAATTAATTTCATGAGATATACCCAATATACGCATGCCGTAAGCATGGGCAATTGCCATCAGGACCAGATCGTACTAATTCCATTATGACCATACATGTTTTCCAAAAGGCAGGAGCCGGACATTGTTATTTAAAATAATAAGGATCGCCGCCCCTGCCATATTGCTGGTCGCCGGGTTACTGGGGCTTTATGTGATTGCCCTTATGATTGATGTGGAACTTGTAAGCTTTGCCTTCTTGTTTGGATTTCCCATTCTATGCGGCTTGATCATCATGCATTTCCGGCCAAAAGGCTCATTCAAATCTTTTGGCAAAGCTCTGCTTTGGCTGATCGGCATCATGGCTATATCCGTTGCCATGTCTGTCACAACGAGCCTTGAAGGAATGATCTGCATTGCGATGGCAGTCGTGCCAATATTATTGGGAACATTGCTGGGCGGCGTTATTTATCTGATGGTGATCCGGTGGAAACAGGAGGCAAACGGGAGTTTGAAAATTGTAACTCTGCCAATTATTGCTTTTGCACTTTTGGGCCTGCCGGAAAACCAGCCGATGCCGCCGGAAATATATGAAATTTCAAACATGATAGAAGTTAATGCGCCTCCGGAAGTTGTGTTTAACATGCTCAAATCAATTCCTGATATTTCGCCGCAGGAAATACCAACCCGCATGTCACACCTTCTTGGCGTGCCAAAGCCAACCGAAGCCATTTGGGAAGAAAGTCCGAATGGCACCATTCGGCATTCTCACTGGGGAGAAGATGTTCATTTCATCGAGCGGATTACCGCTATTGAGAAAAACCGTCGTATTGCGTGGGATTTTGAATTTCCTGAAGGGTGGATTGCAGAGGGACTTGAAGACCCGCATGTCAAAGTTGGCGGGAAGTATTTTAACATCCTTTCAGGCGAATATTTACTTGAGGATATGGACGGGAAAACCCGCTTATCGCTGACCACCCGTACTTATGACAATTCTCAATTAGGCGCATATTCCAAATTCTGGCATGAGTTCTTTTTCAAAGATTTTCACAATGTGATCCTGATCCTTGTCAAAAACCGCACAGAAGCGAAGATATCTGGATAGGTCGCAAACCGCGATACACACTGCCAAAAAAACAAGCAGCATTAGTTTTAGGCAAAATTACTTACTTCTATAGGCGGTAGCTCATTCCGGCAGAATTTTTGCCTCCTCAGGCTGCGTCTCTGTCTCCTTTACCTTTAATAGGAATGGATTCTGCCGCGAGAGCGTCTCTAACGTTTTGCAATGCGGATTGTCAGAAAAGTTACTCAAAAAATAAAAACTTAAAGGGCCTTCCGAAACTCGACTAATGTTTTTACTTGTTGTCATCAACTGATGAGATGCCTGACCAATACTTGCAACAACAGATGAGAAATGTGTTTCAGGCAGAGCTGAAGCCTCATTTGTGAGCGACGAAACGGGTGTATAAAGCGAATGGCTGACTTGATCGATTTTATCAACATGACCCTGAAACACGGAATCATCCAAATCCACTAAACAGTTTTCACATTTGAACCCGGCAACAAGCGATCTTGCAAACCAGATATTTACATCGGATTGAAGCGTATAATCGATGATACTGTTATTGTCATAAACAAGGCGCAAATCAGCAATATAGACCTCGGTTTGCTCTGGTATTTGCTCAAGTTCATCCAAAATGCTCAGAGCGGCAAATTTCACTGCCGAACTTTCATCACGCAACAACAGTGTTAGCGATTGGATGACATTGTCAGACAGGTTCTCATCTTGGGCCAAAAGCTTAACAGCGGCAACCTCAGACGGATTAGCAGGCAATGAAAGTTTGTGCGAATAATCAAAATCCACCCCGCATTCCAAAAACACATCCGGCGCAATACCTATATCGGTATTGCTTCTGGTGCCAACCGACCGCAGACGCTCGCGAAGTCCAGATACCATACTAACACTTGCCAATGCATTTTGCGCTTCAAATTGCTTATTCTGGGCAATTAATTGCTCGGTTTGCGCATCCAGCTTCTTGTTTTGCTCAAACAGCAAAACCGTCCCCGTGAACGCGCCAAACCCGACGAGAAGCGCCACACAGGTGCCAATTACCCAACGATAAAAGCCTGCCCACATATACCATGCTGCACCTGCGCCAACGAGGCTGCTCGTATGTTTGATCGCCTCATCTTTCTTGCCAGTTGTGGCCGCCGTCAGCGCCAGAAGCGCTTCCTGCGAGACATCTTCAATTGAGGATTTGGTGCTTCCAAATATTTTCTCCAGAATTCTGTCCCGGAAAAACAAGATAAGGACAAGTATGAGAATGGCGCTGAACAGCGCGCCAAGAGCAAAGGTGATCATCGCCTTGGCATGCTCTTGCGCAATGCCCCAGGCACCTAGCAATATCGGCACCAACAGCAAAAAAGCAATGAAAAAGCCAATCCAGAAATTTGAATGTTTTTGCATTTAACCTCCCCCACACAACAAGTTTAACGCGATGTTTTTATCAATGCAAATAACAGTTTAAATCAGGCAAATATCCCATTAAACAGCACATCAAGGTGCGCCTCGCAAAATTGGTCAATATTTATCGGATTTATTTCATCAAACACCATGGACCAAACGCCAGCGAATATGATCGGTGCAACAAGCAATCGGGGTTCTTTTAAGATCATATCATTTTTAATCTCACCACGTTCAACACCGTGTTGGACGATTGCATCTAAAATTCCAAGTCCCTTTTCCAGCACAGTATTATAGTAAAACTCCACTAAAGCTGGAAACTTTCGCCCTTCTGCGATCATCACCCGGATTATATCCCTCGCGTTGCTTTGAACAATCTTGGCGTACATCATATTAATCATCATTCGTATGAGGTCTTTTGTGCTGCCTTTATGAGTTAAAACCATTGCACCTACCTGATCCAGATACGGTAATATTTGCGAGCGAACAGCTGCTTCAAACAAAGCCTCTTTGCTTTCGAAATAAACGTAAATAGTGCCTTTGGAGACGCCTGCACGTTTTGCAATATCAATCATTCGCGTGGCGGCAAAACCGTTGATTGCAAACTCTTGCAACCCAGCTGCAATAAGCTCTTGCGGACGATGTTGTTTGCGCCTGTGCGTTGTTTTGTCGTTCATTTTACTCTCAAAATAATTATCCACTTGCAATTCAGATGATTTTATATAATTAATGACCCGTTGGTCAATAATTATATGTGCGACAGATTAAATGAATGAAAAAACAGATAAAATTGAGCTTCCACTGGTGGATAACGGGCTTGTAAAAAATGATAAGGCAGACGAAAGTTCGCCCGCTGCAAAGCCACGACGATCATCTCGCAAGCTTCTATTCATCCCTGTTGCCATGATGTTGATTGTCTTTGGCGGGATTGTAGGGATGTATTTTCAGCCACCGGGATTAAAGGCATTTTTCGGCATTACAGGCCTGGCACCTGGCGGCGGCACATCAACCCCGATTGCTGTGGCACTGGATAAAGTCACCAGTCAGGAAGAAGTTGCGGTTTTGAGCGAAGGCGATATTTTTGCCCTTGGTCGCCTTATTCCCGATGGCGATGTGATAACCATTGCAACACCCTTTGGCGCTGGTGATGCCCGTATCGCGGCATTGAATGTGGGTATTGGCGACAAAGTACAGCGCGGTGACACGCTTGCGGTACTTGATAATCTGACCCAACTTGAAAATGCTGTTGAAACAGCCAAGGCAACCCTCAAAGTTCGAACAGCCACGCTAAACCAGACCAAAAGCAAAACCGAGGCAAGCCTGAGTGAAGCACGGGCGACATTTTCCCGCGCGGAAGTCACCTATGAGGCTGCGAAAGTTGATCTGGAGCGAGCCACGTCGCTGCTTGAACGTGGTGTGACAACACGTGCTAAATTTGACAATGCGCAAGCGCGGGCAACTGAAACACTGCTGGACGTGGAGCGTGCAAGGGCGACACTGTCACGTTATGACACAGAAAATGGTGTCTTACAGGCCGATATTGCAGTAGCAGAAGCAAACCTTGACGCTGCTTATTCTGACCTCACAAGAGCGCAATCGGATTTGGGCAAAGCCTATGTTAAAGCATCTGCCGATGGCACTGTGCTTGATATTCACGTAAATCCGGGTGAACGCCCGCCATCCACGGGGATTTTAAACCTTGGAAATACGGAAAAAATGACAGTGGAAGTGGAGGTTTATCAAACTCTGATTGGGCGCGTATCACTAGGCGATCCGGTAACAATATCTGCCAAAGCATTGCCGCAAGAACTCATGGGCACCGTATCCGCTATCGGGTTGGAAATTGGCCGCCAGACCATCACATCAGATGACCCGGCGGCAAATACCGATGCGCGCGTTGTTGATGTGATTGTTGCCTTGGATGATGCATCATCGGCAATTGCATCGCGTTTGACCAATCTGGAGGTCGTTGCGCGCATTGATGCAGGTCGTGATCAATGAGCCATCTGCTTAAACTGATATTTGGCCGCATGCCCATCGGCTGGCTACAGCTTTCTCATAGCAAGGCAAAGCTGGCAGCTGCAGTCGCTGGCGTTGCTTTTGCCAACATCTTGGTATTTGTGCAACTTGGCATTTTAGGTGCTCTAAATGGTGCATCCGTTGCGCCCTACGCTTTGTTTAATTCTGATATTATGATTTCATCGGAAGATACCAACACATTGACCGATGGGAGCAATCTTTCGCGTCAACGCATGTTTCAAGCACTTGGTGTTGCGGGTGTTTCAGATGCAACACCGCTTTATATCGCAACGCTGGAATGGCAACAGCCAGATGGCGGTTCTTCAAATTTACAAAGTTTTGGCATCGACCCTGACGCAACTCCGTTTCTAAGCGCTGAAATATCTGAAAAGCTTGATCTGTTGCGCTTGCCCAATACATTGCTAATTGATGAAAGCACGCGCGGCGCATCGCAGGACCAGTTTAATGATGTTAGCAGAGCCAAGCCGCTTGATTTCGAACTTAACGGCACTGCGGTTAGAGCCGTGGATCTGATCAAGGTTGGTGGTGGTTTTACCGCCGATGGCACGTTATTCACCTCAGATCAAACCTTCCTGAGCTTGTTTCCAAAACGCATTGCCGGTGCGCCTAATCACATATTGGTCAAAGTTGCAGATGGCATTTCGATCGATGTTGTGGTTGAGCGGTTACGCAAAGTCCTACCCGGTGACAGTGTTATTGTTCGCTCGGTGGAAGATGCAGCCGCCGCCGATCTGAAATACCAAACCACAGAACGACCTACAGGCGTGATCTTCGGGTTTGGCGTTTTAATTGGTGTATTGGTTGGCATAGTGATCGTCTACCAAGTGTTGGCAACAGATGTGTCTGACCACCTTAAAGAATATGCGACTTTTAAAGCGATGGGTTATGATCACAGCTTCTTTCTGGGCATTGTATTTGAAGAAGCGCTGATTTTGGCAGTGTTTGGTTTCATCCCAGGCGTCATTCTCGCCAGTTTGCTTTATTTGGGCCTCTCAAATGCAACCGGATTACCCGTTGAGATGGGCTTAGCTCGCGCTGTTATGGTGTTTTTTGGAACTTTAATCGCTTGCTCCATATCCGGTGCCATTGCCACGCGCCGCCTTGCTGGTGCTGACCCGGCAGACTTGTTTTAGGAGGCGTAATGGCAGAGCAATATCCAATTATCGTTGAGCATCTTGATCATTGGTTTGGTGTGGGTGAAGCACGAAAACAGGCAATCTTTGATATTAATTTGAAGATTAAAAAAGGCAGCCTGACCATTCTTATGGGGCCATCCGGCTCCGGCAAAACCACCGTACTGACGCTTATGGGCTGCTTACGCGACGTGATGGGCGGCAGCGTGAAACTGCTGGGAACAGAATTAAATGGCGCGACAGAGGCACAAAATGTTGCTGCACGGCGTAAATTAGGCTTCATTTTTCAGGCTCATAATTTGCATGATAGCCTGACAGCCACGCAAAATGTTTTGATGGGATTACAGGTGCACGGCGCTGGACAAGAAGCCAAACAAAAACAAGCGGCGCACCATATGTTAGAGCTTGTGGGGCTAGGTGATCGCAGCAGTTTTTTGCCAGCAAAACTGTCTGGGGGGCAAAAACAACGTGTCGCAGTTGCTCGCGCACTCGTATCCAACCCTGAGGTCATCTTTGCCGACGAGCCCACCGCAGCGCTTGATAAAGAATCGGGTCTTAATGTGGTAAAAATGCTCAAAGAATTGGGCCAAACTCGTGGCACAACCACCGTTATGGTCACCCACGATAATCGCATCCTCGATCTCGCTGACCGTATCATCACATTAGAAGAAGGCCGTATTGTTAAGGATACGGAAAGCGGAAGCTAAGACGGAATACTGTTTCAAGTATACGTTTTTAATTGACCGCAACGTTGGTCCGCTTCACGATCAATATTTAGCTTTCGATCATGAAGATATTCCGCCCACTCACATTGTTTTCAACAGGTGCGAAACCTCGCGCCAAATAATAGAGCGAATTTGCGTCTGTGGCACAAAGATAGCACGTTCGAAATCCCTGTTGCGACGCCTCTTTTCTTGCAGCTTTTATAAGTTCGCCTGCAATCCCCAGACATCTGAATTCCGGCTCCACCCACAATGCAGCAATCCAAGGCGAATATTGGGTTCGTGCGGCTAAATCATTTTCTATCAACAACACAGAACCCATAAATTGAGATGCTCGGTGCGCAACAAGAGCTATGGGAATTCCACTTTTAACGGTCATTTGTTTGATGCCTGCTGAGTAATCCAACAGCGATACATCAGTCTTTGTCCACCATTGGTGCCAACAACGATCAGCAATTATGGTCGCAAAATCATCCACATGTCGCAAATTACTTATTTGCATTGGATTTCCTCAAATAGTGCTCACGTTAATGAGTAGTTTTTTCGTCTAGAACTGGCGATAATCAATATGCGATAATACGACTTGTTCTATCATTCAATTCTCCCAAAGGCTTCGGCTCCAAGGGATAAAGCATTTTAAACCAGCAGCATAAGCACATTTCTGGCCCCGTCCTAACCCTCGAAATTGGACTCTGAGAAATATTTGCATATAGTTGTATCCATGTAATTTGATATTTATAGTTGCTTTTACGTACTTGGGGGGAACAAAATTATGCAAATACTAACAAATAATTTGTTTAAAACAGCAGTCGAAATTCCTGATGATGATCCGAATCTTATTAATGATCAAGATTTCATCGAAGGTATCCATCGAACTATAAAACTATACACATTTTTGGTGCAGGAAACAGTTCAAGTACCAGAACGGCTGTTTCCCAATGAATTTCGCGTTTACAAGTTTAAAGACTTCAAGGGAAGACCAGCTACTGCTGAAGAGTGGCAAAATCTGGAGAAGATCAATAATGGTCTATTTGGCCTCTTAGACGAACCTGCGCGCCGTCGGTATATGGGGCAGCAAATCCCGCTTTGGTTCCCGAAACTGGCAGGATACCTTTGTTTTTTTGCGGCACTGTTACTGATATCTGCTGTCCTCATTCAAACAATTGACTTTATAGGTGGAGATAAAATCTCTCCACGGCAAATTGTTCTTCCGATCTATGTGTTTTGGCTTCTTCTTCTCGGTGCTCTGGGGGCGATTGCATCAATTGGTTTCAACGCCATAGCGGTCTCTGAGGAAATCACGTTCGATATTAACAATCGACTATTGCTGCTGCTAAGAATGCTGCTTGGTGCCTTGTTTGCACTCATTATTACAATTCCATTTGGTTTCAATGATTTTGTTGAATTCACACAAGGGCTGATCAAACCAGTGCCCGTGGACAACGGCGCAGAAGGCGGAAAAATAGCGCTACAAGCGGTATTGTTGCTCCTACCATTTGTCTTGGGTTACAGCACATCACTAACCATCGTTATTTTAAATAGGTTCCTGTCCGCAATAAAGGCTTTCTTCGGGGTGGCTGAGACAAAAACGACTGTCGTTAAAGTACCGACACCAGTGCCTGCAGCTGGCAAACCTCCGAAAAAGTAATATTCAGGTACACGGAAAGCGGAAATTAAGGTGTTTCTGATCGGCAGAGCATTGCTGGGGAAAGCAAAAGAACCGCGGCTGCATATTCCAAAAATTCTTCCACTGAATTGGTCAGCGTTTCCACGTAACCATTAAGTGTTTGCCCAACAAAAAGAATATGGTCTGGAGACAAAACAGGCAAAAACCAGATACATGACAAACGTGCCAATCAGAACTCCAAATATTAGGGATATGGCGGTGGCTAGAATAGCATTGAGTGAAATTTTCGAAAACACGGGCTTCTCATGATTTGGAAATTTGCATTTTACAGTTGCTTTCACAGTCACAACACGGGCGGCGAAGATTTCCCAGAAAATCAGGTAAAACTAAATCTGGTAAATCTAAATCAGGTAAAACTAAATCAGCTTGGACTATTACTCAGTTTCCCCAAAAGCATGCCCAACTCCTGACATTGCGTCTGTGATAATTTCTGACCCACCGTATCTTCGATTTTCGGACCATAGATGAGCCACATTTTTTGACGCAATGCCCTGCCCTTATCTGTAATGTGTAATCGCTTTCCGCGGCCATCCTCTTTGCTTGCCACACGCTGCAAACAGCCATCTTTTTCGATTTTTTCGACAAGACGAGAGACGCTATATTGCTTGAGCAGCAAAGCATTTTCCAACTCAAACTGCCGCAACCCCTTGCCCTTTACCCGCTCCAACTCCAACAACACATCGTACCAACTAAGCGGCGGTAGTTCATTGTCCTGCAAGGCTTGTTCGATATCTGACATTGCTTTGCCGAAGGCTCGGGCTAGCTTTATCCAGGTTTGTACTGTGATGTCGTTTGGCATGGTCATAATTAAAAGTAGATGCATTTGCATTGACATGCAAGGCAAAACATCCTAATTACATGCAAATGCATCTAAATGGAGTTTTACTATGAATAGTTTTCACCTCATCAGTCATCACCTGTGCCCTTACGTCCAACGGGCGGTCATTGTTTTGTCCGAAAAGAATATTGAACATCGCCGCACATATATTGATCTGGCGGATAAACCTGACTGGTTCAAACAAATGTCCCCGCTTGGCCGTGTGCCTATTTTGGAAACCGAAACATCTGTGCTTTTTGAAAGCCAGGTCATTGCCGAATATCTGGATGAAACCACGCCCGGCTCGCTGCATCCAACAGACAGTCTGGAAAAAGCACGTCATCGTTCGTGGATTGAGTTCGGGTCAGAAACTCTGGCTGGGATTGGCGGGTTCTATAGTGCAAAGGATGCCGATAGTTTTGAGCAAAAACGCGCTGCACTTCGTGCAAAGTTTCAACGCATTGAGCAAGAAGTATCAGGCAATTACTTCGCCGGAGACACATTCCACATGATCGATGGCGTTTGGGCAACCATATTCAGGTATTTCGACGTATTTGACCAGATTGACGATTTTGGAATCATGAGCGATCTGGATGCCGTGCAGAAATGGCGACAAACACTTGCGGCGCGTCCGTCCGTTATCAATGCACCACCAGAAGGCTATCCCAAACGCCTTGAGCAATTTTTGCAGAAAAAGAACTCTTATCTAACCAGCCTGATGATGCAGGATGCCTGAGGCCGCCTCAAAAACATCTCATGGCTTTAGGAATGACATGAAGTAAGACAAAAGCTCGAGCCGTATAAATGTCCTGTAATCCGGACGGTTTATACGGCTTATTGCCAATTTACTTCTGAAATAACTCACCCTGCATAAGGGGCTTTAAATCAATCAGTTCCTGCATCAAAAAATCCACAAATCGCCGAACTCGAACTGTTCCTGCCAAATCTTCGTGGCACACAATCCAAAGATATCTATCAAGCGTCACTTCAGCTTGTGGTACGCGACAGATATCGGTGTAGAGGCTTTCAAATATTAGTGGTAGGTGAGACATTCCACACCCCTGACGCAGCAGGCACAAGCGCATATGTCCATCTGTAACGATATGGCGTATATCTGCCAAAGGATATCCTGCGCGTTTCATCAGATTTTTTGTATCCTGATTTTCAGACATTCCAATCCAGCTTAATCCCGCACCATTTGAACCTGCGGTCGGAAAAACAGTCTCGACATAGGTTTGGCTAGCGAAAAGCGAAACGGCTATGCGATAAAGCTTCTTTGCGACCACATCTTCATCAATTTCATATGCGCCACGCAGCCCAACATCTGTGGTGCCATCAGGAATACTCTCCACATCAGATGTTATGCGTACTTCGACTTGTATAGCGGGATAAAGATTTTGAAACTTGGCGATGATGGGTGCAACAATGTCGTAGCCCAGCATCTGTGGAAGCGAGAATCTTATTCGACCAGCTTCGGTTCGGTCCAAACCTTCCACACGATGTCGTGCCTTTTGAAGAATTTCTTCACTACTTTCCGCAAGTGGTAATATGGCCATACCTGCCTCAGTCAGCGTAAACCCTTTGCGAGATCGATGGAACAGACGCGCCCCATAACTGCTCTCTAAGGCTTGAATATTGCGATTGAGCGTGCCGTAACTCACATTCAATAAACTTGCACCAGATCGCAGCGACCCCGATCTTGCAACGGCAAGAAAATAGGGCATCATTTCCCAATCAATTGATCGCAAAGAACCTCTCTTTGTTACACTGACGTAACATTAAGTTTCAAATTAGTTTATTTATATACAGCATATGTAACATTAGAATAGAAATTAAATTGCTTAAAATGGCAAAATTTGAACATGTATAATCAAGAAAGAAAATGGAAATGACGCGTTATCACCCCTTACTCGTTGCCCTGCATTGGGTTTTGGCATTTATGATTTTACTCGCATTGATCGTCGGCGGCCCCACGCTGGCAGATATGGCAAATACAGACCCTGAAAAAATGTTTGGCCTGACAGGTCATATGATTTGGGGAATGGTGATTGGCACCCTGCTTATTGTGCGTATTATTGTTAAAATGCGCTCAAAAAACCCGCCTAAAGCGGATGCAAAAAATGCTGTGCTGAACCTGGGTGCGCAAGCCGCACATTGGGGACTTTACCTTCTCACCGCAGCAATGGTTATGAGCGGGGTGGGAACAGCAATTAATGCGGGATTATTTGGTATAATATTTGGTGGAAACGGGCAGCCCATTCCCGCCGACCTCATGCAGTTTGCGCCGCGTGTGGCACACGGATTTATAGCCAATTTGATGTTAGCCCTTATTATTCTTCATGTACTGGGTTGGGCCTACCATCAGTTTATTCTACGCGATAAACTGATTAGCCGGATGTGGTTTGGCAAACGTGACGGCGGTAAGAACCAATAAGCGCGAAATGATCGCGCCTTTAACCTGATCTTGGCATAGTGGCGTTGAGGGTCACATTTCCATGTAAGCTCGTTTTGGTTCGGATTAGCTAACTTTCAAAGATAGCTTTCGTGATCCACTGATAAGCACTGTGTTTATTGCATAAGATGCTTTTAAACTGCTTTTTATTTATACCATCACTTAACGCAAACCCCTGCCCCCGCAATATAATATCGCAGGGGCGGAATATAATGTTTTAACCGCCAAGTTTGCGCGATTGATTTAGCCCGATGACCAAACTGACACACATGGCTAGAAGTACGATAGTAAATGGAAACCCTGTACTTACAGCCATGGCCTGAAGCGCCGTTAATGCGCCCGAACCGCCGACCAACAGCAGAGTTGCCGCGACGATACCTTCAAAGCTACACCAGAAAACACGTTGCGATACTGGCGCTTCGGTTTTCCCGCCTGCGGTTATTGTATCAATAACGAGTGAACCTGAGTCAGATGATGTTACAAAGAACACCAGAACCAAAACGATGCCGATAAAGGATGTTAAACCAGCTAATGGCAATGGTTTGAGCATCTCAAACAGTTTCAATTCAAGCGCTGCATCTTTGACCGGAGCCGCAGCATCGGCAACCACTTGTGAAATTGCTGTTCCGCCAAATACGCCCATCCACAAAACGCTGACAAGCGCTGGAATGACCATAACGCAGAAAACAAATTCTCGCACTGAGCGTCCACGTGACACGCGGGCAATGAACATGCCGACAAAAGGCGACCAGGAGATCCACCATGCCCAGTAAAATGAAGTCCAACCTTGCGAGAAGTTCGCATCTTCGCGGCCAAACGGCATCGAAAGCGGAACAACATTGGCTATGTAAGCTGCGCCGCCGGAGAAGATTGTGGAAATGATGTCCCCTGTTGGCCCGACAAACAATATGAAAACCAGCAACAAGGCCGCCAACGCGATATTGACTTCGGAAAGAATTTTAACACCACCATCCAGACCGCGGATAACGGAAATGAGCGCCAATGCAGTGATGATCGCAATCAACAATACCTTTGCACCATTGCCAGTTCCCCAGCCAAATAGATGGTTGAGACCTGCGAGCGCTTGTTCTGTGCCAAAACCAAGTGAAGTGGCGAGGCCAAAAAGGGTTGCAAAGACCGCAAGGATATCGATTGCATGTCCCCACCATCCCCAAATACGGTCACCCAGAAGCGGATAAAAAGCAGAGCGAAGCGTGAGCGGCAGGCCACGATTATACGTAAAAAACGCAAGCGAAAGCGCAACAACAGCATAGATTGCCCAAGGATGTAAAGCCCAATGGAAAATGGTTGCGGCCATGCCTAGATCACGCGCAGCATCCACATCGCCAGCGGCAGCGCCGAGCGGTGCCCAGTCTGTACGAACACCACCCTCTACTGCCGTTCCTCCCATTGAGGACGCAAAATGTGACATCGGCTCCGAAACACCGAAGAACATAAGGCCGATCCCCATACCGGCCGCAAATAACATGGCAAACCAACCCAAATAACCATAGTCGGCTTTAGCGTCTTTACCACCCAGTCGAATCTTCCCAAGTGGTGTGACCATTAACAGGAAGCAAAGCAACACGAAGACATTTGCTGCGCTTAGGAAGAACCAATCAAATGTCGATGTAAGGAACGGTCGTAACCAACCAAAAAAATCGGTCGCCCCTTGCTGAAACATCAATGTAATCAGAACAAACGCGACAATTGACAGAGCGGACACCAAAAATACCGGATTATGAATATCCAAACCAAATGGTGTGATGTTGTGTTGACCAATCTTAAAATCGGTCTCGATTGGGTTAGGCGCTACCGCACCCGAAGTATCTGATTCTTCTGCCATGTTTCTCTCCAATGACATTGCGTTGCGCGGCTGACATCTGCCTTTAAAAATATCGAACCAGACTGAGCTAAGCCAGACTCAGTCAGCACCATATAGGCCGATCCCAGACTAAACAAATTCAGTCTGAACCACTCGGGCATTGCAGGTCAACTTTTTTCCTAAATATTGGTATTATTGACAAAATTCCCGTAGGAAAACGCTTCATAAGCGCTGATATCTTGCCTTTATCAACAATTTCACCTTCTCATCCTTAAGGCAGATATGCGAATTTAGCGGAAATTGACATCAGCTCAAAAGTTACCTACTACAATCATAGTAATTGGAGCGTTCGTACGCCATTGAGCACGGTTGGGGAGAGATTATATGAAATCTGAGAAGCTTTCAAAATCCGAGCTTGAGGTTATGGTTGTGCTTTGGAGTTTGGGCAAAGGCACTGCCAGTGATATTCAGCAAGAGCTGAATAATGATGATCATGCACCCCGCGAATATGCCTACACAACGATCGCTACACACCTTAATCGCATGGTTGAAAAAGGTGCTGTTAAAGCAAAAAAAAAGGGGCGATCTTACGAGTTCGAACCGCTCGAAAGCCGATCAGATTTCGGTAGGTTTCGCCTTGCGGGTTTGCTTGATCAGTTTTTTGACGGTCGGGCATCTAGTCTGGCATCCCAATTTATCGAGGCAAACACATTCACCGAGAAAGAATTAAACGAGCTTGAAGCGCTTATTGCTGAAAAGAAGTCAAAATGAGTTTTGGGGAATATGCCATTACTGTCAATCTGGCACTGGCCCTAACCATTTTGTCGCTTGTGCTCGTAAAGAGCTTGCTTACATTTTGCCGCATTAATGTAACAGCCAGAACAGAAACAAGCGTCCTGCGGCTCACTTTGGTCGCCGTTATTGCAATGCCAATCGCCTTTATGTTGCTTGAAAAATCAAGCGGAGTTGCGATGGCCCCCATTAAAATTGTCGCGCAACCGGATGATTATTTGGGGGCGTATCTTGTTCATGTGTCAGACTATCTGAGCGATCAAAACGGTATTCATTTGCTATTTGTTCTTCTGGCGGGTGCAGGGGTAATGTTGGTTTTGATTGATATCCTGAAACTTTTCCATCTATCTGCGAGCAGCATCCCGCTCCGGCAACATGGCCGCGTAACCATACGCATTGGTGCGCCGCATACGCCGCCATGCGCTTATGTCCACCCTTGGGGCGTTACTGTCATTATGCCGGCAGGTCTTATGAAACAGGATCAAAAATGTGCGTTCATCCATGAGATAACACATATACGTCGCGGTGATCTGGTTTGGAATTGGATCGCGTCATTTGCTGCCATAATCTTTGTTTGTAATCCGGCATTTTGGTGCTGGAGATGCTACCATACCCATATAAGTGAGATTGCCTGCGATAATGACGCGCTGGACAGGCACATCACATCCCGATCAGCCTATGCGGAAAGCCTGCTTCGGATATCAAGCGCCATAAGGCAGAATTTGCATGCCACAAACCTGGCCGCACCCTTTGGGAGCCGGTCCCGCTTTCGCAAGACAGCCCTTCGAAACAGAATAGAACGGGCCATCAGCGGAGAGAAGATCAACCAATCCCGCTTTGCCGGTTTTGCATTGTTATTGGCTGTTCTAAGCTGCAACATAACGCTTAATAATATTGACCTCAGCGCGCGCAGCTGGTCAGTTCAAAGGCTCGAACAATCGACAAATACCAACCTTAAACGCATGAAATCAAATGAATTTTTGCGCCCCTTTGGATTAGTGCTTGCAATTTAATACTACATTTGTAGTATTATCTCATCAAGGGGGGATTATGCCATGACACGGAATGGGAATAATGCATGGTATTATTTGCTGCCAACCGCGTTGTTTTTGATTGCTATGGGGTTTGCCCCATTGATGACGGTGATCAATTATTCGGTTCAGGACAGTTTTGCCGGCGATCAATATTTTTGGGTTGGCACACAATGGTATGAGCAGATGTTCCGCTCCATAGCCTTTTGGCAAACACTTGGCCGGACCATTCTATTCTCATTTCTGACGCTAACGATACAGATTTTCCTCGGTATATTTATTGCCCGCAAGCTTTATTTGTCGGGTAAGTTTGACCAGTTCTTCATCGCTATTTTTGCACTCCCCCTGCTTATACCATGGATTGTTGTCGGGTTTTTATGGCGCCATGCGGTGAATGCAGATGTCGGGTTAATTGGCGCCACAGCATCGTATTTCGGTATAGATATTGATCTCAATTCCGTCGTATGGGTCTGGGGCACGATCATTGTCATGGATGTGTGGCACTGGACATCTTTAACGGTAATCTTGTGTTATGCAGGTTATGTTTCCATCCCTAAACAATATTTCTTTGCGGCGAAAATAGATGGCGCGCAAGAATGGGCAACATTTCGCTATATCGAATTACCGCGATTGAAGAATGTATTGACGATTAGCCTGCTGTTGCGGTTGGCCGATAGTCTAATGATTTACACCGAACCGCTGATGATCAGTCGCGGTGGTCCGCATGTATCCTCCACATTTTTATCTCAGGAGCTTATCAAAACAGCAATGCAGGAGTTCAATCTTGGTGAAGCCGGAGCTTTGTCTGTGTTTTACCTGCTTTTGATGATCTCAGTTGCCTGGGTGTTCTATAAATCAATACGAGGTGCAAATGTCTGACACCCCGCTTTCCGGCAAACGACGTTTTTCGAAGTCGGTTTTGCTCTTCTCAGCTTTTTTGCTGGTGCCAATATATTGGCTTGTTGTGTTGAGCCTTCAACCCAATCTGGTGAGCGAAACATCGGCAAACATCATCCCAAATTCAATCACTTTGGAAAATTACAGATACATTTTTTCGCAAAAGAACTGGGTCGATGGATATGTAAATACCGCTATTTTTGTTGCGATCAATGTTCTTATTACTGTTTCGATCTCGCTGCCCGCAGCCTATGCTTTTTCTCGGTTCCTGTTCATTGGGCGCGAACATGCTTTCTTCTTTGTATTCATTTTTCGCCTCGTTCCACCGGCGATCATGATCATTCCGTTTGTGCAGATGTTTTCCGCTGTGAATATGATCGATACCCATTTTGCTGTCGCGCTCGCGCACGGGGTTTTCACCATTCCTATTTCTATTTGGATTCTGGAGGGGTTTATTTCCGCCATTCCAAAAGAAATGGAGGAAGCTGCTTTTGTTGACGGCTATAGTCGCTTTAGCTTCTTTATTAAAATACTCCTGCCGCAGATCAAAACAGGGATAGGCGTGGCGATATTTTTTAGCTTCATGTTCTCATGGGTCGAACTTACAATTGCCAATGCGCTGACCACTGTTGATGCCAAGCCCATTGGCGTGGTGATGCGTATTGTGGCCTCACCGTTGGGACAGGTGCATATAGGAATTTCGTCTGCGGCCAGTGTTCTTATGATAGTTCCCGGGCTCATATTGGTTTGGTTATTGCGCAAACATCTTGCTCGGGGATTTTCAATGGGGAGAGTGGGATGAGATATTCGTTTTTTGCAGTTTGCGCGCTGGCAGCATTGTTGTGCGCGCCGGCTGCAGCATTTGAGAAAATTGATCTTACTATAAGGGACATGATGACACGATCAGCCCTTTTATTTGCAGCAGAAGGCACCAAAGCTGCAATTCTGGTTCATCAATCTGGAAAGGATGCAGCAAGTTGGGGCAGGTTTGCTGAACAATTGCAGACGTCTGGCATTGAAACATTGGCACTGGAATCCGTCGCAACGGAGGATATTGATGCCGGCATTGATTTTTTGACAGCAAAAGGGAAATCGCAATTCGTTCTCGTTGGCGCCAGTATTGGGGGCGGTGCTGTGCAAAATGTGTTTGGAAAACGAGATGCAGACGATATCACACACCTCATCCTGTTAGGAACGGCGCGTGGTGACACGGCGCGCGCTGTTGGTGTGAAAAAGCTTTTCATCGTCACCGAAAATGACTTTTTCTCACAGCAAACGCACACCAGCTTCCAAAAAGCCAGCGAACCCAAAAAGTTGGTCATTTTTCCAGGCAATGCACACGCACAAGATATGTTTGAGCAAGATTACGGTGACGACCTGACAGCAACGATACGTGAGTTCATACAAAACTGACCCCACTGGCAAAACTAACCACGCTGGCAAAACTGACCCCACTCGAAAGCGGAGCCATTAGCATTCAGTATTTGAGACGAGCAAGCCAGACAAAGGTGCTGCCAATCCTATCTTGGAACACCTTTGCTCGCTAATAAACCGCTATGCGGCGGCGGCAGTCGCGACTGGTGCGGAATGAACATTCGAACCATCACGTTCCTGTACTAGCCTGAACTCTGCCAGTAAAGCATTTAGCTGCCCGACTTCCGTTGCCAGAGAATAACTTGACGCTGTGACTTCTTCTGCCATGGCAGCATTTTGCTGTGTGCCCTGATCAATAGAATTCACCGCTTTATTCACCTCTTGCAAGCCAGTTGCCTGCTCTTGTGTGGCAACATCAATCTTGCCAAAATGCTCGCTTACATCTGTGACATATGTGACGATCGACTTGAGAGCTTCGCCGGTTTCTGCAACCAGCTCAACACCAGATTGCACTTGGCTGCCGGATCGATTGATAAGATCTTTAATTTCTTTCGCAGCCGTCGCAGATCTTTGAGCAAGTTCTCTCACTTCTTGTGCAACAACAGCAAAGCCTTTACCTGCGTCCCCTGCCCGAGCGGCTTCTACACCAGCATTGAGAGCCAGCAGGTTTGTCTGAAACGCAATATCATCAATAACGCCAATGATATCGGCAACCTGATCAGACGATTCCCGAATATCAGACATAGCTGATACGGCTTTATTGACGACTTCACCAGACCGCTCGGCTTCCTCTTTTGTTGTTTTGACCAGTTTACCAGCTTCATTTGCCAACTGAGCTGTTGAATCAACATTGACTGTGATTTCTTCAATCGCAGCAGCTGTTTCTTCCACAGCAGCGGCTTGTTGTTCTGTTCGTTTTGATAACTCATCCGATGCGCTACGAATTTCAGACGAACCATTGTTGATTTCATTAGCGTTTTGGCCAACCTGCAACAAAGTTGCATTCAAGGTACTTATAGAATGATTGAAATCTTCTCTCAGTTGATCAAGCGAAGGTATGAACTCTTCGTCGATGGATTGGTCCAGCTCACAATTTGCAAGTTTTTTAAGACCTGTTCCTATTGCGTCCACGGCATGCACACGACCGGTAATATCAGTTGCAAATTTTACAACTTTAAACACTTTACCGTTCATATCAAAAATCGGGTTATAGGAGGCTTGTATCCAAATTTCCTCTCCCGATTTAGCTATTCGTTTAAACTCTGCAGCAACAAATTCTCCAGCTGCCAACTTGTTCCAAAACTCAACATATTCTTGGCTCTGCGCATATTCTTTCTCAACAAACATTCTATGATGTTGGCCCTGAATTTCAGATAATTCATACCCGACAGCACCACAAAAATTCTCATTCGCTGTTAAAATGGTTCCGTCTGTTGTGAACTCAATGACGGCCTGAGCCCTGGAAATTGCCTCGATTTTTCCTTTATCTTCGGACGATTCCAATTTCGCTGCGGTAATATCTGAAGCAAATTTTATAACTTTTACCGGCTTACCACCGCGACCCAGAACAGGGTTATAAGTGGCTTGAATCCATATTTCCTTGCCGCCCTTGCCAAAGCGCTTATACTCGCCGGCATCAAGCTTGCCTGCCGCCAGATTTTCCCAAAACTCTTTGTAAGTGGGACTTGCAGCCTCATCCGGGTCAACAAACATTGAATGATGCTTGCCAACAATTTCACTTTTGTCATAACCAATAGCCGAGCAAAAGTTTTCATTAGCAGTTAGAATATTTCCGCTACAATCAAATTCAATAATCGCTAGAGATTTATGTAATGCTTTAAGAATAGCATCTGAGTTTGAGATAGGACCAAGTATATTTAGCAAAGGAATCCCCATTATCACTTATCTGTTGAAACAAATGTCTAAATCCTATGAATTTGCAAATAGGTGAGGCTGGTGCAGCCTTCAAATTCGAGAGTATCTCAAATGGTGACATTCGTTCTTACCTTTAACGCATCATCATCATGACGATCGAGAAAGTCTGGACTACCCGATCATGGGGTAATAGTTCTGTTCTCAACGCAAAATTGCGCCTTAGAATGCCACTATCATCGAATTTTGTGGTTAAAATTGCATGAATATCACTTAATCGGAAAAGATCATTGGCTATTTCATTGTTTTTACTCAACAATAACTGATCCTAAAATTGCATAAAGTTGCATAACATAACGAAGAGAGCTTTGTTATATCGATATAGGTTAGTAAAATATGGGAACAGCTAATTGAAACAATCAATACAGATTTTCTTAGGAATTTTGCAACATATCAACTTTGTTTTAACCGCATAAAGAATGCCATAGCTCCATATTTCATAATCTATCAACATGGGTCTTTGACGATTATTTCTTTGGCACTAGCGCAATCAGATTTTGAGTAAGTTCATCTATTCGTTCTGGCTTAAATACATTGGTTGCCGTAGCTACAACTAAATTTCTGTCTGGAACCAATATTAGCATAGCATACCACATCGTATTGGAACCATTATGCCAGACAACCTGTCCCGTTTTATCCGAATTTTGGATCACCCACCCAAGGCCATAGTCTGACGAAACTGGAGATTGCATGATCTGGCAGCTTTCTTGGGTTAGAAATTCCGGCTGGTGCCCACTGCATGCACTCGTGTGTAATTGCCCCCATTTCGCCAAATCAGCCATGCTTAGATGAATTGTTCCTGCTGGGCCCATCCATTTGGGGTTATCAGATACTAATTCCTGCGGCTCAACAGGGCTCTTAAACCCAAATGTGCTTTTATGTCCTCGAGGTGCATCTGTTTCTTGTGGTGCACCAAAGCCCAATGACGACAGGCCAAAAGGCTGGGCAATCTCTGTTCTTATCGCGTCTTCCCATGCTTGCCCTGTCACCTCTTCAATTATCAGCCCGGCTAAAACATAACCGGTATTGGAATATTCGAACCGGCCAATCTCACCTTTCAATGGCTTGTCCCACATAGCGGCAAGCACTGTGCGTCGACCTTCAAACGCTTCATCATCAAAGGTTTCTTCGGTAATTCGACCAGGTGCGTTAGACGGCATGCGCGCTGTGTGACTTAGAAGGTTTCGCAGGCTCACCGCTTTCCAATCCGAGTGCATCTGATCGCTGTATCTACTAAGATAACGCTCAATCGGTGCATCTAAATCCAATTGACCTTTCTCAACCAACCGCATGACCAATGTGGATGTAAATGATTTGCTAATAGAGCCGATATGCCAACGTGCATCATTGGGCACCATAATTGAACCGTTTTTAACAGCCGGCCCAGCGGTCATCACGACAGGCTCGCCTTCACCTAACGCGTAAGATGCGCTGATTGCAAACCGCGAGTGCTTTTCTGAAAAGTCGTGAAAGGCCTCACTGAAACTTTTTTCTTGCGCCATTGTCGAGACTGGAACCATCGAACAAACCAACATCTGAGAAATAAATACGAATAAAGAAGATTTTGATAAAACCATGTTACTAATTTGGGTTGGGTGAACACGCTATTCAAGCCACACGAAGATATTCCTGCTACAATTATCCAACCAACCAGCTCAATCATTTTCCAATGCGCATTTAACCGTAGCTAAACAATGTATTTCAGTCGTTGAAAATGCAGGTATTGGTGATTGTTCCGGAGATAATAACAAGGGAATTTCTGTGCATGCAAGTGCCACACAATCGGCACCTCGCTCACTCAGATCAGAAATAATAGATTGATATCTGATACGAGTTTTATCTAGAAATTGATTATGCACCAACTCCCTATTAATGCTTTCATGAATATATTCTTTTTCCTGCTCATTTGGAATAATGGCTCCAATTCCATTTTGCGCGAGGATAGAAGGATAGAAGTCTTCTTCCATCGTTTTGCGAACACCTAAAATCGCAACTCGTTTAAACCCCTTTTCCGCAATGGCTTGAGCTGTAACCTGTGCGATATGCAGAAATGGAATTTGGATATTTTTTTCTATCTCCGGCACAAAACGATGTGCGCCGTTACAGGAAATCACGATAAAATCCGCACCAGCCGCTTCCAATGCGGCGGCAGATTCAGCAATTTGCTGGCACGCGCTGGCTTCATCTTTGCGCTCAATCACCGATGAGATGAATTCCTGTCTGTTGATACTTTCCAGAACAATGCGAGCTGAACTGACACCACCTAGAGCAGATTGTGTGATCTCATTTATACGTTTGTAATATTGGGCAGTCGACACCCAACTCAACCCACCAATCAAGCCAATTTTCTTCATCTAGAACTCCCTATCATACCGAACATATACACGAAAGTTAGAACTTGTAATCTGGAAAAGACATTTGCCAAACTGCGATCATTGATCGTGCAGCACCTACGGGTTCAAATTCCTTTCAATTTGACTTTTCCCTGTCGGAATATTGATCAACGCAACACCAAAAATCGCAGCGGCAACACCCAATCCTACCTCAAATGTGATGTGTTCATCCAACAAGACAACGCCTAAAACAACGCCAATTCCCGCTCGCAGATATGCTTGACTTGCCACCCCCATTGATCCCAACGTTTTGACCAACCGGAAGTAAATTAGCAAAGCGCAAGCAGTACATAAAACACCCAATGTGATGGTCGCGGCAATTGCCTTTGGTGAGGGTGCAAGTGTCCATGGTTGATCGAACAGAAGGCTGAAAGGTATCAACACAATGAAAGCCCATATCATCGTTCCTAAGGCTGCTGCGGTCGCTGTTAAATGAGAAAATCGTCTCCCATAAATGGCAGCAAATGCATACAGTATAGCTCCTACTATAGCAGCCACTTGCCCTGCCACCTGTTGACCAAGGCCTGCGAGAGCATCAACTCCCACAATAAATACTACGCCAAGCAATCCAATGCATGCGCCCACTAGCTTTAAAAAACCTGTAGCCTCATGTCGAGTGACCAATATAGTTAGCAGAAAGACAAAGATTGGTGAGGTGGAATTGAGCACACTTGCTAAACCAGCATCTACAAATTGCTGCCCCCAGGCAAGAATAGTCCATGCCCCAATACTGTTGAAAAACGATTGCAACAGCAACATTCGCCAGGTGGTGGCATCACGGGGCAATTTACCTCCCTGAATTACCAACACAATATATAAAAAGATAGCCGCAGCACACGCGCGTGTCGCAATAAGGGTTACCGGCGGGATTTCCACAACGGCAATTTTGGTGAGCAAGTAAGATGCCCCCCACAGCAAGGCTAAAACACCGAGCAATGCAAACTCTGTCCATGCAACATGTCTGGAAGATGTGTTCATGTTTGATGTATTTTCCGGCTGTCACCTGGTGCTTGGTCACGGTCGAACATCCCATAATCGCGGATAATGCTTGCCACTCTTAAACGGTAATTTGCGAAAACACCCCTTCTTCCCTTCATTTGCGCACACCGATGCGCGTTCAGTGTTCGCCAAGCTGAAACGGCTTCCTCATTTTCAAAGAAAGAGAGCGATAATAACTTTGAAGGGTCAGTTAGACTTTGAAAACGTTCAACAGAAATAAAGCCATCGATCCTCTCCAATAATGGTCGCATGTCCGCCGCTATATCCAGATATTCTTGTTTTCGCCCTTCTGCGAGCTGCACCTCAAAAATTACAGCGATCATGATTGCACCAACGAGCCGTGTGGTGCAGAGGATAGTTTAAGAAACGTACGATCTTCTCGCAGCAGAAACTTCTCTTTTTGCGCGAACGCGTAGTTTTCCTTGCCAAGTGGGTCATCTGAAAGTCTTGCTCGATATGCTTCGTAAGCTGCCAGGCTTTCAATATTATAAACACCATAAGCCAGAGAGCTTGATCCTTCATGAGGTGCGTAATACCCAATCAAGTCTGCACCACATCGAGGAATAGCCTTACCCCAATTTCGAGAATATTGCTCGAAGAGTGCCTTTTTTGTTGGATCAATGTGGTAACGAATAAAACATGTAATCATATTGTGTGTCCTTAATTTACAAAGACACATTTACACGTTGCACGTTCTGAATGCTTCGATTAGTATCGAACTATGAAAGAAGGCCCTGACATAGCACTCCTCGGCTCGTTGATCGGAGATCCCGCACGTGCCAATATTCTGACCGCTCTGATGAGTGGCAAGGCGCTTACGGCGAGTGAACTTGCATCTGAAGCGGGTGTAACCGTTCAAACGACAAGTTCCCATTTGAAAAAGTTGCAGGATGCAAAACTTCTCAAGCAACGCAAACAAGGACGGCATCGCTATTTCGAATTGGCTAATGAGGATGTTGGTGGCGTGCTTGAAGCTATGATGGGACTTGCTGCCAAACAAGGTCTGCTTAGAACAAGAACAGGCCCCAAGGACCAAGCTTTAAGAAAAGCTCGTATCTGCTACAATCACCTTGCAGGAGATCTGGGTGTGCGACTGTATGACAGCATGATCGCAAATGGGCAGTTAAAGGAGCTTGATGATGATGTTCAGCTCACATCAATGGGTGAACAATTTATGGTAGATAATGGTATCGATATCGCTGCCATTTCCCTAACGCGCCGCCCGCTTTGTAAATCATGCCTGGATTGGAGTTCACGTCGAACACACCTTGCAGGTGCGCTGGGAACTGCATTTTTGCACCACTTTTTTCAGATCGGATGGGCATCACGAAAAGATAATTCGCGCATCATCAAATTTACGCAAAAGGGTGAAAAACAATTTCTTAAAATGTTCCCACTATAGCGAGATATAAAGTGTCACACTAACGGATACATGCCCTCACCCGAAACTCTTCATATAATCTTGCAAGGTCACACCAAAATTTCGCTTGAAAGCGCGGCGCATGCGTTGAACATCGCCGAAGCCTGATTGAGCAGCGACTTGTTTGAGAACCAAATTCTCTGCGAGCAATTCGCGCGCTTTATCCAGACGTACTTGCTCTACGAATTCGACCGGAGACATGGATAAACGAGCCTGGAACTTACGGGTGAGTGTTCTGGCATTCATCCCAATAAACTCCGCCATCTGCTCGAGTGTCCAATTGTTGCGCGGATTGCTGGTAATCTGCATGGTGAGTGGTTCAATGCTGCTCTTCTGCGCTTGATCGATCAACTTAGCCTCTTTATTACCACGCTCCATCGCCTGATACTGGTCGATGAGGTGGTTTGAAAACTGGCTTTGACCACCGCTTCGCTTGAAATAAACCACGAGTTCCTGCGCCACGCCGAGGGCAACTTTTGCGCCTAGATCCTGGCCGATAATGGAGAGCGCAAGGTCGATACCCGTTGTTACACCAGCGGAGGTATAGATGTCTGATTGATCGAGATAAATTTTATCCAAATCCCAATCAACTTTCGGAAAATCTTGCAGCACCTGAGATTTACGACCCCAATGCGTCGTAGCTTTACGACCATCTAGAAGGCCAGATTCAGCTATTAACAAAGCACCTGAACATATTGATAATATGCGATTTTTCTTTTTTGTACTTTGCCAATTTGCGATAACATCCGCAAGTCGCTTATCACCCAAATAATTATCAATGTCATTGCCGCCTGGAATGAGTAAATCATGCCCCAATTGGTCATATTCGAGCGTTCCATCAGCATGGATCTGCATACCGCTACACGTTTTCACAGGTTTGCCATCCAATGATAAATAGCGATGATCGTAGAACGAATTACCATCGATATAAGCGTTTGAAAATGCTTGAACGGGTCCTGCGACATCTAACAGGTTCATCCCATTGAAAATGAAAACATCTATAGTGCGACGAACCGGAATATCGTGGGCCAGAATAGCGCGGGCCGGAATAACGCGGGCAGGAATTTCGCTGGAAAGATCAGATCGTTCTTTTTGATTGTATTTGTCCATTTTTGATGCTCATTTTCAATTTCAGACAAAATTTAAATAGATTATGAATGGAATTGTCAAACTAAAAAGGATGGTGTTTTATGAGTGATCTGGCACAAAACGCAACTCAAGACGAGACATTTGAAAACAAAGGTAGTTTTGTTTTAATTCTCATCGCGGCCGCTATTCTAGGCTCTGCAATGCCGATGTTAATTGTGCTGGGAGGATTGGCCGGATTAACGCTCACCCCTCACCCGACATTTTCCACATTACCGCCATCTACACAAATGCTCGCAGGTTTATTTGCGGCAGCGCCAATCTCCTACCTTATGGGTAAAAAAGGGCGTAAAGCAGGATTCTTAATTAGTGCGGGCTGTGCTGCAGTGGGTGGATTGTTAGGTGGCTTTGCCATGATGACATCGCAATTCTGGTTGCTGATTTTGGCGCACATGTCGCTTGGTGCGGCACTGGTTGGTCTGAATTATTTTCGCTTCGCCATCAGCGAAATTGTGCCAAAACATATGCAGTCCATTGCGATATCATTTATTTTGGCAGCGGGCTTGATATCAGCTTTAATCGGGCCTGAAGTCTTCAATCAGACAAAGGATTTTCTTGCGCCTGTGCAATTTGCGGGCGCATATTTCGCAATTGTTCCCATCATTGTTCTGGGCGTTATTCCGGTTTTATTTACGCGTTTTGGCGATGTAAAAAACCAATCCGATGAGGATAAGAAGCTCGTTCTAGTGCGAGACGTTCTCAAACGCCGCCCTGTGCTGCTTGCGGTTCTTGCAAGCTGCATTTCGGGCGGCATCATGATGCTGTTAATGACACCAACACCACTTGCCATGACCCATCATGGCCACAGCGAACTTGAAGCAAGCTCAGTGATAAAATGGCATGTTATAGCCATGTTTGCGCCCAGCTTTTTCACAGGCTGGATCATCAAACGTATGGGGGTGATCAACGTAATTTCCATTGGCATGGTACTGCTTGCGGGAGCCAGCGCACTGGCCATCGCCGGTGTTTCTTTGCACCATTTCTATGGCGCATTGATCATTCTGGGTATTGGTTGGAATTTCGGTTTCATTGGTGCAACCACACTTTTGGCGCAGTCGCTGGAACCGCATGAACGCGCCAAAGTGCAAGGGTTTAATGACACCGCACTTGCCCTGTCATTTACCGTTGCCAGTTTTTCATCCGGCGCTCTGGTCACAAGTTTTTCATGGGAAGTCGTCGCCCTTGCCGCCTTGCCCGTTTTAATCATTATGTTAGTGTTGCTGGTGTTCTTACGCAAAGCAGGGCAAAGCGCGATCTAAGCCATGAAATTATATGATCAATATTGAAGTATGTTGATTGTCAAAATTTGACATAGTGACCCCGTTCCGCCGCTTGGATGCGCCAATTCAGGGTAATATTTGATGTTTGAAATCGGCTTTCTGGCTAATAAATCTTAGCCGCTGAGGAAAAGTTACCGGTCAGCCTTGTTCTGGATTTTTTGTTCCAGACGTTCAATCGCGCTTAGTATCTGATCAAACTGGTGACCATGATTACGCGAACGTTCCTCAAGCACCATCACTCGTGCCCGCAACATAAAATGCGAACCAGCAACGCCAACCACCATAACAAGAATATATAACAGGTCTTTTATCTCAATTTCCATTATACTGCCCACTTGCAAATCTTGCTCGTTTTTCAAACGGTCTGGTGAGGAAATAAGCGCCGAAGATAATCATCTGCAGTTGCCAAAATTCTGACGACAGTGCATCGGTTACCCCAAGGCCCAATACCTTATCCCAAAGAATAATCTTGCCATTATAGATCACAAAAGGTGCGGCAAATGCGGGCCTAATCCAGCGCGTCATCCAGCTCCCCTGCTCTGCAATCAAAACCGCCTGCTGTGCATGCAAGTACGCAATGCGCTTATCCGCCTCAATTCGCGCTTTGTTATTTTGCGCATTTAGTTTTGCGCTGTAGGCATCATTGAGTTGTTGTCCAATGGCAGTTATGCCGCCGCCAGCCAGCCATGACAGGATTTTAGCGATCATTTTCATTCCTTTTACTCATTGCGTGCGCCAAGTGGCGTTGTCGTTATCGAGCGCAGATAGAGATTGATGACGGCAATGAAAATTGCATATGGCGCTTCATAATGATCGGGCAGGATGTCCAGCACCTCGCTCATTTCAAGTATTGGCATTGCAGCCAATCCTGCATTTACGAGCACAGTTCGATAGCCTTTAAGCTTGCTGAAATAGATTTTTATCATAAGTTACATCCCGTTTAAAACAGTGCTTGGATTTTATTCCAAAAGACGATTATTGCTGATCCTAAGGCTGCAAAAACGATAGCAATCAGGCTAGCTCTATCCTTCTTTGAAGAGTGTGTTATTGGCTCTGCGGCGAGCTTCTGCGCGCTCACAATAGGCAATGTCATGCGGCGTCCTTTGGACCATTCCACTTTGCCAGACTTCGTTGCTGCATAGACATTAACAACGCCATTACTGGAATATTTTCCATCAAAGAACAGGTTACACTCCTTCTGGCGGCGGGAGATTATCTCTTTAGGTTTACGCCAGTTCATGAATGATTTTCGCGCCTGTTTTATCTGGCCTGCATTGAACTGCTTCACCCACGAAGCCCGATGGATTGCACCAGTATTAAAATCAAAAGAAACAGCTGCATCAAACTGGCTTTGGGTCAGCTTTGTCGTGAATGCTTTTCTGACCCGCACCTCGAATTTCAGGATATCGCGTGCAAATATATCCATCACTTCTTTGAGTGATAAATTGCGATGCAAAAAGCGGGGATCAGGGTGCCCTGCACTGGCTGTATGGCCAATACCCACAGTCCAAACACCCACACTATCCTTATATCGAGACGTGACGATACCTTCATGGGATGCGATTTCCGCAAGCCCCTGTGATGAGGTCTTCATAATGTTCTCCAAATTGTATTTAGATTATCTAGGCAAAATCAGCGCACTGAATGGTCGGTATAACCTTTTCCCATCGCTTTTCGCACTGCGGTCCACCAAAGTGTGACCCAAAACAATATCCAGGCCCACCAGGTCGATGTTCCGCGCGAGATCGCAGCACGTCGGAACTCTGATGAGGCAAAAGCAACATCATGGCCATGTTTTAAGAGTTCATCATGCACAGCTGCGGCTAAAAGCACTGCCCTGTCATGCGGGCTTTGCAGCCACTCCAAATACCAGGGAACAGAAATATCGAAGACCGTGCCTTCCGGTATGGTCAGCTCCCACCCGGAGTTGATCGCTCCAACTTCCCAGCAGATTGGGGCATTTAGCCGATATAATTTGTGTGAGTCTTCAACAAGATCAAAGTCTTCAAAATATGTAAATCTGCTCATAATGCCATTTCTATGTGAATTTTATACCAAACGCCAGCTATGTATTCTCAGATACTTATGTAACGTGATCACACGACAAAACATGATTGATGCCCTGCAAATTACAACCCGTTACAATTTTTAGTTGCCATAACGCGAACTCGCTCGTATTGGGATTTACAACGTTGCAAAAGCCGCATAGAAGGCATTTTTAGTAACAAATGATTCCGCGAGAAACTCCATGACAACAACATCCATAACCGGACATGTATTTATTGCCACCAGCTTGGATGGCTTTGTGGCGCGTAATACAGACAACCCAGAGACCAAGCTCGACTGGCTGATGAAACAGGACACGGTTGGCGAAGACCATGGCTATGATGATTTTATCGAGAGCGTCGATGGTCTGGTGATGGGCCGCGGCTCATTTGAAACGCTCCTTGGTTTTGAGGGTTGGCCCTATGGCAAACCTGTTATTGTGGTCAGTCAATCACTCACAAAAAGCGATGTCCCGGATGAACTTTCCGATAAGGTTGAACTGGTCAATCTCACCCCGCATGAAATTATGGATATGCTCGATAAGCGCGGTTGGAAGCGCGCCTATATTGATGGCGGTAAACTCATCCAAAGTTTTATCCAACAAGGTCTAATCGAAGACATTACCCTCACCCGTATCCCCATCCTGATCGGCTCCGGCATTTCGCTTTTTGGCGATATTGATCAGGATATCGATTTAGAACTTAAATCCGTTAAGGCATTTGAAAGCGGCCTCGTCACAAGCGTGTATGGGTTTGCGTGATTGCTAACTATATAGGACTTGACATATATTAGATTAGTCTTATATCAATGATCCATGTCACTTCGCCATGCAATATTGGGGCTTTTGGCCCACAACCCAATGACGGGATATGATTTACGAAAATCTATCGCGCAATCGGTTGGGCATTTCTGGACCGCAGATCAGGCACAAATCTATCGCACCCTTGCCTCATTGGTGCAGGACAATTTGGTGAGCGTGGAAACCCTTCACCAAGACGATAAGCCCAATCGCCGTTTGCATTCGATCCTGCCAGCAGGTGAAGTTGAATTAAATGATTGGCTCAATACTCCTTTACAGCATGTGCCCATACGCGAGCCATTTTTACTCAAAATATTCCTAGGCGGCAGACAAGGTTCCGGCTCTATTTTAAAAATGCTGCGCGGCAGGATTGATGAGGCCGACGAAATGATAGCCACTCTGACAGCAATCAGGGCGCATTTTAACAATGATAGCCCACCTGATTTGCAAACACGCTTACACCTTGCAACGCTGGAAAATGGCCTTGCCCATGCCCGTGCAGAACGTGAATGGGCGCACAAACTAAGTCTTGAAATTCAATCAGAGTTTGATGATGAATAACATACCCACAGCCAGTGGTGCGCGGATTGCTATCTTTACCATCTGCGTTGTAACACTCGGCAATATTTTCGGCCTGAATTACCAAGCCTTACAGGGTATTGGCGGGCTTTTGTTTATTCTCAGCCCTGCCCTTATAACAATCATCATGCGCACATTCACAAAAGATGGCTGGGCAGATGCCGGGTTTGGTTATCGGCGCGTGCAGGTCAAAATATTACTTGCAGCATTCCTTCTGTTCCCCTTAGTTTTCTTTTTTGCCATTGCAAGCGGCACAGCTCTCGGGTTTGTTCAGTTCGAGCCCGATGCATTTAAAAATCTAACCATCGCCATTTTAACCGGCGCACCCATGTTCTTGCTTTTTGCGATCAGCGAAGAATTTGCCTGGCGTGGTTATTTAGAACGCAAACTAGCAGCACTGGGGATGACTGCGCTACCAAGGCACTTATTGGTTGGGCTTATCTGGTCCATATGGCACATAGGTTATGTCATTTCAGAAACCAGCCAAAGCACCCTGCCCCCACTTTTATATGCCTTGCTTTTCCTGATTTCCTGTTTTGCGATGGCTGTAATTTATGGCCAATGGCGGGCAAAAACCGGAAGCTTCTGGCCAGCAGCAATCGCACATTGCATGGCCAATAGTTTAGCATGGCCGTTGCTCACACCTGAGATCATCAAAGTCGACGCCCCCTTGTGGTTTGCCGCACGTCCCGAAGGTTTTGTTGCACTGGCAACCCTGTGCCTGCTTGCGGTCACAACGTTCATTCTGCGCAAGAACGGCACTTAATGACACATACTCCGAACATCATGCATTTCGGCAACCAAAAGCACGCTGACCAGCAGCATCTTCAATTCTTCATCGTTCATATTGGGAGTTCCTTAATGGTCCAAATCTTGCGCGCCTCTGCCTAATCAGCAGCTCTACGTGCGATGTTGGACTAACAAGACAGGCAAATCTAATTTGTGGCGAGTGGCGCTGAGGACCAAGTTTTATTGTGACGATGAACGACGGTCCCTGCGAGCCAAGCTCGGTTTTTTTACTTATTCTAATTGCAACAAACTATAAATCATGACATGAATTTTGCTGAGTAGCGAGAGGCTCAAAATGGACTCTAGATTTATCATAATGCTCATAGTCGCTGCCTGTTTTTTGGCCTATGCAGCGGCTGAATGGGGCTTAGAATGGCTATTTGCCAGTAAGCACGACAAACCAAAACTCAATTCAATCTACATTCTAAGTTCATTCTTGGGCACTATTGCTATCCTAATACTCACTTTTTTTGAGTTTTATGTTCTTATGGCTATCGTAATAGGACTCGCGATAATTATAATCACGGTCAAAAAATGGTATGGACAGATAAAGTAATTTTTTATTCGCTATTTTATCGAACAGAAACCTTATGACCAAATTCACAATTCGCCGCGCAACGCTCAAAGACACACAACCCCTCACCTCGTGCATTGATGCTGCCTATGCGGGTTTTCTTGCCAAGGGCATTGAATTGCCGCCTGTATCTGAAGGTATAGCGGACGATATTACCAACAATATTGTCTGGGTCGCTGAGAAGAATGAATGGATCATCGGCGGACTTATCCTTGTTGTAAATTCCGATCATGCCCAATCTCATGCAGCAAAGCTTGCCAATATTGCCGTGCATCCATCGGCTGGCGGGCTTGGCATTGGTCGCGCTTTGATTACGACATGCGGGCGGTATGTGCGCGATCTTGGCCTCAGTGAATTGCATCTGGCCACCCATAAGGACATGCCGGAAAATGTGGGGCTTTATGAGCATCTCGGCTGGCACGTGACGGGCGCAGAAGGCAATAAAATCTTTATGACGAAAGCTTTAATCTAGTGCCCCGAACGCGGAAGCGTTCGCAAGCACGACGGTGCGTCCGAGCTAATGTGAGGCGTCCCGCGCAGCGAAGCGCTTTTCAGCACGACAGCGTGAGCGGAAAACGAATTGCAAATCACTCCTGACAGAAATTGACACTTGATCGGACTAGATAGGTTTCACCAACGGATGGCAGCGCCTCGCACTAGAGCGAAGCGCACCTACCGTCTGATACATGTTAACCTATAAGGCCCTACCCATGAAGATGAACTACGCCGTTCTTGGAACAAATAATCTCAAAGCTTCCGTCCAATTCTACGACGCACTTTTTGCGCAAACAGGCCCGAAACAGATATTTTCGACCGAGCGAATGACCTATTGGCAAGACGAAGATGCCAGCTTTACATTTGCTGTGGCAGAACCTTTTGACCAGCAACCTGCCGCCCATGGCAACGGCTGCATGCTTGGCTTTAAAGTTGGCTCCAGCGAAGACGTCACACGGCTTCACAAAATGGTTCTTGAGCTGGGCGGTAAAAGCGAGGGCGAACCCGGTCAGCGTGGACCTTTATTTTCCGCCTATGCCAGAGATTTGGATGGAAATAAAATAAGTTTCTATGCTTAAGGCGCTGCGCCTTGATCGACACTTTTGCTATCATATCCTTTTATACCCCGACGACCTTCCCTGTCAAGTAAAATATGAATATTTTCCTATCTGTATTTTTATTTAAAAGAACCAGAGACTTAGAATTTTTATGCATTAAAACCCAATTGAGCGCCGCAATATTTACCTTTTATTAACTATGAACTCCTAGAAAACACCTGTTATTTCTATTAGAGCTAGATTGCGCTAAGCAACTGTTATAAAATGGCTTTTCGGGAGGAATAACCTTAACAATTTGAGCAGCTCCGCGGGTGCGATTTTGCTTGATTCATAATCTTAGCTCTCCCGGCTAAGCGATTCAAAAGACTCATCTTTTGATCGCGATTATATATGCGCAAAAACGAACGCCGCTCACCGCAAACAGATTAACAAAAATTGCGACAATCAAGAATAAGCGCATGAATCAATATATGAACTTTTTCCTGCAAACCGTTCAATTGATTCATCAAAGCCCCCATCGCCCTACAAATGTATGTTTAGGGGGCTCTGACAGGCATTACCTACCTAAAATGACATCATCATAGCCACAAACAGGTATCCCGCCATCGCATAAAGCGGCAACAATGTCAGGCTCATGAATATGCCACGCAGGTCGGTATTGGCGGCAAAATAGCTATAGGTATAGGCCAGGCGCGACACACCAAAGCAAACCGACCAGACCAGAACCAGATAGGCGGGCGGCGAAACCAGCAGTGTCAGCCCTGCCAGAATAGCAAAATAAACGGTATTTTCTGTCGTGTTGCGATGGGCATTGTGTCGGCGCTCAAGCGCATCCCAACCCGCTTGTGCTGCATCTGCTTTTTCACGGTTTTTTTCTGCCCATTCTTCCGGTGTGGTCAGCAGACCATGGTCAATCCGGGTCAATTCGGTGCTCGTCATCAGCCATGTGTGATTGGCCAACAGCAGAACCGCTGCGATGATGATGCCGATAATGCCAAGCTTATCGGGCATTGCCACTGATATGGGATCAAAACCGAAGGCCAGCCAGTTAACCAGCATGCCAATGAAGATCAGCGCGAATGGATAACCAATGACCATCTTGCGGGCCTTCGAGTTGCTATCTTCCTGTTCCGGCGTTTGTTTTAACATACACCCCTCCCGCAAATAGTTTTTGTTCGACATAATTTTGGTAAAGTTAGGTATGAAGGCAGATAAAAACAAGGTGTGAGTGCTGATCAAGTCAGCAAGAATTGTCAAACCACGGCTGTTGATTTGCAAATCCTTGCTGTTATTTTAGCACGATGATTGATCCACCATTTACCAGTGCCGATGTTGAAGCTGTGTTTAACGCCATTCCTGAACCAGAGCGTAAAGGGCTATTGAAACTGCGTGCGCTTATTTTCAAAACGGCTGCGCAATCGCCGGAGGTTGGCGCGATTGAAGAGACTTTGAAATGGGGACAGCCATCTTATCTCACACCTGAAACAAAATCAGGGTCGACCATTCGGCTGGGCATGCCCAAAACTGGCGGTTTTGCAATTTATACCCATTGCCAGACCACGCTAATTTCAGACTTTCAAAACCTGTTTCCCGATGATTTTGCCTATGAAGGAAATCGCGCCATCCATTTTGACAATGAAGGCGCGATCCCGGCCCCAAAGCTGCAGATGTATATCCGCGCTGCCCTGACCTATCACCTGAAGACATAGCGCAACCCAACGCGATAAACGCGGGGAAAGCGTATATCAGGCAGTATGGCATCAATTTTGGGGTTTTGTCGGCGCGCCGCTCCACAAAGCGTCGCGCCTAAACCAGCTACATGACTTGTTAAACGTGCTGGCTTAGTAAATGACAGATAGTTACTGGCGGTCTTTTATTCAATAAACATAAAACCAACTATCTATCACGTTTAAGTCATACAAAGCCTGATTACTGCGAGAAAGCCTTAATGCCATCTCCCAAACCAATCTTACATGTCGCCTTAAGTGGCACCCACATGCTCTTTTGATACTCGCCATTTGCGCCTTTGGCAAACAGGCGATATTTGGTGTCAATTGCCTGATGAATGCCGAGATCCTGCGCGATTGTCAGCACATAGCCATTGGTTGTTTTTACAGCATTGGCGGTTTTCAATGCGCCCGGGCCCTGCCCTTCGCGAGCAAAGAAATAATCCACCGGGCCGGCTTTATTTGTTTTAACCCATGCTTTCAGCTTGCCTGTTTCAGGACACAGATTTGTCTTTGGTGATTTGATCGCAAGTGTAACATCCATCACCTTCATAGCGGCCTCTTGCGGCGCTTTAATCTGATCTGCTCTTGCTGATGCAATGTTACCTGCAAGCGCGGCACCAATAACTGCGACTTTTATTACTTCTTTGATGATTGCTTTTCTTGTCATCGTGTTCATATTGTCACCCTCCATGTAATCAAGCATCAAATTGTGATGCAATAATGGTGTTTTACGAAAAGCAGCTTGAACCATTCCTGAAAGGCATATTCATTTTGCGTTCATCTTAAAAAACCGGGGATGCACGACTATATTGCGATAAACAGATGCTTGCACAGGAGTTGGCCGTATGAGCGCGAATATGAAACATATCATCTTGCTATTTATTTTGGGATTTATCGGGGTTTTGTCGGCACTCCCCCTCATCCCACAACTGCTTGCGCTTCAACCAGCTCCGCCGCCGCTATCTATTGAGATAATTCAAGTTATATCCGTTGCGCAATCGTCTGTATTGCTGCTGCTTATGGTTTGGCTTGGTTCTGTTTTTTCCCCAAAAACCCGCCTGACCTCGCCCGTCATTTCTGCTATCATTCGCTCGGAAGACGCAATTGCAGCACTAAAACCACAAATCCTGCCTGCACTTATTGGCGGCATTATTGGTGGTGTGTTTATTGTTATCTTCCTTGGCATATTATCAGGCTCCCTACCCGCAGATTTTCTCAGCGCTGGCGAAAAGCTCAAATTGCCTTGGTACACTAGAATATTATATGGCGGCATTACCGAGGAACTGCTTATCCGCTGGGGACTGATGTCATTTATCGCGTGGGGCGCATATCGCATAACACAAAAGAACGGCGCAGACATTGCCCCGCATAACTATGTACTGGCGATCATAATCTCATCGCTGATATTCGGCCTTGGCCATCTGCCTGTTGCATCTGCATTGACGACCACACTCACAGCACCCCTGATTACCTATATTATTTTAGGCAATGCCGCTTTTGGCATTATCGCCGGGTATCTTTATTGGAAACGCGGGCTAGAATGCGCAATGGGTGCACATATGATTGCGCATCTTACCATGATGATGGGTGAAGGTTTTATGTGATCTGTCACACAACCAATTCAGTAATGAATACGCGAATAGAGCACACGCCACTCCAAAGGGTCATCGGGTTCGCGCCGGTCATCATCGCTTTGATTATCTTGAAACCAAGCCTGAAATGCTGTTTGGTCTGGTTCCACACCTATGTCTTCGATGAAATGTCCGCCGTTTGAAAACTTAAATTCGAACCCGCGTAATGCAATATTGCCTTGTTGCCTTACGGCAATCAGGTCGGAATGAACACGTTCACGTTCACCCCTTGTCATTCTTCCATCATTGTTAGCACGATAGGTTTTAGCCACTTCTAATAATGGACCGAATGTGTTTCGTGGAACAAGGACATATTGCAGTCGCACCTCATATTCGAAATCATCATCCTGAAACGCCACCATGTATCTGGGATATACGGACCCTTCATTCTGTAATGGCAAAATAGCTATTCGCTTCACATGCCCATCACCATCTTTGCGGCTGAATTTGAAACCTGACAAAAAAATCTCGCGCGTTGTGTCTTCGCGCTCAAGCCGCAAAATGCACTCGCCTCGGCAGTTTCTTCGAATAACGAAGCGCTCTTCCGTACCTTCTGGCATTCCCGTTAACCAGACAAAACCATCAGAAAAATCATCGCTATTTTTATCCTCGAGCCAAAACTCAACAGAATCGCGGCCATGTAAGAAGCCAAAATTCTTTACCTTGTGGCCGCCGCGCGTATTAAACCGAAACCCTGCCAGACCAAAAACGCGGCTTCCTCGGTAACATCTTTGCGGCCAAGAGCGCGATGCGCGCCCTTCTATTCGGTCCAAACTTTGTTCACCAAAGCTTTGCGAACCATTCCCCGCATTGAGATATAAGCGACACACATTGCCTGTGGGCATGCTGGCGCGGCATGCTGGATGATCATCGCAATTTGCAGGCTGCGCGTGGGCTGCGGGTGTAATATTTGATGCATGTAATCCCATAAACAGCATGGCGGCTATTGCACAAACAGCAAACAACCGTGAAAACGAAATATAAATCATTGCTTTAGACCCTATCCAGTTAACAATGCCCCCGCACAAAACTTGGCCCGCATCACAACTATGGCGATTTTGTCGTATTTTGGCAAGAAAGCCATCCGCAACCGAAAAACATACCAATAAGAGCCAAACAATCTGATTGCGCAAATCTTTCGCTTTCAAATTGCTTTTTGCAACGCTAAAACTACGCTATCGCTCTCAAACCAATATGTGAATTAAGTCAGCGGAACTCGTATGCTTTCAAAAATCATCATCATCCTGCTTGGCATCACACTTTTGATCATGTTTGCCTTTATGGAAAAGCGCCTGAATGCAATATTTAAAGGCAGAAGCAAACTTTTCTACATCGGCACAGCCACTGCAGGCTTGGCAATCTTGGCGATCATAAACCTGTTCGACCTGATATATATCCTAATAGGCCTCGTGATAATTGGCGCCCTCATTGCCATAGCGCCTTGGCTGGTTGATCGATGGCCGCGGCGGTGAAGAATATTGGGTAAACCGCACCCAATTCTGATATTGAAACTGGTCGCAATAATGGCTCTGTCGAGATGATGAAGAAGCTTGATGAATGAATTAAGAAAATAACCATCGCACGAAACAGATCAGTTCCATTACCGAAAGTTTTGCCGTCTGTTAAGCAGTGTATAGCCACCCTGAATCGGATAAATAGGAATAAATGTTTTTGGCCGATATTGTTGATAAAGTCTGCCATTTGTTTGCCTTGATGGTCTGATTCAATTTGCTCATTGATTTTCATATGGAGAATGAGTTGATGATGGGATTACAAGCTGAACCGGATCAGTTGTTCTA
>NZ_JBFNGQ010000007.1:0-224397 GCF_040784015.1 Lentilitoribacter sp. EG35
GGCCGTAGCCGCAGCATTTGAACCTCAGTTAACCAGTAAAGATTGCTCATTATAAACTCCATCTTAGTCAATAAAATGAATCAGAGCTGATGTAACTTTGCAAGATAATTAATGGGTCCTGAGCCTAACTTTGAATCATGTTGAGCCATTTTTGAGTAGATTCTGAAGATTAGAGATGAGATCCGCAACTTCAGCCTGATCTATAGGTTCGGCTTGGTGTTTGGTGGGAGGTTTTTTTTGGTCCAGCCATCGCAGAGGATATGATAGCTGAGATGTTATCACTGGCTCTTTTAACTGGCATATCTGACAAATGAGCGTAACGCTGCGTTGTGCTGACTTCACGATGACCCAATATAGCACCGATAATAGGGAGAGATTGTCCATGCGTCGCTCCCACCGCAGCAAAGGAATGGCGCAGATCATGAATGCGCAGTTTTGGCATATTTAACTTTTGCCGTACTTTCCTCCAAATTTTCTCGATACCTTAATAATAAACTATACCTTCATTTCGCTCTGAGGGGAAAACCCAGGGAACTTCTAGCATGCGTGGTTGATTAGCAAGAATCTCAACTGCTGCTCGACCCAGTGGAATAATTTTTGCTCCGGTTTTACTATCTTCCAAACAAAGGCATGAATTGTTTGAATCAACTTCATTCCAACGGAGTGAAACAATTTCTCCTTTTCGCGCGCCGGTTAAGGCTAAAAGGCGTAAACAGGCAATACCAGTCGGACTGCCTCCTTCACTTTCAATTTCCGACAAAGCTTGGCCCAGAAGGTTTAAATCATCGAGTGACAGATAATTCTGATTAACGTTGTCCGGAAACTTTTTCACGCCACGAACTGGACTGAAGGTGACGAGGTCGCGTTCAAGTGCAAATGTGTAAATCGCACCCAGTAAACTAACGCATTTAGTAGCAGTACCTTTGCCGCCGCGAATAAGCGCTTTTCCATGTTTCTTTGTTTTGATTGTTCTCGCAGTTTTACCATCAGCAATATCACGCATGAATCTTTCAACGTCAGCTTTCCGCAATGCTCCGATTTGAATGCTGCCCAGTATTGGTTTGATATGTCTTCTTATTCGTCCTTCATCAATTTTAAGTGTAGAGGCTTTTTCGTTGCCGTGCCTTCGGCGAAATATAAATCACAGAGCTCGGCAATCGTCATTTGCTGACGAAGTGAATGTCGTCTTTGAGCGGGGTCGGAGCCCTCTACAACCTGACCAAGATTTTGCTGTGCAAGTTTTCTGGCTTCTTGGACGGTCAATACGCCATAGCGCCCCAGAACGATTTGCCGAATTGGAGCTTTTCTTCCGCCGCCAGGTCGATACCGCAAGATGAAGCTTTTGACTCCAGTTGTTTGAATTCTTAGGCCGAAACCTTTGAGTTCATCATCCCATATCGTGTAACGTCGGGATTTAGATGCAGCTGCATCAACAGATCGTTTTGTAAGTTTTATACTATTCTTGGTTTTGCTCATTTCATACTCCAATTCGGGTCATCACCTGGTCACCACCAGGAAAGAATTCGGAGGAATTTGGAGACAACTCTATCGTTTCTTAAAACAAGAAACAATGAATAGAAACAAATGGATATTCATAATTATCCATATATATCAATTGCTTAAATGGCGATCTCCGAAGGCAGAGGTCGCAGATTCGAATTCTGCCGGGTGCACCATTAACTTACTGATTTAGGTTGTGAAAATGCTTCTTTAGATCTCAATTTACCTATTTAAAGCTTGCGCAGTTCTAGCACAGGGACCACCAATGCTTTTTGGTGATGGTGTATGTGAAGGTCGAACAAAATGAATCCAACCAATAAGCTATATGGCATTATCTATGCTAATGACCCAAATAGTTCTATGTAAAATTGTAAAGAAAGAGCAATGAACACGTCGCAGGTGTTTAAGTGTTTCTCATTGCTTTTCGACTACTTCTTTGAGTGCATGGTCTAAAATACTATGGTTCTAAGCATGGCAAAGGTTCAAATTACCTGTGAATGTTAATTTTCCACTGTCCTGAAATTTCTAAAAAATATCTGAGATTGGGTTGACCTTTATCTTTAAAGTTTGCAGTTTGTTACAATACATAGGAAAAATCATATGCATTGTAATGAGCTTTTTGAACGCCAGTTAAGACAACTACATGATGATGGAAATTATCGTGTGTTCCGCAACATAGAACGCAAAGCTGGCGCATTTCCAACTGCTAAACTTCATCATAAAGAAGGCCCAGATGATATCACAGTTTGGTGTTCAAATGATTATTTAGGTATGGGGCAAAACCCTAAGACACTTGCTGCAATGAAAGCTGCACTTGAAGAATGTGGCGCGGGTGCAGGCGGAACAAGGAATATTTCTGGCACGAATAAGTATCATGTTGATCTTGAGAAAGAGCTTGCCGACTTGCATCAAAAAGAAGACGCACTTTTATTCACATCTGGCTATGTGTCAAATTGGGCGGCATTATCAACAATCGCTTCGCGAATTGACAATTGCATCGTATTTTCTGATGAAAAAAATCATGCGTCTATGATTGAGGGCATCCGTCATAGTCGTGCAAATTACGTTATTTTCAAACATAATGATCTCGAAGATCTTCGAAACAAGTTGGCAGATGTTGATCCCAATCACCCGAAATTGATCGCGTTTGAAAGTGTATATTCAATGGATGGGGACATTTCACACATAAGGGAAATTTGTGATCTCGCTGATGAATTTAATGCAATGACATATCTTGATGAAGTTCACGCGGTTGGACTGTATGGTCCGCGCGGCGGTGGAATCGCGGAGCGAGATGGGCTCATGGATCGAGTGACAATTATTGAGGGCACGCTTGGCAAAGCCTATGGTGTTATGGGTGGGTATATAACAAGTACGCGTGTGATTTGTGACTTTGTACGCTCGTTTGCGAGCGGCTTTATCTTTACAACGGCTTTGCCTCCGGCAATTGCGGCTGGTGCAAAAGCGTCAATTATGCATCTTAAAGCAAGCAACCTTGAGCGAGAGATGCAGAGAGATCGTGTGGCGCAGTTGCGTGCCGCACTAGACAAACGCGGAATTCCTCACCTTCTCAATGAAAGCCACATTGTTCCAGTTATGGTTGGCGATGCCAAGAAGTGCAAATATCTATCTGATATTTTACTGCATCAGTATGGTGTCTATGTTCAACCTATTAATTACCCAACCGTAGCGGTTGGAACAGAACGGTTACGCTTTACGCCATCTCCACTTCACAGCTCAACGGACATTGAGCATCTTGCAGATGCGCTCAGCGAGCTTTGGGCACAATGTGCGTTATCGAGGGCAGTGGCATGAGTCTTACGAATTTTACCCGACGACAGGTTTTGCAAACTGGTGTGGCTGCAACAGCCGCTGCGCTGATCCCAATGAGGAACTTGCAGGCAAAGATGATTTTACAATCTGGCGGAAAGAATATCAGCTCGTTAAGTGATGGAAATCTTTCACTGCCTGTTTCCTTTCTTTTCCCAGACATAGATAAGTCCGAGCTTGATCCATTCCTTGCTAAACACGGAATGAATAACAAAGCTTTAGAGCCAAAATGTAACCTAACATATGTTGAAGATGGTGATCGCAAAATTTTGTTCGATGCAGGTGCTGGAAGTAATTTCATGCCAAGTGCTGGAAAACTGATGGAATCATTTGACGCTGCGGGGATTGATGTGTCTGAGGTTACAGACGTGATCTTCACCCATGGGCATCCTGATCATCTGTGGGGTATTCTTGATGACTTTGACGAGATAACATTTCCAGAAGCCAATTTATATTTCCCGCAGGTGGAATGGGATTTTTGGACGAGCGAAGACGTAATTCAACAAATGAGTGACGGGCGAGAAGTTTTTGCCGTTGGCGCACAAAATAGGTTGGACGTGATGAAAGAACGCGTTCAGCTTTTTAATTCAGGTGATGAGGTCATTTCCGGTGTTGAGGCCTTTGATACATCTGGCCACACGCCTGGCCATATGGCATTTGTGATCCATGGCGCAAGTGATGATGAAAGCCTTATGGTTATAGGTGATGCGATTACCAACGATATTGTTTCCTTTGCCAAGCCATCGTGGCCGTTAGGCTCTGACCACGATAGCGAAAGGGGAATTGAAACCAGAGTTAGATTACTGGATCGGTTGGCACAAGAAAAGATGCAACTAATTGGCTATCATTTGCCCAATGGTGGGTTAGGTCGTGTAGAAAAGTCAGGCAATGCATACAAATTTGTTCAAGTCTAGCGAGGCGGGTTAGCGAAAACTAAATGCCGGCTTGATAGAACCTTCCAGCAACCATGCGAGGCCCATCTTTGCGCCTAAGCCGATAGATAGCATTGTGATAGGCGCCGAAATGGTCAGTAAAGATGCAGCACTAATGCCTTGGCCAATTGTACAGCCCAATGCTAACACGCCGCCAAAACCCATCATGGCAGCTCCTAATAGATGGCGGCCAAGTTCGCGTGCATCATCGCAAGCTTCCCATGTAACGTTATCTGCAGATCTTGCTGCGATTGTAGCGCCTATAACCACACCAAAAATCAGGCCAACACCATAGTCTGGTCCAACCCCGGTAAAAGTTGCAAACTGGAAAAGTGTGTCTCCAACTGGTGTGACAAAGCTCATTGACTCGATCTGTACATTTTCAAATGATACTTGCGAGGCATGCGATGTTACATACCAACCAAACGCGCAAATCATCCCAATTGTAACTGCGGTAACATAACCTTTTATCTCTGTGCGAAACCTAGCATCCTTTAAAACCCAATGCAGGGGAATGGCCAGTAAAATTAATGTCGTAAATAGTGATATATCTAACCCTGAAAACTTGTTGACAATTTCCGGGATTGACTGATTTTCAGCACCAAATAAACCAAGTTGAAAATTGTCTGTAAAACCAGCTCTAGAAAATCCCAACAACCCCCTTTGTGCCGATAAAGCTGTAATGCCCAGTATGAGAAGCGCAATAAAGCTCTTCAAACTGCCGCCACCAAGCCTGACTAAAGCGCCAAACCCGCAGGTGCCCACGAAAGCCATCCCAAAGCCAAACGAAAGACCACCAATGATTGCACCTAGCCAGCTAAAGTTAGGAGTTAGATAAAATGACTGCGAGATATCAACCATATCAAAATATATTAGGGTTTGGGTAAAAAAGGCTGCACAAATTGCTGCAAGAACCCATGTGCGTAACCCCGTTGAATTGTTACCGTACCAGTGAGATTCAAGCGCTGATAATGTGCAAAAGAAATTTCGTCGAGCAACATATCCAAGCAAAATACCGGCTAGCAAGCCGCTCAGTGGCAACATATAATTCCAGATATCCATATTTCGCACCCTCCCAAATGCAAGAATATTATATCATTGATTTTGATCAGGCCTCACTGGTGCGCAAAATAACCCATATAATTGTTCAATAATTCCACCAACTTCTGCGCTGGCTATGCTGTAGTAAATAATGCGACCTTCTCGACGTGTTGTTACAAGTCGGTCAAAACGCAAACGTGCAAGTTGTTGTGAAACCGCTGCTTGCGGCATAGACATGATTTCTTCAAGCTCTCCAACAGATTTTTCACCCTCCGACAATAAGCATAGGATAAGCAATCGCGTCTCATGAGAGAGCGCTTTTAGAAGCTCACTTGCCTTTTTTGCTTGTGCTAAAAGCTCCGCAAGTTCAGCGGGGCTTGCATTGGGGTCCAATTTTGGTAGTGCCATATTCGTTTTACCCTAGGAATTATCTTTACTCAGGCCTGAAGGATCAAGCAATTTATCCAGTACTTCATTTAATAAATACCAGAAAAATTCATCCCCTGTATATCCTCTTAACCTACCAATCTCAACTCCATTGGATACAACAATAAAAGTTGGTGTGAAGCGTTCCTTTTTTATGTTGGCTAAATCTTCAGGCCAAGGCTGGTGTATATTAACTTGCCGCAACGGTGCTTTTAATCCTTCACCTGTCTTTGGGTAGATGCTGCCTATTTCCTGATGCCAGCGCTGACACCATGCACAACCAGGCTGCTCCAGCATAATAAGTTCAGCAGCTCGACCGTCGGAAAACATAGCAATTAAAGCTGTGTAGCCGATGGCAAAATGCCTGAATATTTTGAGTTCCAGATGCATTTATATTTTCCCGTTGCGATTTTCAGATTTCAATATATAGTAAAATCCATATGTTTTCTATGCCTGTCCTGTAAAAACATAAACAAATACCTAGTGGGGAGAGAATATGCTTGATATTGGGATTGGCGGAGCAATTTTAGCGGGCCTATTGTCGTTTATATCGCCGTGTGTTTTGCCAATCGTACCGCCTTATTTGGCATATTTGGCAGGGATCAGTTTTAGTGAACTAAGTGATGATTCCATTAATAAAGGGACTGCCCGCCGCATATTCCTTGCGTCATTTTTTTTCGTTCTCGGATTTTCAACTGTCTTCGTAGCTCTAGGTGCAACGGCGAGTTTCATTGGACAATCAATAGCGCAACATTTCGATACGTTGGCCATTATCGCAGGTTCTTTAATCATCATAATGGGGCTTCATTTTCTCGGTCTATTTAAGATTGGTTTGCTCTATCGAGAAGCGCGTGTAGAGGTTAAGCGCGATAGTACAGGTTTTATCGGTTCCTATATTATGGGGCTAGCATTCGCATTTGGCTGGACCCCATGTGTAGGTCCGGTGCTGGCTGCAATTTTATTTGTTGCAGGTAGCGAAGGCACCGCTTTGAGGGGTGCGGCATTGTTGGGTGCATACTCATTAGGAATTGGTATTCCATTTATGCTCGCCGCGTTGTTTGTCGGCAGGTTTTTAAGCATCGTCAGCAAATTTAAAAAGCATCTGAGAAAGGTCGAAATCGCTATGGGTCTGCTTTTGGTGTTGACCGGAATTTTATTCATAACAGGCAGCATGTCACGTATAGCTCAGTGGCTGCTTGAAACTTTTCCCAGTTTCGCAACCATCGGATAGGATAAATTATGAAATATGTTCTTTGTTATTTATTTGTGATGTTCACTACTGTGAGCAACGCGCACGCCGGCACAATTGGTGAAGACGGTTTGCATAAGCAAGACTGGTTTTCACTCACATTCAAGGATGTCGCAGAAGATATAGAAACAGCGAGCGAAGAGGGGAAACGGCTCGTTATCATATTTGAGCAACGCGGCTGTATTTACTGTGCAAAGATGCACGAGGAATTATTGAGCGATCCAGAAGTGGCTGATTACATCAAGGCCAACTTTAATGTAGTGCAATTCAATTTATTTGGTGATGAAGAAGTCATCGATACCGATGGAGAAACCCTTACGGAAAAAACTGCCGCGAGAAAATGGGGCATAGTGTTCACACCTACAATGATGTTCTTGCCGGAAAGGACTGAAGAAGGGAAGACAGCTACAGATATTGCTGCTTCAAAGATGCCCGGTGCGTTTGGCAAATGGACATTCTTAGATATGTTTAAATGGGTTAATGAAAAAGGTTATGAAGGCGAAGAGCATTTCCAGAAGTATCACGCACGCAAAATCGAGGAAGCACGAGCGGCAGGTAAGCTTATCGTCGAATAAGTTTATTGAATACATTCAAAAAATGCAATTTATGCATTGATTCTGAATTCGATTAAGGTTAGCGTTCAATTGAGGAGTGGTGCGTCGGAGGGTCGCACCAAATTTTGGAGGAACAATCTATGATCTTTCGTAGAGGGGTGATTGCGGCAATTTTTTTGCTTGCCGGAACTTCGATATCTAACGCAGAAATTATAGCGCCGGAAAATGTAACCATTGTCGACGGCGAGGTTGCTATGTCGCTGACAGGTTCCGCAGGCAATGCAGAGGCAGGTGCGACTGTTTTTGGCAATAAAAAATTGGGTAATTGTCTGGCCTGTCATGCAAATAAAGACATGATCAAGCAGCTATTTCATGGTGATGTTGGTCCTGAGATGGATGGTGTTGCCGATCGTTGGGAGCCACAGCAATTGCGCGCAATTTTGGTTAACTCTAAGGCCGTATTCGGGGATGAAACTGTTATGCCAGGATTTTATTCTCTGGAAGTTGGTCAAGATGTCCGCAAAGACCTGATTGGCAAAACCATCCTGAGTGCTGAGCAAATTGAGGATGTAATCGCGTATTTAAGTACGCTGAAAGAATAGAAAAGGAAACGGCAATGAAACTTACACGCCGACAAGCTCTCACACTTTCTGCAGGCGCAGCAGCGTTCGCAGCCTCTGGTTTGAGCGTATCATCAAGCTGGGCAGGAGTCCAAGAAACTGAACAAGCTATATTGGCACTTACCGGTGGCAAGATGCCTGAAATGGGTAAGGTTACCTTAACAGCACCGGAAATTGCGGAAAACGGAAATACCGTTCCCGTTGGTGTGTCTGTCGACAGTAAAATGGTCGACGGCGATATGGTGGAATTCGTAGCAATTTTTGCAGAAGACAATCCTTCTCCAGATGTTGTGCAGTTTCACTTTACGGCTTTGAGCGGATCTGCAAGTGCAACAACGCGTATGCGTCTAGCAAGAACACAAAATGTTATTGCAGTCGCAAAAATGGCCGACGGATCAGTATTTATGGATAAGAAGCAGGTTAAGGTCACTATCGGCGGATGTGGCGGTTGATCTGAAGGAGAACGAGAATGGCATCTAAACCACGTGTAAAAGTACCCAAAACAGCCGAAGCTGGAGAGGTCATTACAATTAAAACGCTGATCAGCCACAAAATGGAATCAGGTCAGCGTAAAGATAAAGAGGGCAAACTTATCCCTCGTAAAATCATAAATAAATTCGAAGCAACGTTTAACGGTGTGCTCGTTTTTTCTGCCGATGTGCATGCTGCTGTTTCAGCAAATCCTTATGTTGAATTTACGGTTAGAATGAATGAATCTGGTACGTTTAAATTCTCTTGGACTGATGATGATGGCAGCGTCTACACCAGTGAGAAAGAAATAACTGTGAGCTAGATCTATCTAGGTCGGCGTTTGATAAGCGTCACATTCGGGAGGGAATGTTTTGAAAGTTACTATAAGCAAAATATTGATTGCTAGTGCTGCAGTCTTGGGAACTGTTTCAGCAGTGAATGCCGATCCTGTGGATCAGGAATTGATTATAGATGGTGAGATTGAAATGACGACTCTTACCAAAGCGCCGGAAGATCATCCGATGGATGAGGTTATTTCTGGTTGGAGATATAGAACCTCCGAAACGCGTGCTCTTCAGTCAGATAGTTTCGATAATCCAGGGATGTTACGTGTTGAAGAGGGCGAGGCACTTTGGAACAAGGTCGAGGGTAGCGCAGGTAAATCTTGTGCCAGTTGCCATGGCGATGCCGCTGAAAGCATGAAGGGTGTTGGTTCCAATTATCCTAAATGGGATGCAAAGAATAATAAGCCGATCAATATCGAGTTGAAAATTAATCAATGTCGCGAAGAAAACATGGGTGCAGAACCTTATGCTTTTGATAAAGGCGGCCAGAAGCCACTTACCGCATACATTAAAAATCAGTCTCTTGGAATGCCTGTTGCACTTGATCTAAGTGTTGGTGATATGCAGTCATGGTGGGATCGCGGCAAGGAAAAATACTATACTCGTACAGGTCAACTTAATTTATCATGCGCATCCTGTCATGAACAAAATGCCGGTAATCGCATTCGTGCTGATCACCTTAGTCAGGGGCAGCTGAATGGTTTTCCGACATATCGTTTGAAGCAATCTGATTTGGTATCAGTTCACAATCGTTTTAGGGGTTGTATTCGGGACACGCGTGCGGAGTATCCGGCAGCTTTTTCTGACGAATTGATGGCGCTCGAAGTCTACGTGACATGGCGTGGGACAGGGCTTTCAGTGGAAACACCAGCGATTAGAAACTAATTGGTTGGGCATCTTGCCCTTCCAATCAACTATATCCGCCGAGTATATGATGAATATCTATCTCGTTGGCTTGTCTATGTGTTTTTAAATTTGAGAGAATGAAAATGATTACTCGTCGTGATTTTTTGCAATACACAGCCATTGCAGGTGCAGCGCTCTCGGCATCTGCCGGATATTTAGGCAATGCAACACGCGCTCTTGCTCAGCAAAAAATCACACAGGATGACCTTCTCAAGTTTGATGCTAAAGGTAAAGTAACGTTGCTGCATATCACTGACGTGCATGCACAGTTAAAACCAGTTTATTTCCGTCCGCCAGATACAAATATCGGAGTAGGGGCTTTTGAGGGTATTCCGCCGCATTTGGTAGGTGAAACTTTTCTATCACATTTTGGCATAGACAAGGGTTCCCCGCTCGCTTACGCGCATACAATGGTCGATTATGTGGACTTAGCGCGTACGTACGGCAAGCTTGGAGGCTTAGATCGCACGGCAACCATCGTCAAAGCTATTCGCGCTGATCGCGGTGATGATAGCGTCTTGTTGTTAGACGGCGGTGATACATGGCAAGGCTCATACACATCATTAAAGACAAATGGCCAGGATATGGTCGACTGTATGAAACTTCTAAAGCCCGATGCGATGGTCGGGCATTGGGAATTTACATTTGGGCAAGATCGTGTGGAAGAGATTACCGATGATATGGGGTATCCATTTCTAGCGAGTAATATTTTCGATACGGAGTGGGACGAGCCGGTATTCGAGCATACTGCATTTTACGAAAAAGGTGGGAGCAAAATTGCGGTTATCGGCCAGGCAATGCCTTATACGCCAATTGCAAACCCGCGGTGGATGATACCCAATTGGTCTTTTGGAATACGGCCTGAGGTTATTCAGGAGAATGTTGATGCAGCCCGTACTGCTGGTGCAGATGTTGTTGTCTTACTATCTCATAACGGCTTTGATGTTGACCAGAAACTGGCAACAGTAGTGTCTGGTATCGACGTTATTTTGACTGGCCACACACATGACGCAGTTCCCAAAGCCATTGAAATCGGTTCCACTCTGGTTCTATCTTCAGGTTCGCATGGCAAATATTTGGGACGGGTCGACCTTGATGTTCAGGGTGGAAAAGTCGTCGATTTTTCATCATATCTGATACCAATATTTTCTGATGTCATAAAGCCAGATGCGGAAATGAGCGCTAAAATTGACGAAGTACGCGCTCCTTATGAAGCTGAGTGTAATCGCATAATCGGCAAGACCGAAGGATTATTATATCGCCGTGGCAATTTTAACGGTACGTGGGACGATTTGATTTGTGAAGGACTTATCGAAGAACGGGATGCGGAGATATCTCTGTCACCAGGCTTCCGTTGGGGAACAACCCTTCTACCCGGTCAAGATATCACGATTGATGATCTCTATAACCAAACAAGTATGAATTACCCAAGTGTCTACAGATTAGAATTCTCCGGTGCACAACTCAAGGAAATATTGGAGGATGTTTGTGACAACCTCTTCAATAAAGATCCGTTCTTTCAGCAAGGTGGCGATATGGTCCGTGTGGGCGGTATGGGCTATACATGCGCTCCAGCAAATGAAATTGGCAATCGGATAAGCAATATGACCTTGCTTAAAACCGGCGAATTATTGGAAGCATCGCGTAATTATGTGGTTGCTGGCTGGGCCTCGGTTAATGAGGGAGTTGAAGGACCCGCGATCTATGATCTTATGGAAGATTACATTACGAAAAAACAGATAATCAATATGCCGAAGAATGAAAGTGTGACGGTTGCGGGCTAATTGAGGATTGATGGAGAGGTTAAAATCACTTGATATATAGTGTTTTTTGAATATATTATATTTATCTTCAGGAGGACATGAATGCCGGACAAATATAATAATCACCTTCCACTCGAAAAGAGTGAAAAAACTGAGCAATTAGAAAACCCCAGCCGACGATCTTTATTGTCAAAGACTGCTTTGGCTGGCAGCGCCGCCGCTGCAACTAGCCTTTTAGCTTCCAACGGGACAAAGGCTGCGACGCCCGAACCGTTGATCACTGACGTACAGGATTGGAACCGGTATCTAGGAGATGGAGTGGATGCTGCGCCTTATGGTGTGCCTTCTGAATTTGAAAAAAATGTTGTTCGCCGCGATGTGGCATGGTTAACCGCCGATCCAAAATCATCAGTTAACTTTACGCCGCTGCATGAGCTGGATGGTATTATCACGCCAAATGGTTTGTGCTTTGAGCGGCATCATGGCGGTATTGCTGAGATTGCTCCTGAAGATCACCGCCTTATGATCAATGGTTTGGTAGATATACCTCTAGTGTTTACTCTTGAAGATATAAAGCGCTTCCCTCGTGAGAACAGAATCTATTTCCTTGAGTGTGCTGCTAACTCCGGGATGGAATGGCGTGGCGCTCAGTTAAATGGCTGCCAATTCACCCACGGTATGATCCATAATGTGATGTATACGGGCGTACCGTTAAAACATCTGCTTAATGAAGCTGGTATTAAGCCTGAAGGAAAGTGGTTGCTTGCAGAAGGTGCGGATGCTGCGGCTATGACGCGCTCTATACCAATGGAAAAAGCCTTGGACGATTGTCTTGTTGCGTTCAAGATGAATGGTGAAGCCCTGCGCCCGGAACAAGGTTATCCTGTTCGGCTGGTTGTTCCGGGCTGGGAAGGCAATATGTGGGTCAAGTGGTTGCGCCGTTTAGAAGTTGGCGATCAACCTTGGCATCATCGTGAAGAAACCTCCAAATACACCGACCTTTTGGAAGATGGAAAAGCCAGACGGTTTACGTGGACGATGGATGTTAAATCAGTCATCACAAATCCAAGCCCCCAAGCGCCGATTACTCATGGAAAAGGCGCAACCGTTTTAACCGGTGTGGCGTGGTCAGGGTATGGAAAAATCAAACGTGTCGACGTCTCTATCGATGGTGGCCGCAACTGGAAAACGGCCCGCCTAGACGGACCAAGCTTTGATAAATCGATGCATCGTTTTTACCATGATTTTGACTGGGATGGCTCTGAGTTATTTTTGCAAAGCAGGGCGATTGATGAAATGGGAAATATCCAGCCTACGAAAAACGCATTGCGAAAAGAGCGCGGTGTAAGTTCTATCTACCATAACAATTCTATCCAAACCTGGCATATTAAAGCCGACGGGAGTGCTGAAAATGTTGAAATTTCTTAAACCAAGCATTCTTGCTCTAGCATTATTTTTGTCGGCAGTCGGGCTTGCAACAGCGCAAGATGCGGCAAAAGGCGAGAAGGTTTTTAAAAAGTGCAAAGCTTGCCACGCAGTAGGTGATGGCGCCAAAAACAAAGTTGGACCCCAACTTAATGATGTCTTTGGAAGGGTAGCCGGGAGTATTGAAGGTTTTAAATATTCCAAAAATATGAAAATTGCTGGTGATGAAGGATTGGTTTGGAATGATGAAACAATGCATCAGTTTCTAACGAAACCAAAAAAAATGATCAAAAAAACCAGAATGTCATTTGCAGGTCTCAAAAAACAAAAAGACAGAGACAATCTTATAGCATATTTAAAAACATTCTCATCTGAGAGCACAGAAACCGCTGGGGAAGAAGCTCCAGTTGTAGAACCCGTAACGGAAAAATCGAACGCCGCGGATGAAGTTGGAAAACCAGAACCAGCGACCGAAGTTGCAACAACAACAACAGCAACAGCGGCAAAAGATGTGGTGGTGCCAAAACACGGTATATTTCATCTGGGACGTAAAGCTCTAGATGCGGAGATTTCTGCATGGGATATAGACATTCGGCCAGACGGTAAAGGTTTACCCGAAGGTAAAGGAACCGTCGCGCAAGGTGAGCCGATCTACACTGATAACTGCGCTGTTTGCCACGGTGATTTTGGTGAGGGTAAAGATCGATGGCCTGTATTGGCGGGCGGTCAGGATACACTAACCGAAGAACGTCCAGAAAAGACGATCGGTTCATATTGGCCCTATCTATCCACTGTGTTTGATTATGTAAATCGAGCCATGCCATTTGGCAATGCCCGTTCATTATCCAATGATGACGTTTATGCATTAACGGCCTATCTTCTTTACCTGAACGACATCGTCGATGATGAGGAGTTTGAACTTTCAAAATCCAACTTCGGTGAAATTCGTCTACCCAATGAAGAAAATTTCATTGCCGATAATCGCAATGACGAACCGCAATATTCTATTGCAACAGAGCCTTGCATGAAAGATTGCCAGCAGGGACTTGCGCAAGTGACCATGCGTGCACGCGTACTAGACGTGACGCCAGATGCCGATGTGGATGATGGCGCTGGGTCGATAGAATGATAGTCAACCAAGTGTTTGCCGTTTTGAAAAATAGCAGCATAGCACTTGTTTGGTTGGCAATAGCGCTGGCTGGTGTAACTGTATTTGCGAAGGCAATGGATGAAGTCGATATCGATAGGCTCTCACGGGCGGCGAACCAGATAAAGGGTGATGTTGAATATGGCGAATATCTATCTGGTGAATGTGTCACTTGTCATCAAATCAGTGGCGAGGTTGATGGCATACCGGCAATTGTGGGTTGGCCAACGGATAGCTTTATATACGCTATGTTTGAATACAAACATGACCAGCGAGAGCACTTAGTAATGAACACTATTTCGAAGAGGTTAAATGACGAGGAATTGGCTGCACTTGCAGCCTATTTCGAAACTATCGAACCGTAGTTCGGGTCGATTAACATGGGAGGAGTGTAATATGAAGATGAACAGAAGGCATTTTGTAGGATTAACGGGTCTAGCTGCAACCACACTAGCAGCTCCTAGTCTAAGTTTCGGTCAAGCAAAACCCCGCGTCGTTGTTATAGGCGGTGGTGCTGGTGGTGCAACAGCTGCACGCTACATCGCAAAAGATAGCAAGGGTGCGATTGATGTAACTTTAATTGAAGCAAGTAAGCAATATTACTCTTGCTTTTTTTCAAATCTTTATCTTGGCGGTTTCCGCGATTATGCATCAATCGGTCATACATATGATGGGCTGACAAACAATCATAGTATCAATGTTATTCACGATTGGGCTATGAGCGTTGATGGTGCAAACAAGCAGGTGAAATTGGCATCTGGAGCCAACGTTACCTATGATAAATTAATCCTGTCACCTGGTATTGATATGAAATACGAAAGTGTTTCTGGTTACTCTGTGGATGCGCAAGATACCATGCCTCACGGCTGGAAGTCTGGCAGCCAGGTTCAATTAATTAAGCACCAAGTTGAAAATATGAAAGAAGGTGGAACATTCATAATGGTTCCTCCGCCAAATCCTTTCCGGTGTCCTCCAGGTCCTTATGAGCGCGTGTCAATGATTGCTCATATTCTAAGAGAGAAAAATCCAACCGCGAAGATTATCGTGTTGGATCAAAAGGAAAAGTTTTCCAAGCAGGCTTTGTTTATGGAAGGTTGGCAAGACAATTATCCGGATATGATTGAATGGATTGGCTCGGACCTTCATGGTGGAATTAAAAATGTTAATCCCGATACGCTGGAGATAGAGACAGATCTTGAAACATTTAAAGCAGATGCTGCGTCTGTAGTCCCTGCGCAAAAAGCAGGTTCAATCGCCATGGCCGCTGGTGTGACTGATGGTGATTGGGCTCCAATTATCCCCGCGACAATGGCGTCTAAAGCAGATCCGAATATTCATGTTCTTGGCGATGCATCTGTTGCTTCCGCAATGCCAAAATCAGGTTTTTCTGCAAATAGCCAAGCTAAAGTAGCTGCAAACGCAATCCGGGGTGAGTTGACCGGTTCTCGCATTTTCGAACCTAAATTTGCGAATACGTGTTGGAGTTTGATTGACAATGACAATGGCGTCAAAGTGGGTGCAAGCTATAAGGCAGGTGCTGAAGCTATAGAAGTCGTCGATAAGTTTATCTCGGCAACAGGTGAAGATGCTGAGCTTCGGAAGACGACTTACGAAGAATCAGAAGGTTGGTATAAAGGCATTACTTCCGATATGTTCAGTTAAGTTGGATATGTCGTACCACAAATTGACAAAGGCCGCTCAAGTTGAGCGGCCTTCTTTCGTTGGAGCTTGACTTCCAGTTAAGGTCACATTGCTGTGATTTTGATGAAAGGTCAAATTTTAATTTCACACTTGATATTTTATGCCTAAATGCGGATACCAATAAACCATTAGAAGTATGCATTCCTATATCACGTGTTTTGCAATCATGTCGCGCAGGTATTTTTCATCTTCGAGGCTTGAAAATGCTCGTTTGGGGATAGAATATGCGTTTGCATGATTGACCCAAAGTAGGAAATGTCTTTCTTCCTCATTTGCTTTGATAATCCGCGTCCAATCAGACTCACCTATATGTCCGTCGGTTGCTGAGACTACCCCCTTATCCGTTATTTCGAAATCAACTTGCTTGTTATCCAAAAGCTGTAATTTATAATGTCGCCGGAGTTTCCACGGCCTTAGAACATAGAAATTAAATGGAAGAAGTAGCAATGCAAATGGGTTTATAAGCATCCAATATTCCCATGCCATGTCAAATGCCGTAACTTTGTAAAGCCAGTTCAAAGACACCGCGATATTTAATAGAATAAAGAAGTACAATATTATTTGATAAGTTTTCGCATTTTTTCTGTTCTTATCACGTGCGTTATTGATTGCCAGATAATCTTCGAATTTGTACGTGTAATTTAGCTTCATCTTATGTTCCCGCTTCAATTCCAAGTTCTGGTTGTCTGCCATTTACCTTATTGCATCACTATATTTTCTTATCTTCTATCGCTTGTCGGTAAAGGTTGATTTTGTCATTGATATCCTTCATCTCAGGCCAGTTGGCTGCACCCTTGCCATAGTGAGTTATAAGATCAGAAAACTCGTCGTCGAGCTTTAAAAGGCGATCTTTATGGGTTTCGGTATCTGCATCGCGCCAACAGATATCAGTTTTGCCGCGGAGAAACCAAATCCTTGGGCTGCGATGGGTAAGGCGTCCCATGTAGATTCCAGGAAGTGCGAAGTCATCACCAAGATCTTTCAAAAGTTTGCTAGCTGTAATCTCGGCCCTATCGTTTTGGTCAAGAGCCCATAACGTTTCGGTCAATCGGGCACGATTAAAAATGGTGTTAATTCCTCTGGCAATGCAAAACTCTATCACAGGCAGCATTTTGTCATTATGAAATTTTCTAAAGGCTTCGCCATCTACTTGAGCGCTGATCAAAGTTGCTTCGAGAACCATTCCCAACTGTTCGCGCAGAGCCGGAAATGGTTCTTGATCATAGCAGGTCATAACGGTGGGAATAATCTCATCAAAGAAGATGCCAATTTTATCGGTATCCAATGTTAATCCGTGTAAGAAATTGATGGCATCCATCCGATTCCGGAAATCCTGCGAATATAACGAGCGAGCTTCTATAATTGTCCGCGCAGCTGCCAAATTTGTTGTTGCGGCGATATCTCGACATTTACTTTCATAGCGAAATTCATTCATTAACTCTTTGGGAAGACGGACAAGTTCATTTAGTTCCTCGTCATTGAGGTCTTGATGTTGATAAGACAGAAAGAAGCAGAAATGAGCTAACACCCGCGATTGTTGTTCACAACCTTGTTCAAAAACATGTCCAACAAGCTCCCATAGGGCAGACCGATGTTCTGCAATAAGTAACAAGTGCATATCCATACTATCGGGCAGCGTTGTGCCGGCCGCTGGATAGGGCAAAAACATCGGTTCGAATTGCTGCATATGGCACCAGAAATGACAACCGAGAGTATACCAACAGGAAACAGGTTGGGTAAGAATTGTGCCATCGGCAAGAGCAAGCTCTATGTTTCCGTTGGTCGATAGCGTTGCGGTGAATTTCGGTAGGCTAGAGTTTGCCTGTAGAGTATTGGCATGATTGTCTAAATATTCCCGAATTTCATTCAAATCCTGGAATGGCGGAGGGAAGGTGGAAAACACAGCAAACATTGATGCAAATATTTTATTTAACGTAAAAACGAGATCTTTGTTTGTGAAGGCTTGCGGTGTTGCTGTTGCGAGTGTTTGGGCGCCTTTTTCCATATCGTACAAAACCACCCGGTCACCATGGTGCAGGAGGGGACCATCCAGATAGTTCGGAGTATGTGTGAAATGCTTTTTGATATATGTGATGTCATCCGGGCTCTCCGGAAGTAATGTTGCGCCATGCCATATGTTTTTTTCATCGGTGAGCATGTCGTTACCAAATATTCGTGTGCCTGCCGATGATATTCCCGCAAGCAAATTACCGCGGAACCAAACGTGCTCTTCGTCAATCGCATAGGAGTTGCTGGAATATTCTCCCAGATCAGAAACAAGTGGTTGCAAAGTAGCAAAGTCTGCACCTGCGCACTCAGTCCACAGATCTTCATAGTGCGGCGATGCCACCCAACAACTAATGCCGTCAGTGAGTGCAATAGGTGGCAAATTTACGTCATCATCCGAAAACCATTTGAGCTGGATTTTGGAGCTGGTCATGTCGATGTTCGTTGGCACAGAGATCACCTCTGCTCCAAAAAATAAAATAGCTCCGTCTGTCGCATATACATGACCAAGGCTTTTAAGGTCGCTCGAAACTTTGCTTTTACTTAATCTCAGACGTTTATCAAAGAAGAATGCATTACAATCATCGCGTCCAAAAAAATCCCCGACTGCTGCGAAACTTTTGACATCCACATTCTTTAAAATTTTCAGTTTTGTCGGGAGGATTTGATAGATAGTTTCGTTGTTATGAGCATAGGTATCGGACAGGATGGCAAAATTGGAGGCCCCAACATTCTGCTTTTTGCCAGACATATATACGGACGCTGCGTCACGACCAATTATATCAGATAAAATGTCAAAACTTTTGGGATCTGCGTGCTTAATAGCTCGCCCGTTCCATAAAACGCTATTGTCTTGAATCTCATACATTTTACCGACCTAAGTTAAATCAGGTGAATTATATTAACGGATTGTCATTTGTAAAAGCTGGCCTCTAACACCAAAATATGACCTAATTTCTACTAGAGCATAAATCTTAATTGCAATGGGTTTTGAAGGGTTGGTGGTTCTTTATCTTCAAGAATAGCTTCGATGCTTGGTCGGATAAAATCGGTTGGGGACATCGCACGTTTGGGTTGTCCATTCATTTCCCAGTTCAGTTGGGAATTATCCATCATAACACGATCCTGACCAATGATGTGATGCATCGCTGGCACGAATATTAATTTCTTCAAGTAGCCAAGTCCATAATTTTTAGCACCTGTTAGAATAGCAAAACCAAGCTGATGATAGCGATCAATTGGTGTGAAATAAAGCGTCGTTACTAGTGATAATTTATCCTTTGCCCAATATTGCAACTCGACAACGCCTGGCATCATAAATGTACCCGTACTGATGCTCCGATTTCCTTCCAACAAACGACTTAACCAACCGTTTTGCCGTTCTTCACCTTCAAACCTGACATCAATTTGAAACCCGTCTTTTCCCTCACTTGCATTAACATATATATCAACTGAGGACCGGCGTTCACTCATTCCTCTCATAATGCCCTTATGTACAAAAAGAGTGTGCGTTGGATCGAGGACGTTTTCAGCAACATTTACCAGACTTGTACGAGTTTCACTTTGAACAATTGAGCGTACTTTGGCGCGGTTGTCCCACGTAGGTTTGAAGGGTTCGATACCTTGTTGCGGCGATTGGCAAACGAATATTAGGCCACTTTCTTCACGTACAGAAAGTGACCGAACCATGCGATTTGGTACTGCTCCCTCATGAACTGGTATGTGAGTACATTTACCTCCTCCATTAAACCGCCACCCATGATAGGGGCATTCTATCGTGCCATTGACCACTTTCCCGTCGGAGAAACGTGCAAACCGGTGCGGACAGATGTCTTGAAGACATGCAATTGCATCGTTGTTTCTAAACAGCACGTAAGGAGTTTGATCAAATATGATGCGTTTAGGTTTTGAGCGCACATCAACTGATCGCGACACAGGATACCAATGGTGGTCGAGAATAAGACTTTGCTCGTTACTTTTCTTACTCATACTGGTCTCCTTGCTACGAGCATGTTACTCCCATGAATAGGATAATTAAAGAAGACCACATTGTTGTTCACATGAAAAAAGAGAACGGTTCAGATAGCCATAATGAAGGCCAAGATTTAATGGTCAAACATGGCGCCTTAATGGATGTTACATATCGGTATATGAAATATATCTATGATGTAACGAGGCCGTTTTTTCTGGCTGGTCGGTCTGATATGCGCCGCGCTGCTTTGCTAAATCACCCCACTCATGTCTGTGAGATTGGCACTGGTACGGCTCGGAATCTCATTCTGATGGCTAAAGATCGTACGGGTAATCAAACAAAATTCACGGGTCTTGATGTCTCCAGCGAAATGATCAATTTCGCGCGTAAAAAGGTAGCTAAAGCTAATCTTGGGAAACGTATTGATATTCGACTTCAGGATTTTGCGGACTATCTTAAGAAGCCACCGCAATCACGGGTGTATGTTTTCTCCTATAGCCTATCTATGATCCCGAACTGGGAAAAACTTCTGCGTCTTGCCGCTGCGACGTGCCGTGAGCATGGGGGTAGGATTGTTATTGTGGATTTTTCGACCATGGAAAGTTGGCCTGTATGGGTGCGAGAGCGCCTTCGAAAAAATCTGACTTATTTCCACGTTTTCCCAAGATATAGTCTCGAAAGTATGATTGCTAGCGATCCGGCATTTGACAATGTTAATGTTGAGATTTCTTCTAAATTTGGTGGCTATGCTGCCGTTTTAACTATCACTTTTTAGGGTCTCCATCCCATCTGATGTCGGAGGTTGTTGCTTCTAGCAGGCTGGTTCGATTATGTAGCGATCGTAAAGTGAATTCCATGATTGTAAGAAATTGCCGCCAGATAGGTATGGCATCATTGGGCCATTTCATTGCGCTTCTTGAGTTCTGTAAGTCTGATATCCAGTGCCTGTATTTCCGGCGCCTAATTGCTTCAACCAATCCATAGCTGAGCATGGCAAGAGGTACGGATTGTGATATACTTAGATCTGCTTCTGGTCCATCTTGTTCATTACAAAGGAAAGTTGAGCAAAAAGATGTTGGATCTCGAAAAAAGTGGATGCCGCTTGTTGATCGCGGATTGCATTCCAATGGCAGTATCTTCCCATCTTTCATCCTTATTAAATCAAATGAAATTTGGCCGGTCCAGTTTTCGCCTTCAATATAGGTTTGGACAAATGGTGCGACGATTTCGGTTGCCACAGGTTTGAAATAGATTGCCGCTCCTTTTCCTGCCCGATATAGCGGGTGATAAGCGGAAATGCCCAAAGTATTTCCATCTTTAGCAAAAGCGAATGCACAAATTTCCTCGCCTTCAAGAAACTCTTGCGATATCCACGGCGCTGCAGCAGATGGCTTTATTTTTTGCAGATCGGATGAATTTGGTTGAATGAAAACCTTTTCAGCGAATCTTGACCATATAGGCTTTAGAACGCGCGTATGATCGCTTTTTTGGATGTCATCTGGCGAAAGTAATAACCGAGTATCTGGCACTTCCAGCCCAAGATCGGCAGCTCGTTGGATGAAAGAAAGTTTATTGTGTGCATTCAAAAGAGTGCTGACCTTTGGAGCAAAGAGTGAGGCAGTCGGTTTTAAATCTTTCCATAGCCTAGCCAGATGAAATACTTCCTCACATGTTGGAATTACGTGTGTAATACTATTGTCATTTATCAATTGAACAATATCAAAACAAAAACGTTCCCAGTCTTCGACCGGAGAGCGAAAACGATAATATTGAATGCAGGCTCGTGATCCGTTGCTAAATGGCCAACGCAATGTATCGGACATAAAGACGTGACAACCAGCATCGGTCAGCAGCCGTGCAATATGAAGCGCAGCAGGTGCGCGAGCTCCAGTTACAAGTATTCTATGTGGGTGTTTGGTTTTAAACTCAGTCACGGAAACCAGCATCTTTCTACACGCCGCAATTTTCGGGCAGTTTGCGGCTCCACTGGCGTATGAGTAATCTTTACATCGGGAGATACACCATGTTTGCCAAGCAGCTGATTAAGCCGTTCACGTACGAGCTGCTTGACTTCGAAAGAACAATAATCTGGTAGTTGGAGTTCAAGGTTCAATGGTCCTGTTTGTAGCAGGCGAAAGTCTGAAATATCTCTATCCGTATCAACAATAACATTGCGCAAAATATCTGGCGTTATTTCAACATGCTTATCGTTTTGTCCGATAAGTGAGAAAACATCATCTTGACGCCCAATTATTTCACTTACAACCATAAGAGGTGATCCGCACGGGCAAGGGTCGCTATCCAGACGAAGCAAATCATTCAGGCGGTAGCGCGCCATGATTTGTGTTTTCCGACTAAAATCTGAAATGACTGGAGAAACCAGATTTTCACCCACCTGCATAAATTCAAAATGCATACAGTCTTCGCATAGATGAAGCTTGTTATGCGAACAGGAGACACCAAGTAATCCTTCTGTAGCCATATAGATTTCACGCAAGGGAGCGCCGAATTTATGCTCAATGATCTCCCTATCAAACTCCTCTAACTTCTCCGCAGCGGAAAATAGTAATCGTGGTAGGAGTTTTGTGGGAGTTTCGCAAAACCTGCGTAATATGCGTGGTGGTGCGATTAATATTGTTGGGTTAAAGGCCTCCAGTTCTGCGCTGATTTCCTCCAGGGGAAAATTGATGTCAAAAAACTTAATTTCCAAAAGACGAACATGATTGGCACTATCATAGAGTGGCGTATCAATAGGCAGAAGAACCGCAATTCGATTTTTTTGTCTCCAGAAAGTGGGAATTGCTTTGGCAAGTATTGTGCCTAGCCATTTAAATCTCTCAATTTGCGAAATAACAAATAGGCCACGGTTTCCGCTTGTGCCTGTACTTGCGCCGACAATGAAATCGCCGATTTGTTTGCTGGTTTCAAATGCCGCCCAACCCTGCTCATTGGTGACATTTTGGTTGTTGTAGCGCGCGAAGTCTGTCATGAGGTCCGACTTTTCCATAATAGGCAGATCGCTTAGTTCAATTGTTTGATCTCCATATTCGCTGAATGCTTTAACCTTTGGAAGATCATTTTTAAGCCAGTTCGCGAGTTGTTTTTTCTGCCATGCTGCCAACGAAGCACGATTGCGAATTTTGTGTGAAAAACACCTCACGCGCAAATAGGACGAAAGTGCGGAAAAGATAGCTAGGTTCAAACTGCAAACTCCCCATCGATATCCAAGGGGTGAAGGTGCGGATCATGACACAGCATCACATCCCCCCCCTGTTCCATAAAGTTTTTAACCTTTGTCACACTTTGCTTCGCAGCACGAGCGTCTTGATAAACAAGTCGAGCTGGAAGACCAGGGCACAGATCCTCCTCGATCGCCTGTAAGAGCCATTGTGTGTCTGCAGCATATAGAAACGGTTTAGGAAGCTTAGGAAAACAGATGCCAACATGACCCTCCATATGACCGGGAAGGTCAACAGAGATAATAGATCCATCTCCGGCTATATCAAAACCATCTCCAAGGCCAAGAGGAGCGGGTGAAACAAAGGTATCTTCAAAAAAAGCAACGCGGCCTTCGAAGTCGTCAGACATCAAGATCGAAAATACACCATTCAAAGCATTCCTGATTTTTCCTTTTTCCAGAAAGCTGTTCCATGCCCACCTTGAGCACAATATTTTGACATTGGGAAGATCAAGCAAGCCACCAATATGGTCGGCATGGAAATGTGTTAAAATGACAGTTTCGACTTCGTTCTTATCTATGCCAATTTGGGCAAGTCCTGTTTTTAGTGGCGTTTTATTCAGAATTTTGGGTTTCACAATGAGCCGATATGCAGCCAGCAATAAGTCACTCTTTTCGGGGTGTGTTACGTAACGGCTATAGCCAGTATCAATAAGCGTATGACCAAAACGCGGATGGTGAAAATAGCCAACGCGGACGCGAACGGGTATCGGCCGTTTCGCTCCACCTTTTAAAACCAGTCTCTCGCTTACTGGCAAAATGGATGTTGTAAAGAAGTTGGGCATTGTTGTGCTCATACCTGCCGCCCGTGTTGTAGGTAAAAAGTTCTCTCAAGACCTTCTTCAAGCGAAATTTTGGGCTGCCAACCTAGATGCTTTTGAGCATTTGAAATGTCAAGGGTTTGACTATAGGCGAACACACCAAGGCCGTAAGCTGTGATGCGTGGCTCTGGTTTTCCAGATCGCATCTTTGATATGAATTCATTTGTGCGAACTGCCGCCAGTGTCGGCCCGATTGGTAGATTACGCCAACGGACTTTTATATTCTTTGCAGCGCACGCCCTTTCCGCAATTTGGCAAATTGGAAGAGCAACGCCTCCTGAAATATTAAATGTTTTATTGATCGCCTGCTGCTGAGAATTCAACGTGCAGGAAATAGCGTCCAGCACATCATCAATATATGTTACGTCAGTTTTAACAGATCCATTTTGAAACCGTGGAAGAGGGCCTGTTTCTGTGGCTCGTAAAAGGCGAGGCAGCAGTGCAGTATCACCTGGGCCATAGATGCCTCTTGGCCGAATTATGGTATAGGCCAGACCGTTTGCCTTCACTCGACTTTCGGCTATTGCTTTGGTGCGAGCATAGTGGTTGACAGGTTTTGGTAGTGTGAAATGCTCCGCAACATTTAGCTGGTCTTGGAACTGAAAATAAACAGCTGGTGAAGAAATGTGTACAAAGTGCTCAATATTTAGAGCGTTGGCGAGCGTAAGGCAATTCTCAGTTGCTCTAACATTTGCCGACCAGAAAGCGATTTTGCCGCCCCAAGGGGAAGAAAGGGCAGCACAGTGAATAATGCGCTCTATATCGCCAAATTTCGCCAGTAAGTCTGTCGGTGAAGTTGTTGCTAAATCTATTTCAATTTTATTTTTATTCGGTAACGGCAGGCTTTCCAGCATACGCTTGTTACGTCCTGTCGCTACGATGTCAAAACCGTCATTGTGTAACCGTTTAACCAGTGCACCACCAAGAAAACCTGTCGCTCCAGTAATTAGAATTCGGCTCATAGCTCATACATCCATCACAAGACCGCCAAACGAAACACCTGCGGATGTGCCGAGAAGCAAAATTCGATTTCCACGTTCGATCAGCCTGTTTTCTCGCGCGTAATCTAATGTGAAGGGAATTGAAGCGGCAATTTGATTTCCGAAATCGGCAGCAATATTTACCACTTGCTCCTGTTCAAACTTACATAGTTTAATCATGTGAGCCAGTGCTCCGGGACTAGCTTGATGGGCGATAACACGGTCTATGTTTGCCTGATTAGTGTTGGCATCAGTAAGCAACTTTTTTACAAAAGAACCAAAATGTTTTGCTGTTATTTTAAAAAGTTCTCTACCGTCCATCGTGAACTTGCTGTGCGCAGAGAAAAGCGAGGTTTCTTTTTCAAAATCAAACCTTGTGCCTCCGGAGCCAATCATACATGCATCATAAGCGGAGGAGTAAGTTGCAAATTTTGCAGCTCGAATGCCGGCGCCCGCTCCGAGTTTTAGAACCGCTGCTGCTGCTCCGTCTCCAAACAATCCTGCCACATGTGATTGTGTTTCCCAAGGTAATGCACGTGAGGCAACCTCAGATGAAACTACGAGAATATTTGAATAAATACCAGAGCGCAGCAAACCATCTGCAAAATGTAGTGCAGTTGGAAAGCCAAGACATGTGCAGTTGATGTCGGTTGCAAAACACTGCCCGTCGTCAATTCCCAAGGCACGCTGAATTGCCGGGCCCGTGGCTGGAATAGGCTGATAAGGCACAGCCGCTGCACTTATAATTAAATCAAGGTTGGTAGGTTCAATGCCTGCGTCTTGAAGTGCCTTGCGCGCGGCATCAACCCCCATGTCGATTTGGTTTTCATGTTCACAGAAATAACGGGTCATGACGCCAGTTACAGCTTCAATGTGTCCTGCTTCAAAGTTATGTTTCTTATCGAGTTCGGCAGCTAAAACTTTATGGCTTGGTAATGCTCTGCCAGTACCCGCGATTTTTAAACCACTCATATTATGTACACCTGATCCAGCAATTAAAGCGACGCTCAAGATATAGATAAGTGCTCTCTATAATTACGATCTTCAAAAATAGTTTATTATCTTGTCGGAATGGATTGAGCCAGCACTAATTTACTCAAAAAACAAGAACAGTTGCTGAAATGGTTGTTTAGTTACTTTCATTACTAAGCTAAATCCGCGAGATTATCGATGAAATGTTGTTAGCGGGTTGTAATACTAGCTGCATTGTTTAAGATAGTAGATCTGTTTAAGCGTACCAAAGGTTGCTACAATTTCATCTGAAATAAAAATAATAATAACGGCAATAAAACAGACATTTCACAGGCTTTACTTGCTAAGGCTTAACGAGCTGCACGTGCAAAGAACGTATGCTTGTTCAAATATTGTGACTGACGTGCATTCTCACGCGTTTTCAAATCGCGACTGACGAAGCTCACGAAAATTTCCTTAAAGCTTATTTAAAATAACGGCTAAACCGACTTAAGAGGTATACATTTATGATAAAATTATTGACACTGACAGCGGCCATGACATTGACTGCGGGCGTTGCGCACGCCAAATGCGGCGATGTATCCATTACCGAAATGAATTGGGCATCCTCCGCGGTTGTTACACACGTTTCAAAATTTATTATGGAACAGGGTTATGGATGCAGTGTATCAACGGTTCCTTCATCCACTACTCCTGCGCTGGTATCCGTTGCAGAAACTGGCACACCCGACATTGTCACAGAATTATGGACCAACGGAACACCCGCATATAAAGAGCTAAGTGAATCCGGTAAGATTAAAACAATCGCTGATGTGCTGTCCGATGGTGGCATTGAAGGATGGTGGGTTCCTAAATCACTTGTAGATGAACGTCCCGAACTGGCAACAGTTGAAGGAATTATTGCTAATAAAGAACTTTTTGGTGGTCGTTTTCATAGTTGCCCAGACGGCTGGGGCTGTAAAAATGTCAATGCTGACATGACAAAAAATTACGGCCTTGTCGATGCTGGGTTTGAAATTTTCCAACATGGTTCAGGTGAAACACTAGCAACTTCAATTGCCGCTGCGTTTGAAAACAACGAACCTTGGCTCGGATATTATTGGGCTCCGACCGCTGTTTTGGGTAAATACCCGATGGTATCTATCGATTTAGGTGCTCATGACCCAGAAGTATTTGCATGTATGGCAGATCCAGATTGTGATGCTGTTGGCAAATCAAGCTGGCCCATTGGCCCAGTGAAAACAGTTGTAACGGCCGACTTCCAGACGCGAAATCCTGAAATAGCTGACTTGATGTCTAAGGTTTCATTTACTAATGCGCAGATGGGTGAAGTATTATCCTGGAAAGAAGTCAACTCAGCTTCGAACGAAGAAGCGGCTGTTCATTTTTTAACCACTTATCCTGATGTTTGGTCAAAATGGATTACTGATGATGCTAAGACAAAGTTGTCGGCTTTAATCAAGTAAATATAATTGAAAAAGGTGCCTCTGAGATGGCACCTTTTTTTAAATTCGGCCGCAGAAGCCGGAACTGGGAATTGAGCTGGGACGGGGATAATCAATGGCTTATTATGATGGACTTTTTAATGTCCTAGGACTGCGCGACTGGTGTGATGCTTCAAAAGAAGATGGTCCTTTGACGATGGCGCAACTTCTGGCACGCGCAAACGGCGCATCTGAGGCAGAGCAAGAAGCTGCAGTCTCGGGTTGGAATACCCCGTTTCCGTCTCTTGATAACTTGCACGATGCATGTGGCGCAATAGGTCGGACGCGCGATATGACATCGGCCGTCGAGAATGGGTTTTTGGTTATTAAGGGCGGGTTAAAGCAGGTGCTGGATCCAATCACCGAACCGCTGAGTTGGGCTCTTGACGGATCGCTTTGGTTTTTTGAAAGTATGCCTTGGTTTCTCATGATACCGCTTCTGCTTGTGGCGACATATCTTGTGACGCGTACCATTAAGGGCGTTTTATTGGTGGCTGTAACTTTGCTGTTTATGGCTATCATTGATCATTATAGTTACGCGGCACAAACCTTATCGATTATCTTTGTTTGTACTGGGGTGAGCGTATTGATAGGAGTGCCTGTCGGCATACTGATGTCCAAAAATGATAAACTACAGCGCGTTGGTATTCCCATTTTAGATATGCTTCAGACACTGCCGACATTTGTTTATCTTATTCCATTGATCTTCTTGTTTTCGGTAACAGAATCCAAACTCTATGGGATTGCGATTATCCTTTATGCCGTTGTGCCGATCATTCGTTTGACAGATCTTGGTATTAGGCTTGTCGATAAAGATGTCATAGAGGCCGCAAATGCCTTTGGTATGTCGACGCGCCAAAAACTATTTGGTGTTGAAATTCCACTTGCGCTGCCTACAATTATGGCAGGTCTCAATCAAACAATCATGATGTCGTTGGCAATGGTAGTTATTGCATCATTGGTTTCGGCACCCGGACTTGGTGTACTGGTGCTGAGGGGCATTCGGAATCTTGAACTTGGTGTTGGCCTTGTCTCGGGTGTGTGCATTGTTTTGCTCGCAATTATGTTGGACCGTGTCAGCAAAGCTGCATTGTCGCGTATCAACGTGACCCATAAGGGGTAGATATCATGACACAACAACCAAAAATATCAATTCGAAACTTGTATAAAATATTTGGCAACGCACCTGGAGAAATGCTGGAGCACGTGAAAAGTGGGATGAGCAAGTCGGAACTACTTGACATTCACGGACATGTTCTTGGCTTGCAAAACATCAATATTGATATGCAAAGCGGAAAGACTACGGTTATTATGGGGCTTTCAGGTTCTGGGAAGTCCACATTAATCCGACATTTGAATCGCCTTGTCGAACCCACTGGCGGTGAGGTTGTCATAGACGGACGCGATGTATTGGCACTAAATGTTGACGAATTGCGTACCTTACGTCGAAATGCCATGTCGATGGTGTTTCAAAATTTCGCACTTTTGCCACATAAAACGGTATTGCAAAATGTTGGCATGTCGGCAAAAATTCGTGGAGAAAATATTGCGGAAGCTGACGAACGTAATCGGAGTTGGCTTGAGCGTGTTGGACTATCTGGGTACGAGGATCACTACCCCCATCAACTATCAGGCGGGATGCAACAACGCGTAGGCATTGCGCGAGCGCTTGGTTCTGACAGTGAAATTATGCTGATGGATGAGGCGTTTTCTGCGCTTGACCCTTTGATACGTACCGACATGCAGAATTTGCTATTAGAGCTTCAAGATGAGCTTCAGAAAACAATTATATTTATCACCCACGATCTGGATGAGGCGCTCAAGCTTGCAGACCATTTGGTGATCTTAAAAGATGGTGAGGTTGTGCAGCAAGGCGAACCACAACATATTTTATTACACCCTAATGATCCTTATATTGAAGACTTTGTTTCGGACATAAATCGAGCAAGAGTTTTGCGAGTACGTTCGGTTATGACAAAGGGTAAAATTGATAAAACGTCAAACGGTATTGTTGATATCAACGACAATCTTGAAGACCTTATAGCTTTATCTGGTGGCGATGCGTCGAAAAATTATCAAGTTAATGATGGGGATGTACCAGTTGGTATGCTCAATATGAAAGATCTATTGGTGGCTCTTGTGCCGCGTATTTCTCAGCAGGAAACGTCGTAGCAAGATCGAATTTTGAGGATTTATTCAGTCCGCAAGATTGCATCTGCATTGCCATACGTTGGTTAATCTGCAAAATCAGCATTGATTGATCCGAGAGCTTAGGCTGTCTATGGATGTGTTTGCGCAATATGGCAGCAAAACGTTGATCAAATTGGTTGTTACAGGATAAAGTTTTTCAATTTTTTCTGATGACGCTGGGTTGTTTTTGTGTCGTATGTTGAAGCAAGACATGTGTGGGACGCGCTGGATGAGTTTAAGAATTGATATAGACAGATCTTCAAAAACTGGATTGAGAGATCAAATTCATTTTGAAATTTCGCGCCATATTTTGGATGGCATTCTAGAGCCTGGCGTAAAGCTCCCATCATGCAGGCATCTGGCTCGTGAATTATCTGTTTCTCTCAATACGGTTCTGGGAAGTTACAATCGGTTACTGGAAGGCAATCTTATTGAGAGTAAGCAAAGGTCCGGGTATTTTGTGCGAAAAGATCTTCGGATCACGCCTGCCGAACAACCAAAAACAACCTATTCGCAGGTTAATCTTGATGAGCATATCAATGGTGGTGATAATTCTGTAAAATATTCCTACATCCCCAGGCCTGCCAATTGGCGTGATTTTCCTTATCCATTTGTGTGTGGGCAAATTGATGTAAATCGGTTCCCTTTGGCCGAATGGCGCGAATGTACACGCCTTGCAATGAACAAAAGAGATCTAAGCGTATGGTCCGGTGATAATTTTTATCAGGACAGTGAAGAACTTTTGGAACAGATAAAGAGTAGAATATTGCCAAGGCGTGGAATATACGCACGTCCACAAGAGATTTTGATAACGATGGGGGCTCAGCAGGCTCTATATATTGCGGCGTCAATATTGCGCGGTAAAGGGAAAGTGGTTGCCATTGAGGACCCTTGCTATCCTGAAACTCGTGAAATATTGAACGGCATGTATGATGACGTGCGACCCATACCTGTTGATCAAGATGGCATGATTGTGGATGATAGATTGAAGGGCGTTGATTTGGTTTGCATAACTGCAAACAGACAATTTCCAACAACAGCTTCAATGTCATCTGAGCGCCGCCAAGCTTTGCTCAAAATGGCAAATCAGGAAAATTTCCTGATCATAGAAGATGATTATGAAAGTGATGTCGACTATAGAAACGCCTCACCATTGGCCCTTCAACGGGAAGATCAGTCCGGACGTGTAATTTATATAACAAGCCTTTCAAAAGGTTTGGCACCGGGTTTGCGTATCGGTTTTATGATTGCCAATGAAAAAATCATCGACGAAGCGCGTGCTTCGCGTGGTTTAATGATTAGAAATCCACCTATGATTTTGCAAAATACTGCGGCCCTCTTTCTGAGGTTTGGTCATTATGATGCACTTTTATCATCTCTACATAATGTATTTGAGCGTCGTTGGAATCTCACTCAATCTATATTGCATAAAGAGTTCTCGGATTTTGAAATTACTGGTGCCTTCGGTGGAACAACATTCGTTTTAGAAGATCCGCAAAAGCGAGGTATTTCGACGCAAATTGTAAAACGTTCTCTGGATGAAGGGCTTGTTATTGAGGCGATTGCAAACTGTTTTTGCGACCGAAGAGAAGGTGAAAATTACTTCCGGTTAGGAGTTTCCAGCGTCCCTGTTACGAAAATTGAAGGTGGTCTTGCTATCTTGCGAAGTGTTTTGAATTCAATTTAATCTGTACCCATCACATTAATTCATCTGTTTCTATATCTATGTAAATTTACGGCATATCATCTTATGAAAATGTCTGGGAGGACTATCGCATATGGGTGGAGAAAACCGTGAAGCGTTTCTTAAATTCGAAAATGTTAAAAAGAGTTATGACCAAAAAAATCTAGTTGTTAAAGATTTTACGTTGGATGTTAAAGAAGGTGAATTTCTAACCTTGCTAGGGCCTTCTGGCTCTGGGAAAAGTACGGTTTTGATGATGCTTGCCGGGTTTGAAGGTGTTACGAGTGGTGACATTTCGATACTAGGCACCTCTATTACAAAAACAGCTCCCTACAAACGAAACATTGGTGTTGTTTTTCAAAACTATGCGCTCTTTCCGCATATGACAATTAGCGAGAATCTTGGCTATCCTCTGTCAGTGAGGAAAATGCCAAAAGAACAAATAAAAGAACGTGTTGCGAAATATCTTAAACTCATCGAAATGGAAGAGTTTGGAGGTCGGTATCCCGGTCAGCTATCTGGTGGCCAAAAACAACGTGTTGCATTATCTCGGGCTTTGATTTTTGAACCAACAATGATTCTAATGGATGAACCACTAGGTGCATTGGATAAAAAACTGCGTGAGCAAATGCAATATGAGATCACGAGATTACACAAAAAACTCGGATTTACAGTAGTTTACGTTACACATGACCAAACAGAAGCATTGTCGATGTCAGACCGTATCGCAGTGTTTAATGATGGAGTTGTACAGCAATGTGATGCACCAGCGGTTCTGTATGAACGGCCCAGCAATGCATTTGTGGCAGATTTTATAGGCGAGAATAATTTCATCCCGGGTAAAGTTGGTCGCATTGAAAATGGCATAGCTGATGTAAAGCCAAGTGATGGTGGAAGCATAAAAGCACAAGCGGCTGATGGTATTGGCGAAAATGACAATTGTATTGTTTCCATTAGACCGGAAAAACTCTTCATTCAACCGACAGAACATGCATATGACAATGAGCTGACAGCGGTTTTTGAGAGCCGTTACTATGTTGGTGACTTTATTCGATACCAATTCAAATTGCCTGACGGAACTGAGATTAACATTAAAGTTCTAAACGATCTTGCTGCTCCTGACTTCGATGAAGGGCAGGAAGGTACGCTTGTTTGGCAGGAGAAGGACTGTTTCGCCTACCCAGTTTAGGCGAGCAGTGGACGACTAGAGAGCGTGGGATCTCTCAAAACTAACTAAAACAATCAGGAGAAAACGATGAAAAAGCTTATAAAACTACTGGTGGGGTCAAGCGTTATGCTGGCCGCAGCGTCATTTTCAGCTCAAGCTGAAGATCTGACTGTCGTGTCCTTTGGTGGCGCATATGGCGCAGCGCAGCAAAAACACATGGTTGATCCCTTTATGAAAGAAACAGGCACAAATGTGCTGTTTGAAGATTATTCCGGCGGGATTGCAGAAATCAAAGCGCAGGTAGAGGCAAACAATGTTCAATGGGACGTTGTGGATATTGAAGTGATCGATTTGGAACGGGCTTGTTCTGAAGGACTACTTGAAGTTATTCCGCGTGACATTTTGCCAGCTGGTGCAGATGGTGTGGCTGCAGAAGATGACTTCATTCCAGCAGCCTTGGCCAATGAATGTGGTGTTGGCGTTATCGTATGGACGATCGTTTATGCTTATAACAATGAGTCCATTGGTGGAAGCAAACCAACAACTATTGCTGATCTGTTTGATACGAAAAAATTCCCCGGCAAACGCGCGTTCCGTAAACGTCCGCAAGTTAACTTGGAATGGGCGCTTATCGCAGATGGTGTTCCGGCAGCAGATGTATATTCTGTACTTGCAACAGATGAGGGACAAGCACGTGCCTTTGCCAAGCTGGAAACAATCAAAGATGACATTGTATGGTTTGATTCATGGTCACAAGCTCCACAGTTATTGAACGATGGTGGCGCTGTTATGGTTCAATCTGCAAACGGTCGTATTTTCTCTGCGATTAAGGAAGACAGCAAACCATTCGAGATGGTCTGGGATAACCATGTTTATGATTTGGATGTTTGGGCTGTTGTAAAAGGCACAAAGAAGAAGGAATTGGCATTTAACTACGTTGCATCTGCCACCCAGTCAAAACAGCTTTCAGGCATGGCTGATGTAGCATATGGTGCGACACGTTTGTCTTCTGCACCGTTCATTGATCCGGCAGTTGTTCCTGATTTGCCGACGTCTCACATTGAAAAAGGCATCAAAGCCGATGGGATTTTCTGGAGTGATTACGGCGAGTCTCTAGGTGAAAAATTCAATGAGTGGCTTTTGAAATAGTTCACACTTTAAGATGTTCCTCGCGCTTTTTGCAGCGCGAGGAGCCTCAAGATTAGTTTTGCAAGATCAGCCTTGGATGTGAGACGATGATGAATAATACACTTTCAGAAAGTGATGCGCGGTCCGCTCGTCAAGAATTGAGAAGTCGAAAAATATCGGCATTCTTATTTGTTGCTCCGCTTTTGGCTTTTTTAGCATTTACATTTGTAGCCCCCATAGCAACCATGCTTTTTAGAGGTGTGCACCATCCTGTTGTTGCCGAACTCATACCAGATACATTATCCATGTTGGAAAGTTGGGACGGTAATGCGCAACCTGAAAATGAAATTCTTAATCAATTTTCAGTTGATCTAAAACGGTTGGCTGCTGAGAGAAAATCTGGAAAAATTGCGGAAGAAATCAATCGTCTATTCCCCGGGTTCGGTAGTGTTATCAAATCATCAGCCAGGCTTGTCCGAAATGTAGAAGAAGAAGAACTTCGAACAAATGGCTATAAGTTGCTCATCGAGAAAGATAAGCGATGGGGTGAGCCTGTAACGTGGCGTGCCTTTCGTTCTGCTGGTCAAGTTTATACCGACTCATATTTTTTAACGGCGCTCGATCTAGAGCGTAGTTCAGAGGGCGAGATTCAAGGCCGCGATGGACCGCAAATATATATACAACTTTATACAAAGACCTTGCGCATAGCGCTCATCATCACAGTTCTTTGTGTGCTGCTCGGCTATCCCTTATCTTATTTTCTGGCAACTATTAGACCGTCCACAGCGAATTTTCTAATGGTGTTTGTCCTCCTGCCTTTTTGGACCTCTCTATTGGTTCGTACAACTTCATGGATTGCGCTTTTGCAGACAAATGGGGTGGTTAATTCGACACTCTTGGCAATGGGCATAACTTCCGAGCCGCTTGAGTTATTGTACAAAGAGTTCTCGACCATATTGGCGATGACCCATATTTTGTTACCTTTCATGATCCTTCCACTTTATAGTGTTATGAAAGGTATTGATCCGAGCTTTCTTCGAGCAGCGCTCTCAATGGGTGCCAAGCCTATACCGGCATTTTTGCGAATTTATCTGCCCATGACTTTACCCGGCCTATCCGCTGGTTCACTTTTGGTGTTTATCATTTCCGTTGGTTATTACATCACGCCTGCTCTTGTTGGCGGTACGGACGGGCAGATGATTTCAAACATCATCGCTTTCCATATGCAACAATCAAACAATTGGGAACTCGCGGCAGCACTTGGTTCGCTCCTGCTGGCTATCATCCTTTTCCTATACTGGCTTTATGACCGTTTTGTCGGAGCCGGAAACATTAAGTTGGGATAAAGAAAATGAATAAATTTCCACCATATTACAATTTTTGGCACTATATGGGTCATTATGGATTAAAGCTTTCTGCCTATCTGGTGCTTTTGTTCTTGATGGTTCCAATTTTGATAATCATTCCTTTGTCATTTAATGCTGAGCCATATTTCTCTTTTACCGAAGGTATGTTGTCCTTTGATCCGGCGGCATATTCGGTGCGGTGGTATACGAATATTTTTGATGATCCCAAGTGGATTTTGTCTATCAAAAACAGCTTTATTGTCGGAATTTTTGCTGCACTAATAGCCACTGTGTTGGGCACGATTGCAGCAGTTGGTCTTTCCTCACCTGTCATGCCGTTCAAGCGCTTCTTCATGGCATTGTTGTTATCACCAATGATCGTACCGCTAATAATAGTGGCCGCAGGTATGTTCTTTTTCTATACACGTTTTAATCTCGTCGGGAGTTACGTAGGCTTGATCATAGCCCATGCCGCGCTTGGGATACCGTTTGTTATCATAACGGTAACAGCAACGCTCTCTGGTTTTGATCGGTCTCTTTATAATGCCGGCATTAGCATGGGCGCATCACCGTTTAAGTCTTTTCGCGATATCGTAATCCCGCTTATTCGACCGGGGGTTATATCTGGTGGATTGTTTGCTTTCGTTACCTCATTTGATGAGGTTGTGCTGGTGCTTTTCCTGGCAGGCCCGGGACAAAGAACAATACCTCGTCAGATGTTTTCTGGTCTGAGAGAACAGATCAATCCGACAATCCTTGCGGTCGCAACCTTGCTTATTTTGATCTCAGTAACACTGCTCATTACGTTGGAGTTTCTAAGGCGCCGATCAGAACGATTGCGCGCAACTGCTCAATAAAACTATCGACAGAACTAACTTCACATTAACACAAGCACATGAAAGATATTCAGCATGAATTCTATAGGTCATTTCTTATCTAACGAACATTGGCCAGGTACTGCTGGTCGCACCTCAGATATTATCAACCCTGCCACAGGTAGTGTTACGGGAAAGGTTTCGCTCGCATCGAAAACGGATGTCGATACGGTAATTGAAGTCGCAGCACAAGCGCTTCCTGCGTGGGCTGCCACTCCACCGGCCAAACGTGCGGCGGTTATGTTTAACTTTCGAAATTTACTGAAACGTCATACCAAAGAGTTGGCGGAATTGTTATCCGCAGAGCACGGCAAGACTTTACCAGATGCTGAGGGTGAAATAGCACGTGGTATTGAGGTCGTTGAGTTCGCGTCCAGCATTCCACAAGTTCTAAAAGGTGAATATTCCGAGCAAGTTGGCAGCCAAGTTGATAGTTTTTCAGTACGCCAACCAGTCGGAATTGTTGCGGGTATTACGCCATTCAATTTTCCAGCCATGGTGCCATTATGGATGTATCCTGTGGCAATTGCCTGTGGGAATACGTTTGTCCTTAAACCGTCTGAAAAAGACCCGACGGTTGTTTTGCGTATTGCTGAACTCTTGGCGGAAGCCGGATTGCCAGAAGGTGTATTCAATGTTGTAAATGGAGACAAAGAGGCCGTTGATGCATTGTTGGATCATCCAAAAATAGATGCAGTTAGCTTTGTTGGTTCGACAGCTATTGGCGAATATATCTATAAACGTGGTACAGATACTGGTAAGCGTGTTCAGGCTCTTTGCGGTGCAAAAAATCACATGATTATTATGCCGGACGCAGATATGGAACAGGTGACGGACGCCTTAATTGGTTCCGCCTATGGTTCTGCTGGCGAACGATGCATGGCCATATCTGTAGCAGTTCCGGTCGGCGAAGAAACAGCAGATCGTCTGATTGAGTCTCTTGCACCGCGAATTCAGTCCTTGAAAGTCGCACCATATACAGATCCGAGCTCCGAGCTTGGTCCGGTGATTTCTAAACAAAGTTTTGATAAAATACATGATTATATCGATCAAGGTTTGGAGAAGGGGGCAACGCTTGCTGTTGATGGCCGTGGTCTAAAACTTCAAGGATATGAAGACGGTTATTTCATCGGCGGGTGTCTGTTTGATAATGTGACGACGGACATGTCCATTTACAAGGAAGAAATTTTTGGTCCGGTTCTGTCTGTTGTTCGAGGCAAAAGCTATGATGAGGCTGTAAACATGGTCAATGACCATGAATATGGAAATGGTACTGCAATCTTTACCCGAGATGGCGACGCAGCGCGTGATTTCTGGTCCCGCGCTCAAATTGGTATGGTTGGTATCAATGTGCCCATCCCAGTTCCTGTCGCTTATCACAGTTTTGGTGGCTGGAAGCGGTCTTTATTTGGCGATCATCACATCCATGGTATGGAAGGCGTCAGATTTTATACGCGCCTGAAAACTATGACAACGCGCTGGCCTTCTGGTATTCGAACCGGAGCAGAGTTTAATTTCACGGCTGGCAAGGATGTATAGTCAGCAAAAGAGGCGGTAGAAATATCGCCTCATTTGGTTTTGTTGTTTGATAATTTCTATTTCGGAACTCGATTACAGTACTGGTACATAAGCCGATTGTAGATAGGATGACTATTACTAAGGACAATCTCCTATTATTTGGAAAGTAACTCCCACCACTTATAAAATATAGATCATCCGATGCCAAAATATCTGCATGATTAAGAATAGATAACTTACATCTATTTCACGTTGATCTTTATTCAAAACTTTTCTTTATCTTAGTGTGAAAGCTACAGAAAATGTCTCTTATACTATGGTACTTCTGCAAATACTGTCACTTAAGCAAAGGCCTGTAAGCCCGTTTGCGCGCGGCCCAAGATAAGGGCGTGCACATCATGTGTTCCCTCATAAGTGTTAACTGTTTCTAGGTTGACCATATGGCGAATGATCGGGAATTCCATACTGATGCCATTGCCGCCATGCATGTCTCTTGCATTGCGCGCGATATCGAGAGCTTTGCCACAATTGTTTCGCTTAATAAGTGAGATCATTTCAGGAGCTGCATTACCCTCATCCATCAACCGTCCCACTCTGAGAGCAGCTTGCAATCCCAATGTGATTTCGGTTTGCATGTTTGCTAATTTGAGTTGGAAAAGTTGAGTTTGCGCAAGCGGTTTACTAAATTGTTTGCGGTCTAATCCGTACTGACGTGCCCCAAACCAGCATGCTTCTGCAGCACCTATCACACCCCATGCGATGCCATATCGCGCTCTATTAAGGCACCCGAAGGGCCCCTTTAGCCCAGATGCATTTGGAAGCAATGCATCTTCGCCGACTTCGACATTATCCATAACAATTTCGCCAGTGATTGAAGCACGTAATGATAATTTTCCATCAATCTTGGGTGCGGAAAGTCCTTTCATTCCCTTTTCCAGGATAAATCCTTTTATCTTGCCACCATGGGCGTCAGATTTAGCCCAAACAACAAAAACATCGGCAATCGGTGCATTTGAAATCCACATTTTAGACCCGTTGAGAACATATCCGCCGTCTGTTTTTTTTGCCGTTGTTTTCATACCACCCGGATCAGAACCTGCATCTGGTTCTGTTAATCCAAAACAACCAATTGAGGTGCCCGCCGAAAGTACAGGAAGATATTTTTTACGTTGTTCTTCAGTGCCATATGCATAGATCGGATACATAACCAAACTAGACTGGACTGACATCATGGATCTATAGCCGCTATCGACCCGCTCAATCTCACGCGCAACCAGCCCGTAGCTGACATAGCTCTCACCCAGACCACCATATTCTTCTGGAATTGTGATCCCCAGTAATCCCATTTCGCCCATTTCTGCAAAAATAGACGGATCGGTATGTTCTTCTTCAAAAGCAGCTAAAATACGAGGCTCAAGTTTTTCTTGAGCATAAGCATTTGCGCTGTCGCGGATCATGCGTTCATTTACATCAAGTTGATTTTCAATAAGAAATGCATCATCCCAATTAAAGTTGGATAGATCCGGTTTGCTTTGTGGTGATAACTCATTCGTCATTTTTAAATCCTATCCTACAAATGCACGTTCAACGACGAACGTATCCGGGCGATTATTTGCCCCTTCATTTAGGCCAAACCCTTCAAGTGCTTCTTTAGTATCTTTAAGCATATCCATAGATCCACAGATCATGGCCCTGTCAACTTTGGGTGATATAATTGGCACATCTAAGTCATCAAATAATTTGCCAGATACCATGAGATCGGTAATTCTTCCTTGGAACTCGTAATCTTCTCGAGTTACAGAACAATAATGCCTTAGACCACCTGCAAATTCACCAACAAGTGGATCATGTTTAATCTGCTCCACTAAGTCCTGCCCATATTTTAGTTCTGCCACAGTTCGGCAGGTATGGGTTAGGATAACCTCTTCGAATTTTTCATAAGTTTCTGGATCACGAATTAGGCTTGCAAAGGGTGCAATGCCCGTTCCCGTCGAGAACATCCAAAGACGTTTTCCTGGTAGTAAAGCATCATTAACAAGCGTGCCTGTTGGCTTTTTGCGCATCAGGACTTGATCACCAGGTTTAATCTTCTGCAAATGTTCGGTAAGGGGACCATTCGGAACTTTGATGGAGAAAAATTCCAGTTCTTCATCCCAGTTTGGCGATGCAATTGAATAGGCACGGAAAACTGGTTTTTCAGCATTGGGCAACCCAATCATGACAAACTCACCCGATCTAAATCGAAAACTCGCAGGTCGTGTAATTCGAAACTTGAATAATTCGTCGGTGTAATGCTCAACCGAGATCACTTTTTCTACAAAAACGCCTGATGGAATAGGGAACTTGGAAATATCACTTGTCTGTACTGCATAAGACATAATTGTATTCCTTGCCAAAAAAGTTTTGTCTATAAATATCATTTGTATACGAACGAATACAATTCGCTTCTGCGATTGTCAACTCCTGCTTCCTAAGTCAGAATATTGAATTGACTATTAAGTAAACATGCGTGATTATTTGTGTACGAATGAAATCAATTGACGTGTGGAGGGATGAAACGAAATGTCTACCAAGTTAGTGATTAAGAACATTGGGCAAATACTATCTGGTAAGATTGAGGAGCCAATTTTTGCCGGAGATTGTCTTGTCGCTATAGATGGAAAAATTAGCGCTTGGGGCAATGAAAAAGATATCGATACCGAAGACGCCAATCAGACAGTTGATGCCAAAGGCGTTACGTTGGCACCGGGTTTGATTGATAGCCACATCCATCCTGTTATCGGGGACTACACACCTCGCCAGCAACAATTGCATTGGATTGATTCAACATTGCATGGTGGCGTAACGACATTGATTTCTGCAGGTGAGGTGCACATGCCCGGCCGCCCAAAGGATGTTGTAGGCCTTAAAGCTATGGCGATCGCAGCACAACGTTGGTATGAAAATTTCCGTCCCTCTGGCGTAAAGGTCCATGCAGGTGCACCTGTTATCGAACACGGTATGGAAGAACATGATTTTAAAGAATTGGCAGATGCAGGTGTTAAGTTGCTGGGCGAAGTTGGTCTTGGCACAGTAAAGGATGGAAAAACAGCACAGCAGATGGTGCAATGGGCACGTAAATACGGCATTCAAAGCACCATTCACACCGGAGGCCCCTCTATTCCTGGTTCTGGATTAATTGATGCCGACATGGTGTTGGAAACGGGCACAGACGTGGTCGGTCATATCAATGGTGGTCATTCGGCATTGCCTGATGATCAGATCATTTGTCTTTGCGAAAGTTGTAAGGCAGCTTTGGAAATTGTGCATAACGGGAATGAGCGAGCGGCATTGCTGACACTTAATACTGCGCGTGAATTAGATAAGCTCGATCAGGTTATACTTGGAACAGATGGTCCCGCGGGTTCGGGTGTACAACCACTTGGTATTTTGCGAATGGTTGCCATGTTGTCCTCGCTTGGAAATGTTCCAGCGGAAATCGCTTTTTGCTTTGCTAATGGCAATACATCTCGCCAACGTGATCTCGATGTTGGTTTGATAGAAGTTGGCAAAAGCGCTGATTTCGTTCTTATGGATCAAGCACAACACGCGCCGGGGAAAAGCATGCTAGAATCTGTGCAACTTGGAAATTTGCCGGGAGTTGGTATGACCATAATAGATGGTGTTGTAACCAGTCATCGTAGTCGTAATACACCTCCTGCGGAGAGATTGCCGGAAGTAATTTTGTGAGTGCGCCTCTATCGGGTTTGAAGGTCATTGAATTAGCTAGAATTCTAGCTGGTCCGTGGATAGGTCAGACTTTGGCAGACTTGGGTGCTGAAGTTATTAAAATTGAAAGTCCGCAAGGTGATGATACCAGAAAATGGGGCCCACCATTCATTAAGCGTGGGGATGACACGTCCGCTGCGTACTTCCATTGTACAAATCGAGGTAAAACCAGCATCGCAGTAGATTTTAGCGACGCTGACCAGCTTACTAAGTTGCATGACATGATTGCAGATGCGGATGTATTAATCGAGAATTTCAAAGTCGGTGGGCTTAAAAAATTTGATCTCGATTTTGAAGCATTACATAAAATAAATCCCAAATTGATTTACTGCTCTGTGACTGGTTTTGGACAAGACGGTCCTTATGCTCATCGTGCGGGTTATGATTTTCTCATTCAAGGCATGTCAGGCATTATGGACTTAACTGGTGAACCGGATGGTCCACCTCAGAAAATTGGTGTGGCATTTGCAGATGTTTTTTCTGGCCTTTATGGGGTTATTGGAATTCAAGCTGCGCTAGCAGAAAGGGTGGTTAGTGGGCTTGGTCAGCAAGTTGATATTTCACTTCTGGATTGCATGACTGGAGTTTTGGCCAATCAAGCCATGAACTATCTGGCTTCAGGTGAGGCACCGACTCGGATGGGAAATGCGCATCCAAACATAGTTCCCTATCAAACATTTTCAGTGTCAGACGGGCACATCATAATTGCGTCCGGCAATGACCGTCAGTTTCAATCGCTATGCAAAGTACTGGGGCTTTCCGGGCAATCCGCGAATGCTAAATTTAAAACCAATGCAGATAGAGTAGAAAATCGGGAAGAGTTAATACAGCTGCTTCAAGCAAAATGTGCCGAATGGACAAAGTCGGAATTATTGACTGCACTCGAGGAAGCTATTGTTCCTGCGGGACCAATAAATTCTGTCGCAGAAGCATTGCAAAACCCTCAAATTCAACACAGGAAAATGCAAATTAATCCAGAAGATATTCCCAGTTTAAGGACTCCAATTACGTTTTCCAGATCAACCCAAAATCATGAATTGGCCGCACCAAAAAAGCCGAAGTAATTCGATCTGATACTATTATTTAAGTGATTTTTTTGAGCAATTTTATGAGCGCAGCTTGCTCACTTTGAGATAGAGGTGAAAGAGATTCTTTGGTAATATTGTGACCAATATTTTTCAAATCGACAATAATTTTTATGCCAGATTCTGAAAGAGAAATCATGGTTCGTCGCTTGTCATTAGGATCAGAACTTAATTCCACCAATGCTTTAGCCTTAAGGCGGTCAACCACACCTTTCACCGTCGCGACATCCATTCCTGATAATCGCCCAAGATGGTTTTGCGAAACCAATCCATGTTCAGATATTCGCATAAGTGCTGAAAATTGAGTTGGCGTGAGATTTTCAATCGTATGTTTTTGAAATATTGTTGCATGCCGCTGATAGGCAAGTCGCAATAAATATCCGATTTGTAAATCTAATATATATGTTTGTTCAGCTAGGTCTGTCATATCTTTAACTACCCCGATTGGAGCTGTTGATACAACAGGTAATTTTCTATCTTTTGTTAATGACAGATCATTAGCGCAACCCGTCTTCACCTTTTGCGTCAGAATGTCCAAGTCCACCTACACGCGGCAACGGACGACCACTGTCAGTCACGGCAACTGCCACCATAATCTCGTTTGCTCGAGGTGCATCATTAAGGCACACTTCAATTCCGTCGAAATGACTACGCACATATGCAGCATCTTTGTGGCCCAGCGGTACATCCAGAACCTGCCCGGGGCTTCCCATTTTTTTTGATGAAGGAACAAGTGCCGCGCCTTTTTCAACCGCTGAACGTAGTGGAGCGCCAAGCTTTGGATGGAGCAGGGCAGCTGCATGCTCTAGTTCGCCATTTTCTCCTACCATAGCTGATTTACCATAGCTCTCAGCGTCTGCAGGCTTTATGCCTAGCGCTGCGACACATTTCTCACCCAATAGTCCACCCAACTCGGCGCCTATTTCCATAAGAGCTGTTAAATCTTCCTGATATACGCCGGCAAAGGGGTTTTCTATGACAGCGACAGCAACAGCTTTTCGTGTCGCAGGACTTATATCACGACCAATTTCACGGTGGGTTTCTTCAATATTTACAACGATTTTTCTGATTTTAGCTTTCATCGTAATCCATCCTCACCTTTAATTTGCGAAACTTCCAATCCACCTGAACGGGTATGAATTCTAGGGCCTGTTGACATGACCAATGCAAAGGCCAATTCATTTGCTCGAGGCGCATCATTTACGCCAACTTCCATAGAGTCAAAGTGGCTTCGTACATAAGATGCGTTGACGTGTGTGATCGGAACATCAAGCCGACCGCCTACACCAACGACTTTCTTGCTCGACGGGACAATCGCGTTTGATTTTTCTAAAAGCGCCCGCATTGCATAGCCACCTGGCGCATGCCACAAAGCGCCATGCTCTAGCTCGCCAGCTTCACCAATAAGCGAACCCTTGCCATAACCTTCAATATTATTAGCGCCGCCTAGTAGTTGAACCAGTTTTTTTGCCATATCCAAACCAAGTGGTTTTAAATCCTCCATAAACCCTTGAATATGTTCTTCATACCGACCAGCAAAGGGGTTTTCTATTATGGCTAGAACTGAAGCTCTTTTAATGGGAGTATCAGCAATGGGTCCGCCTTCATGGTAGATTTCCTCGATGGAGGATATGACTTTTCTTAAAACAACGTCATGCATATTCGAATGTCCTCTCAGGTAATGCAAGATTTTGATGTCCAATCAACCGATTTTCGTTTTGGAGAAAAATCGCAGCAGCTTTGATCAGGCCCATATTAAAAAACTGATAAGCCTTTATTTCACCTTGCGAAATTGCTTTGTGTTGATCCTTGCTCGATAGCAGACCGCAATCAGTGACAATGAGCTTATCACCAAGATCACTATCGGGGTCTAACATGTGAGCAGGCGTTCTGGAAATCAAAGGATGGCCTGGTAGGTCAACGGCATTGGCAACAAGCGTAGCTGAAGCGTCAGCCATTGCCGCACTTTCAGCGAGTATAGTTGCACTATCAGCAATGCCAAGACTAAAACTGCGTCCATGTCGTCCACTGGTGGCTATGCCTGAAATATTATCTTCTGATCCAATGGTAATTCTACCTATGCCTCTTCCGTCATATGAATGAATGTAAGCTTCGTAATATTGACCATCCTCAAGGTAGAGCGCAATATCGCCACCGTTATTCACATATGCTCGCTTTAACGGGGTAGCTAATTTCATTGCATCAAGAACGGTATCTGCAACGGCTCCCGCAACTGCAATCATAGGCGTGATGAAAACATCGTGGCAATGGGGATGTGCAGCTTTGTACATCCGGGATGCAATCTCACCATGGGGTCGGGCAGTGCCCGAGGTGATTTCTTTTCGCAGATCAGGTAATTCTGAGACAAGTTCTTCCAGTATAGTTTCAAACCGATCCTTTGCAGCAGAATATGCAATGTCTCGATTTTGATCAGCCTCAACGATGAGGTCAATCGGACCGTGTTGAAGGTGAAGTCTTCTCCCGCACGGTAATAGCGTGGCTTGCGCAGCAGTCATGTTTTAGTTCCATCAGACCATTTATAGTTGGACGCGGACATTGGATTATGTTTGTTGATATTGGTTTTCACTTTTCGAGTTTTGCTCTCATCAATAGAACCAACAGCCTGAACTTCATTCATGTGCCCGCCGAGTGTGCTGTAATCACTGATACGCATCGTAAACTCCATAGGTGCCACAAGCGCAGGTGTTGGCACATAACCAAATGAATTGGTTGGCATATCTAAAACATCAACCATCACAGTAATCCCGCCACCGGGCCAGACATAGGCCTCCGCACCACCGCAAGAAACATGAGTTAGGGAGTTTTTGACCGACTTTGTAAGTCTAACAGGATTTTCTGTAACGCCGGCTCTCAAGCTGCCACCTGCGCCTCCCATAAAAAGAACGGAACAAATGGATGGTTCGCAATTCTCAGCAATTAATTCTGCCGAGTTGAGAAGAGGAGGTGAAATCTTAGTTGGTTGAGGCACAAGGTCCGCATCAAGCTCATAATATGCAAACTGTTCACCTGTTGTCGAGATCATCAGCAACCGAAGGCCTTTCCAGGCGATCTTTGGATTAAATGGTCCCAAAATGACCAATGGATCTTCAATGTTAGTTCCGCCCCATCCTGTGCCGGGTTCGGCAACTTGAAAATAACGCCCAGGTGTTGAGCGTCGACCCAACAGCTTTATGCCTGTTGGCTGTATATCCAGCAGTTTTCCTGCCTGATGCTCAGATAAAACGCCGGTTATATGGTCATCTACAACAACAACCTCATCAGCATAATCGATCCATTGTTTTGCAAACATGCCAATTGTTGCTGAGCCGCAACCAACGCGCATAAGTTTTTCTTCACTGCCATTGATAATTGGGGCTTTACCCGCTTCCACCACGACGCGCGTGATGTGTTCATCGTCGCCGATTACAAGTTCAATCGCTTCCCGATTGCAAAGTTTAAGAAGGGCATTACAGGTGACCCGGCCTTCTTTTTTTGTACCACCTGTTAAGTGTTCAACGCCGCCAAGAGATAGCATTTTTGAGCCATATTCGGATGTCATCACATGGCCAATTGGTTCACCATCAACACGAACAATATCTCGTTCGTGTCCGATATGCCGATCCGTATCAATTTTAATTTTCACACCACAGTAAGAGAATATACCTTCGGTAACGACAGTGACCATGTCGACACCCTCAACCTCTTGGCTGACAATAAACGGTGCGGGTTTATAATCTGGGTATGTTGTTCCAGCCCCAACAGCTGTGACAAACGGTCTGTCACCTTTGACAATATTACCATCCCATTGATCTTGCTCGTCATCCTTTAAAAATGGCACCAATTTATGGGAAGTGGTTTCGAGAATGGTGAGCGCATCAAGCCTTATCAATTCGCCATCATGGTTAGCATAGCGGTCGCAAGCTCCGGATCTTCCTTCTGCAATATAACATAACACCGGACATGCATCGCAGCGAATTTTTTCGTTGATAACCTGTTTAGCCATCATGGATCACTTTTATTGCTTGGCGCACGCGAGAGGGTGTTGCTGGAACTTTAGTAATGCGTGCACCAGTAGCGTTATAGATCGCATTTAAGATTGCAGGAGCGGTTGGAACCAAAACATGTTCACCCAGTCCTTTTGCACCATATGGACCATGCGCATCGGGTTCTTCAATTATAATCGTGTCAATGGGTGGAATGTCCCCAACTGTTGGGATGAGATAGTCGTGCAAGTTTTCTGTTCTACCGGGAATATATTCTTCCATCAGTGCCATCCCCATACCTTGCGCAATACCACCATGAATTTGCCCTTCTACGAGTACAGGGTTTATTGCACGACCCACGTCATGGGCGGCAATGAATTTAAGTGGTTTGACTGTGCCCAATTCTGTATCAACTTCCACAATCACCATCTGAGCAGCATATCCAAATTGAGCATAGGGGGAACCTTGCCCGTTTTCATCAAGTGGAAGGGTAGGCGGATCGTATGTTTCCTCTGCTCGCAGCACATATCCTTCATAATCGGCGTCCAATCTTGATAGATCAAGAATATGAACTGTCTCTTGATCTTTGGCCTCAATCATACCTTTGCCGAATTTGAGTTTGCTGTTCACGCCACCATTTAGATGCTGCAGAATTGAGGCACGCAGTGCTTCACCAGAAAGGCGTGCAGCATTGCCTGAAACAAATGTTTGTCGAGATGCCGAGGTTTTGCCGGCATCTGGAGTGATGTCAGTATCAGCGCCAACAAGCTCAATTTTCGAAGTTGATATGCCAAGAGCCGTCGCAAAAACCTGAGTGATAACAGTATTTGCGCCCTGTCCAATATCCATGGCGCCCTGATGAAGAACAACTGTCCCGTCTTTGCGAATGCCGCACTTGATTGTCGACGGATTGGGAAGCGATGTATTTCCGCAGCCGTACCAGCCAGATGCTAATCCAACACCTCTTTTCAGAACATCATTTTTAGTGTTGAATCGTTTTGCAAGGGTATGTTGTTCATTCCAAGCGGGCCTTAAAGCTTCTAAACATTTTTTTATTCCCACCCCTTGAGAAAAGACTTGTCCACATACAGTTGGTTGGTTGTTTTCAAGAGCATTTAAAATTCTGAATTCAAGTGCGTCCATTCCAATTTTTTTTGCCAAAACATCGAACAAAGATTCTTGCGCTATTGCCGATTGAGGCACGCCAAATCCCCGAAAGGCACCAGACGGTGGATTGTTTGTATGGATACCTTTTGACACTGCCCTATAATCAGAAATTTTATACGGACCCGATGCGTGGACAGGTACGCGGTTTGCGACAGTCGGCCCCCAACTCGCATAGGCGCCAGTATCGAACAGGCCAAGAAAATCAAAGCCTTGAATCTTGCCATCGGCATTTGCACCAATTTTCAACGTAATATCCGAGGGATGCCGTTTGGTGGTACTTTGCATGGATTCTGTTCGCGAGTAGGTTAGACGCACTGGCTTGCCAGTCTTCAGTGTAGCAAGCGCGAGGATTGGCTGAAGGGATATATCCAGTTTCGAGCCAAACCCTCCACCCACACTTGTTGGCACAATTCTAATTTGGCTTTGATCCATCCCAAGAATAATTTCTAACGCTTCAAGATCCATGACGGGTGCCTGAGTGCAAGCATGAACTTCGATCCTTCCATTTATTACTTCCGCAAAGCCAGCTTCGGGTTCAATATAGCCATGTTCGACAAAACCTGATTGAAAACGCCCTTCAACTGTAAAGTCGGCATCTTTGAGCGAACGTTCTGCGTCTCCGCATTGTACGAACCCGCCACAAAGCTGGTTATTGCTTCGCTCTTTGTGGAGCAGTGGTGCTTCGCTTGCTTGTGCTGCCTCTACGCTTTGTACGGCATTTTTCTCGTTCCAGATAATTGGAAAGGTTTCTGGATCGAAATCACGGATGAATTCAGGTTTTGCAACAATTGCTGCAACCGCTTCGCCTCTAAAGCGAGTTTGCGCTTCGGCAAATACTGGTTGGTCTTGAAAGTCGGGAATAACACCAAACGTGTTCTCGCCCGGTATGTCTTTGGCGGTTAATATGGTTGAAATCGAACTGTTGTTATTTATGTATTGTTCGAGATCTCCAAGCGTAAAGGTAGCTGTTGGGTACGGTGACCGGATAACAAAAATTTCGTCAGTACCACTTGGCGCAACATCATCGCCGAACATGTCTAAACCTGATACTTTACGTTGACCATCAAGTCTGCGAATGGATTGGCCAATATATCCACTATCTTCAGCAGGAGCTGGATGGGTGGTATCAAGCACGGCATCGATGATTTTCCGATATCCGGTACAACGGCATAGAACACCACCCAGTGCATCCTTCACGTTTTCCTCATTCGGAGCTTTGTTTTCACGTAGCAATGCAACGGCTGAAACAATCATGCCCGGTGTACATATTCCGCATTGGGCGGCACCATGGTTTAGAAAACTCTCTGCAAGGTCTTGTGCAATAACATCGTAGGAATGAAGCCCGTTTAAGGTTTCAACAGTTCTACCTTCAACCTGCTGAGCAGGGGTTAAACATGCGCAAACAACATCTCCATCAAGTAAAACCGAGCATGCGCCGCAATCCCCGGCATTGCATCCTATTTTAATATCGCGACACCCGCTTCGTTCTCGCAACATTTCAGATAAGCGTTCACCGGCAATTGGAGAGAATGTTTCTGCTTTTCCATTAAGCGTGAATGAGGTCAATGCTGAGTTTGTTTCGCTCATGAATTCGCCGCCCTTATTATGGCCCGCTCACATTGTTTTGCGACGACTTCCATCCGATAATCTTTGCTTCCACGAACATCATCAATTGGAGATAATGTTGCAAGATGATCTGGCGTAACTTCGACTTGCTCCGGCTTCAAACCAATAATATCTGCTTCGAGTTTTTCAAGCCGTTGCGCAACAGGTGAACATGAACCAACGGCTATTTTCGCGGCCTCAATGATGCCGGACGAGGTACACTCAATAACAGCGGCAACCATTGTTATGGAAATCACAAGGTAACGCCGACTGCCGAGCTTCTCAAAAGATGATTTTGCATTTTGCGATGGCCGCGGAATTATAACAGCTGTTACCAGTTCGTCGCGACCAAGCGCTGTTTTACGCACATGCAAGATGAAGTCTGATAATTTTAAAATACGAGTACCGTGCTTAGCGCTCTGTAATTCAACTCTTGCATCAAGAGCCAACAAGGGAGGAACACTGTCTGCGGCAGGTGATGCATTGCAAATATTACCGCCAATTGTACCAGCGTTTTGAATTTGTATGCTCCCAATCTCAAGAGCTGCTTGTTTAAGAGCATCAAAGGCACATGGTAGCTCAGCTTTTACAATTTCACTCCATGTTGTCGTAGCGCCTATCCGAAATAAGTCATCAACAAATGTTATGCCCGATATTTCAGGAATGGATGAGAGGTCTATCAGATTTCGGGGCATCTGTCCTTGTTTGGCAGATGGATAAACATCGGTACCGCCAGCGATAATCTTACCGTCGAAATTCACCAGCAGTTGAAGCGCAGAATTCAAATCTGATGGAAGATTGTAGAGCAAGCCATACCTCTTATCATTAGTGTACGAATGATAAGATGAGCCTTGCTATTTGTCAATTGTGTTTATGGGGTATCTCTGGGTGATCGTTTGCACATATAAACATCAACTTACAGAACGGAAACAACGAATATCTGCCAAATAAACAATGTCGATAACTTTGGTACTGGTTCAAACAGATTGTTAGAATTTAGTTGGGAACTTAGATCAGACACCCAGATATTTTCTTATCTTTTCGGGTGAAGTCTTCAAGGCTTCTCCCGAAATAGTTTCGACTGACTTCCCATTCTCAATAATCGTAACTTTATCGGCAATTGATACAACTGCATCCACTTGTTGTTCCACCAATATAATTGCAAATCCCTGATCACGCATTTTAATGACGACTTGGCGAATTTGTTCAATCATGGACGGTTGTAACCCTTCAGTGGGTTCGTCAAGAAGTAAGACTTTGGGCCGCAATGCCAGCGCGCGCGCCGTGGCCAACATCTGCTGTTCACCGCCCGAAAGTGTGCCCGCTTGCTGCCCCAGTCGATCTTCAAGAGGCGGAAACAGATCTAAAATCCAATTCCTTGTATCAGGGCTGACTTTGCGTGTCATAAGGCCAATTTCAATATTTTCGCTCACTGTTAGTTCCGGAAATAACCGCCGCCCCTGCGGGATATAACCAATGCCCAGTTTCGGAATTTCATGCACCGGTAGAGTGTTCAAGCTTTGATCGTCGAGTAATACATCACCTGACAATGCAGGAACAATTCCCATAATAGTTTTTAATAGTGTGGTTTTGCCAGCACCATTACGGCCCATAACGCAATGTATCTCTCCCGATTGCGCAGTTAACGATACGCCATGGAGAACAGTGACCTGGCCATAGGCCGAATTGAGACCTCTTACTTCAAGCATTTTCTGTCGTACCTAAATATGCATTTTGCACGGCTTCGTTCTCATGGATTTCCTTGGGAGTTCCTTCCGCAAGTAGTTCACCAAAATTTAATACCGCTATGTGATCCGCTGTTTGCATAACAACATCCATATTGTGTTCAATGAGTAAGATGGTTGTATGCTTGGAAAGAGATTTCATAAGAATAACAAAATTCTGAATTTCGGATTCGGCTAAACCTTGCGTTGGTTCATCAAGAATAAATAGTTTGGGTTCTTGTGCCAGCCCCATGGCAATTTCTAACATTCTTTGGTGACCGTAACTCAAATCCCCCGCTGTTTGTTCACGACGGTCAGCTAAACCGATTCGATCAAGCACTTCAGTAACTTTCAGTTTTACCGCTTTTTTCGTTCTTGCTTTCAACTGACGAGCAGCAAGTTCCACGTTCATCTCCACACTCAGGCCAGCAAAAATTGAGGTGATCTGAAATGTATAAGCAATTCCCAGACCAATGCGTTTGTGAGCAGGAAGGTGGCTAATATCATTTCCTTCAAAAAGTACTTTACCTTCACTTGCTTCAATGCGTCCGCATAACATGCCAACAAAGGTAGACTTACCAGCACCATTTGGCCCAATCAAAGCTGTGATTTTCCCCTCGGGCAAAGAAAAATCAATATTGTGATTAGCACGTACGCCACCATAGGATTTGCTCAAGCCGCGCGTTTCAAGGATGTTTACGGGAGCCATTTAAAGTACCTCCGTTTCAACTCACCAGCGATACCCTGCGGAGCAAATACGGTTAGCAGAACCAAGACTAGTCCCGCGATAAGCATGTAAGCGGGCGTAATCGCACTTGAATAATCGATCAGATAGAACATGAATATTGTGCCAATTAATGGGCCGATCGTTACACCCGCACCGCCAAGCAGGACCCATAGGAGAGGGAAAATTGAATATTGGACAGTTGCAAATGTCGCGCCCGCATATCCAAAAAGTAATGCATAGGCAGCTCCACCTGCACCAGACATTACTGCGGAAATTACGATGGCTTGCAATTTTAACAATGTAACATCGTACCCCAGCATCTTTGCTCGTTGTTCATTTTCTCTGATTGCAATGAGCGCCAGCCCAAATCCGGATCGGACAATGTAAGCAATGATAAAGAAGCAGATAGAAAACAGAAATAACGCTGCGTAGAACCTTCCGGCCGGACTTGTAAGGTCAATATTGCCGAGCATGCGATCTGCTTGTTGTATGACAAAACCTTCGTCACCACGCGTATATTCACCAAAATAGAGAATTGTCAGATATCCAGCCTGAGCAAACATAAGTGTGACGATCATGAATGCCACCCCTGTTGTTCGCAAAGCAAGGAAGCCGATTGCTAACCCGACAATTGCAGTCACTACAAGCCCTGCAGCAAATGCTGTAATAGGGCTGAAATCAAAAAACTGCATGGTCAGGCCTAAGCCATACATCCCGGCAGCAAAGAACAACGCATGGCCTAGGCTGAGCAGCCCCGTATAACCAAATAGAAGATTATAGCCCATTGCATAAACCGTGAGCACCAAAATACGGGCCAGATTTCCTGAATGGTATTCAGGAAGTATAATGAATGAGCATGCTAAAATTACGACGATGCCTATGTGAAGAAGGTTAGAGCGGTGGGAATTTGTCATGTCTGATATTTCCCCATCAATCCTCGCGGACGAAATACCAAAACCATAGCAACCAGAACAGTTGCGATAATTTTTGCAAGGGTTGGTGAAAAGAAGACTGATATGATGCCATCACTCATGCCAATTAAAACGGCTGCAATGACAGTTCCTGGTAGGCTTCCCAATCCACCAATTATAACCACAATGAAAGACAGAAGTAGCGGGTCATGACCCATCAGATAATGAGCTTGTTGAACCGGAACAATAAGAACTGCACCGATAGCAGCTAACCCTGCACCGAGCCCGAAAACCCACGCATAGACTTTTTTAACAGGGACCCCAAACGCACCTGCCATTTCTTTATCTTGTTGGGTCGCGCGCATGATCAGCCCAATCTTGGTTTTGGTCATGAGCATCCAAAGTGCCAATAAGATCGTAATCGCAGCAAAGATTACGAATAGCTTGTAGCTGGTGATAGAGAGGCCCCAAGGCCAAATCATCTGAAAACCCTGATCCCCAAATTCAAACCAAGGTAGGGCTAATCGATGATTAAACGGAGCCTCCACTGGTCGTGCATCCGGACCAAAGGTCATCAATGTAACCTGTTGAATGATGTATAGAAGACCAATTGTGCCAACAATTGTTCGATCAGGATCATAATCAATTTTCTGTAAAATAAGCCTATCAGCAAAAGCTGCAATGACACCAACGACAACGGGAGCGATGAGTAGAGCAGCGATAAATCCCAGTGCGGGATGGCCGGTTACTAAACTTGTAACCCACCATGCAACAACAGCACCGAGCATGAAGAACTCACCATGCGCAACATTTACAACGCGCATAACGCCGAACACAATGCTTAAACCCATCGCCGTCAGAATAAGAACAGCGGAGATGACGGCCCCCTCAAGAGAGGCCAGCATCAAATGAGGACCAAAATCCATTATAGTCTCACAGTTATTTCAAAGTTCTATTCAGCGATTAAAATGTCTGCGTTGTATAATCGACTTCGTCTTCATACAGGGTGTCTTCAATAGATGTTGTGTGCGCAAGAATGAGTTTGCCATCAGTTACTTTCGAAATATATTGATGACCGAATGTTTGGTGGGTCTTGCCATTAAAGCGTTTGGCACCTTGAGGGTGATCATCCGATAGCGCCATGTCAGACATAGCCTCAACAGCTTCGATCAATTTCGAGCGATCCTTTGGACCCTGATAATCGGAAGCTTCCATACCAGCTTTGACGATATTTAGAGTTTCCCAACAACCAAACATATGAGCGTAGGTGGAGACATCCTTTGAATCACTTGTTGAAGCACCGTTCTCATCAACGCCAACCGCTTCACGATACATTTTGTCGTGAGATGTCTGATCTGCCTGAGCGTAACGCGGCATTCCCTCCCAGAAGTATGTTCCTTCCAAGAATTCTAATCCGGGGCTCGCAAGATCAGTTGCCTCCAGACTATCGATAAAGCCAAAAATTTCTGGTTTGTTTGGACCAAAGAATTCCCCAAGCTCTTTAACGAATGTTAGAACAGCGGGGCCAACCATGACGTGGTATACAACATCAGTATCACGAGGAATTTTCGGGAAGTACTTTGTAAATGATGTTTCAGCAGGTGGGACAGCAATTTTTGCAACGACAGTTCCTCCTTCGCGTTCAATCGCTTCACTGAAGAAATCTCGGTGGTCATGTCCAAACGCAAAGTCAGGATAGATCATTGTGACCTTCTTACCCAAATTCGCGCCAATATATGGAGCCATTGCCTGCACCTGACTCTTAACATCTGTAATGCCCGGCTGAAGCGTATATCTATTGAGTTTTCCGCTTGCGACGTGGTGACCTTCTGAAACAACAAAATAAGGAAGTTTGAGTTCACCCGCTCGAGGAGCAGAACCAAATACAACATGACTAAATAAGGTACCAAAAGCGATGTCACAATTATGTTGACTTGCAAATTTTTCTACAACTTCCGCACCACGTTTTGGGTCTGTACCATCATCCTCGGCTACGATTTCAACAGATCGCCCGTTGATGCCCCCCATATCGTTAATTCGTTTTACAGCTGCCATTGTTGTGCGATCATACCAGCGACCATAGGCCGATCCGATTCCAGTTCTGTGGACTTGAAATCCAATTTTAATCGGCTCAGAGGTTTGTGCCTGAGCGTAACCCATCATTTTTGGAAGGCCTGTCGTGGCCAATAGAGCACTCGCTCCGATTCCTTTAAGGGCACCGCGACGCGTGAATTGTGATGAACTTTGTTTCTTTTTTGTCATATTGTTCTCTCCAAAAATCTATTATTCAATCCCAATGATTGATAGTTTGTATGTATACTAACGAATTGTCCAGTTTTTTTTAATCGTCGGAATTTGTCTATGCTCCTCTAGGTGAAGCGAGTAACCACAAGCCAAACCAAGTATAGGCCGACATAAATAATGCAATAGGTGTGTGAAAAAGAATGGCGTCTCTGCGCTTTGAGAATAGTTTTGCTATCATGAAATGAGCCATAAGTGCTGCGATAATATGCCCGGCAACCACCACACCTGCTTGTGTTAGCCAGATTTTTTTAACCTCCGAAACATCATTTAAAAAACCTGCTGTAACTTGATAATTTGCTAAGCGGAGATAATTTGCTCCGTTAGAAAGCGGATCAGATATTGCTGCGATGAAATACTGCACGTCCACCATAAGAGATGTTAGATAATGGGAAAAGTGATAAACGGCTGCAATCGGCAAAACGGAAATCGTTAAGGTGCTAAATGCCGTTCCAAAATCAATCGCACTATTTTCCTTAGCGGCGTTTGGTATCGACGCCACGTCTAGTATTTTCAAACCAATATAAATACTCGCTGCAAAAATTGCATAAAGAAGAATATTTGCCATCAACATTCCGCCTGTTGACTGGAAAACAACTGCTGAACGGCCTGGGAATGCAAGCGGATTGATACCTATTTGCCCAAGCCACCAAAATGTCTCATTCACTCCGTCAAAGCTTCCAGATGCGAGTACTGTGAGAAAAAACAAAGCTTGCGATATTGAATATTTTCCATTCTGGACAGCTTTCCAACCCGGTAGCCCAAAAGACAAACCGCCGCCATTCGGCTCGATTTTAATGGGAGATAATAGCGAGAAGAATTTGAATAAGATCGTAAAACATTCAACTCTTTCCAGCCAATCTTTAGCGCCAAAAGTTATCATGCCAATAAAGGTGAAGACGAGGTATACAAACACAACGTTGGATAATCGGGCCGGGTCTGCGGGGGCTATATCGGCAATAATAAAAATGTAAAAAGCAATAAATAGAATTATAGCCGGACTATGCCCAATCTGCGTTGGAAGTTGCAGCCATTTTTTTGAGTTACCTAAAACCTGATTATAAAAACCCGTCCAGGGATTAATCCAACTCCAAATGTTTCCTAGGATGCAATGTACGATGAAAATTGCAATCCACCAGAATGTCCAGATGGTCAACGGAAGTAAATTAGTAAGCGGATCACGTGAGCCAAATGACCCGATGTTAATCAAAGCAATGATAATTATGAGTGACATGATGCTGACCATGTCTTTTAAGAAGTGGTTTTCTAGTATAAAATCACAATTTGAAAACCTGATCTTGAACGGAGTGAAAATCAGAAATATTTTATCGTGTTGTAAAAAAGCCAGGATGATCATAGATACGATCACGGCAAGGCAGCCGCTTAAGATATAGGTGTCCGTTGGCAATAGAAGAACAATGCCTTGTTCGGAAACGTGAGCGTTCACAAATTCTGAATTAATAAGCAGAACGAGCATTGTCATCAAAGCTGTTTTACCGACATAACAAACATTCATATCTTGATACCTAAAGAATAGACAGCAACGTTAGTATGCCAATAAAATGGACATGTGCAATGAAATCCAAAATCAAACAACTTATTCTTATCATATTGATTTTTGTATCAATTGGAATGCTTTGGATCCTAAATGGTTCGAAATCACCAATATTGTTCTCGGATGTTCGCGCCGTTCCAGTGAGCGAGAACATGTATGCTGTGTATATGTCGATGGAGAATAATGGTGCACCAGACACCCTTACTTCAGTGACAGCAAAGGATGCTGAAAAGGCGTTCTTCATGGGGAATACATCCGATAAAGGGTTGGCAGTTCCGCAAGGTGCCAAGCCAAGCCTGTCGCCCGATGGTGTGCATGTAATGCTTATGCTTAACGGTGTAAACAAGAAAAATGGTGAATTCATTCCTCTTGTTCTGCAGTTTGCGAAAGCTGGATCTGTTCCCGTCAAAGCTGTTATATCAGATATGTCAAAAATGGGTGATATGTCGTCGGATGCAGTGGATGGGAAAATGGACCATTCAATGCATAGTGCAGATGCTGTCTTTAATGTCGAAAGTGGGCTTAATATTCCGCGAGTGGAAATGTCAGTTCAAAAAGCTGAAAATCATGAATGGATGATTGATTTGACCACTCAAAACTTTGAATTCTTTGAACCAGAAACTGATCCAGCTGCACACAAGAACGGACAGGGGCACGGTCACCTATATCTAAATGGGTTAAAGCTCCAAAGAATGTATTCCTTGAATGCAAGAATTGGCAAACTTCCACCCGGAGAGCATATCGTATCCATCACACTAAATACCAATGACCATAGAGCCTACGCTACCAATGGGATGCCCATATCTGCAAGCATGACTATCCGTGAAGAATAGTATGTACATTTAGAATAGTTGCTCTGTCTATGATGATTTAGCGTTCGGTATTGCGATTCCAAACCACAATTAGAGTATCAGATATATTCGAATTTAATTTTTGATGATATGTACTTCTCATCTCAGGCACTAGAGAAGAGTTGTAGTTCGTGATAACATTTCCGCTTGTTTGGATTGTGAGCATCTTAACAATCATCGCTGCATTTGCCCTTTCGCAAAATGACCGGGTCATTTTCCAAGCACGGTTTTATCTAACTGCATTTTTTCTATTGTTGGCTGTGATTGGACTGCTTTTAGGAATGCGTTTATCATTCCAATCTCAATTGGCGGCAGATCTACAGCCTCTCATCGCCGTAATGATTGCGCCGTCGGCTTATCTTGGTTTTAAGGCACTCACACAAGAGACGCCGTCACCCTTTAAGCAGCTATTTTATTGGAACTGGTTGCCTGTACTGGTCTCACAAGCTGTGATAATAGCAAAAATCTTGGTGTCGGCTGATTTTTTTATACTCGGGATCACTGGTATCTATCTCATTAAAACTGCTGGATTATTAAGGTATGAAAGTGATGCTTTTAAGCAAGTTCCACCCAATGGATTGAACATCGTGCGGGCAGCTATATCTGCGACAGTGTTTTTGTTTGCCATGATGGTCACTCTTGATGGTTTGATAATTGCAGCGGCGATTTTTGCTGACAATGTATCCGTTGTAAAATATGTAACTGGCGTATCAGGCCTGTTTACCGCATTTATTTTCATTGTTGCCTTACTCGGCTTGCCTTTGATTTTACGAACTTCAATTTCAGATACAACTGCTTGCAAAAAACCAACCGATCAGGACGTTGAGATGATAGCTAGATTGGAAAAAATGATGGTTGAAAAGAGGCTATACACTGATAGCAATTTAACGCTGGCGCGTGTTGCTAAAAGGTTATCTGTCCCGGTTCGTAATGTCTCCGAAGCTATTAACAGATCAACGGGTGAAAATTTTTCCCGTTATATAAATAATTATCGCATATCGCTTGCAAAAAAGATTTTGAGTGAAACAGATTTGCCAATAACTGAAGTGATGTTTGAAGCTGGATTTGTTAGCAAATCCAGCTTCAATACAGAGTTTCGCCGGCTCACAGGTTTGACACCCTCACTTTATAGGGAAAGTCTGAGTAATAGTAATTAATATTAGTACGTATTGGACTGATTTCAGAGCATTTAATAGATGTTATTTCGGGTCCAAAAATATCAGCAAACAAAGAGCTTCCAACATTTACTATAAAGCCGTAGTTATGTTCAAAACCGTCTTCAACAATGATATCAGCAGATGGGTCATTATTGAGGCTACTTGTTCTAAACATATCGCTTACGATATCTTCGCCTCTTTGTATGTTTTCGATGATACGTTTATTACGCAATATCATTTGAATTGGCGGGGCTTTATGAGCAGAAATATTTCGGCCTTCAAAATCGCCGGCAATGAACCTTACACGAAGTGTTTGGCATTTGTTTGTTTGAGCGCTTCTTAAATATGCCACTCCCGTTCCTGCAATACCTCTAAGTTGGAGTAGCGTAATTTCTCGTGGAGACTTTATGATGATAATCCCGTATGCTCCAGCAGGTATAATATGCCCCGTACTTGTTTTAACTGCCGAGGTTATTGGCCAATCTGTACTCGGCAGCAAACCTGATGCATGGGATGGACATGATGTCAGCAGAAGCGAGAATAGCATGACGCGGAATTTGATACGGTTATTTTTTAACATAAGCTAAAGTGTCCTTGGTTCAGATGAATAGGGAAGCGGTTTGCTTCTTATGTTTTCATCTAACTAAGGTCATTTTGTTTAACGCCCGAGATCATGTATTCAAACGTTCGGTATCACGATTGAGAACTGCCGGAGCGTAATCGGACACTCCACGAGACTCGATATTTATGTCATTGCATGGTTGAACAACGTAATAATATGGATGTATTTCGGTTTGAGAACGTCATGCGGCTTTACGCTGTGGATGATCTAACATATCCCATAGAGCTTTTAAGAAGATGCTTTGTATAGTCGGCCTTTGGTTGCATATTTCGCATGTCTTCGACGGACATAATTTCGACTATTTTTCCGTTTTGCATAACAGCAATCTGCGAGCACATATGACTAACCACGGCCAAATCATGAGAAACCATGACATAGGTTAATTTATATTCGCGCCTTAGGTCATCAAACAAATTCAAAATTTCAGCCTGAACTGAAACATCCAGAGCTGAGGTTGGTTCATCCAGCAATAGGATTTTTGGTTCGGCGCAAAGCGCACGTGCTATCGCAACTCGTTGCCGTTGGCCGCCCGAGAGTTGGTGAGGGTATCTGAAACGGAATGCTCCGCCCAGACCAACATCATCCAGAAGTTTGATAATTTTATTGTCTATATCTTTCATGCCATGAAGATAAAGCGTTTCGCTTAAAACTTGGTCGATTGTGTGCCGTGGATGAAGGGATGCGTAAGGGTCCTGAAACACCATTTGTACTGTGCGATAAAAGTCAGTCGAACGTTGTTTATCCAGAGCCTTCCCAGCAATTTCTATCGTGCCAGACCAATCAGGTACTAAGCCGGTAATCGCTCTCAAAATAGTAGATTTTCCAGACCCGCTTTCGCCGACCAGGCCAAAAGATTGGCCAGATTCAACATATAGGGACGCATCAATAACGGCATCTACCCGGTTAGCGCCTGCGCCAAACCAAACATTTAGTTTTTCAATCGTTAGATTACTCATTATACGCTCTCTACACTCTCAGCGTCGCGCCATGCTGGATCTCGTTTCAACACTTCAAGGCGTTTGCTTGGTTGGTCCAACCGTGGAAGCGAGTTTAATAATCCTCTGGTATAGGGATGCTTGGCGTTGTGTAGCTCGCTTGCAAGACATGTTTCAACAACTCGTCCAGCATACATAATCAAAACGCGGTCACAAAAGGATGAAACCAGATTTAAATCATGACTGATGAAAATAAGCCCCATTCCTCTGGCAGTCACCAGCTTATCCATGATCGACAAAACTTCTGTTTGAACAGAAACATCCAGTGCAGAAGTTGGTTCATCCGCAATTAAAATTTCAGGATCAGGGATAAGCATCATGGCAATCATGATACGCTGCCCCATGCCGCCAGACATTTCATGCGGGTAAGCATTGAACACCCTTTCAGGACCACGAATAGAAACGGCTTCCAGCATTTCAATAGACTTACGCTTTGCGTCCGCTTTAGTCGTTTTCGCATGAAGGCTGTAGGCTTCCATTATTTGATCACCAACCGTCATAACCGGATTGAGAGAAAACTTGGGGTCCTGCATGACCATGGATATCTTTTGACCGCGAACTGCACGCATGTCCCGTTCTGATAGCTTCATCAGATCCTGACCATGAAGGTTTATATGATCTGCTGCCACGATACCCGGCTTTCTGATTAATCTTAGAATCGCTCGACCTGTCATCGATTTACCAGAGCCAGACTCTCCTACAATGCCCAGTCGCTCACGACCGAGGGAGAATGAGACACCACGAACGGCATCAAAAGTACCTGATCGTGTTGGGAATTTGACCCAAAGGTTGGAAACATCAAGTAAGTTTTCGTCAGGTTTATTCATCTCCGGCATCCTTCGGATCGAGAACATCGCGAAGCCCATCTCCCAAGAGATTGAACCCCAGACTAACAGTGAAAATTGCCAATCCAGGCAATGTTGCAACCCACCAGAAATCAAGAATAAACCGTCGTCCTTCCGAAACCATTGCACCCCATTCTGGTGATGGAGGTTGAGCGCCTAATCCGAGAAAGCCCAGACCAGCTGCGGCGAGAATAATTCCTGCCATATCCAGTGTTACTCGGACGATTAGAGAAGAAATGCAAAGCGGCCAGATGTGTTTCGTTACAATTCGTAACGGCCCGGCACCTTGCAGTTTTACTGCGTTGATATAGTCCGCACCACGTATAGTAAGTGTTTCGGCACGCGCAATGCGGGCATAAGGTGGCCACGCGGTAAGGGAAATAGCGATGACCGCATTTTCAATACCTGCACCTAAAGCGGCAACAAATGCCAACGCTAGCACAAGGCGAGGAAACGCTAAAAAGACATCAGTGATCCGCATCAATACGGCATCAGTCCAGCCACCAAGATATCCGGCAACTGTTCCAACAAATAAACCTACGATTGGAGCAATCAATGCAACAAGCGCTACGATATATAGAGTAATTTGAGACCCGTAAATTAGGCGACTTAAGATATCTCGCCCGAGAGAATCTGTTCCTAAAATATGACCTTCAGTGCCCATTGGAGATAATCGGTTAGCCAGATCTTGAGCGAATGGGTCTTTAGGGGCAAGCCATGATGCGAAGAAAGCAATCAGGACTAGGCCGATTAAAATGCCCAAACCGATCATGGCAAGCTTGTTAGCTTTAAGCGTTAACCAGCCTTGATAAAAAGATGCAAGACGAGCATGACGTCGCGAGGTTGGTGTTTGCGTTAGTAGCCACTGACGCAAAGTTTCTTTTTCGTCGGGAATGATGTTTGGTGTACTCATTTTGCCCTCGGATCAAATACTTTATAAAGAAGGTCAGAAAGAATGTTGAGGCACACAAAAATAAGTCCAACGACAATCGTGCCGGCTAAAACCGCATTCATATCGGCTGATAAAAGTGCGGTTGTGATATATGAGCCAATACCCGGCCAAGAAAAAATGATTTCCGTCAGAACTGAACCTTCCAGAAGATTGGCGTAGCTAAGTGCGATAACGGTGATAAGCGGAACCTTGATATTGGCAAATGCGTGACGCCATATCACAGCCCATTCAGACATTCCTTTTACGCGTGCCGTTGTGATATATTCAGCGCTCATTTGCTCGAGCATGAAAGAACGTGTCATACGGCTGATATAGGCTAAGCTATAATATCCAAGCAGCGAGGCGGGCAAAATAATGTGACTTACAGCATCCCAAAATACATCCCATTGATTATCTAAAATACTATCAACAAGAATAAGGCCGGTGACAGTGGGAACTATATCTACATAGAAAATGCCAAGGCGCCCAGGTCCACCAACCCAACCTAAAATGCCATAGAAAACTAAAAGGCCCATAAGGCCAAGCCAGAAAATTGGCATCGAATAGCCAACAAGTGCGACAACACGTGCGATCTGATCAATCCAACTACCGCGTTTGACTGCAGCGACAACGCCGAGTGGAACACCAAGCACAACACCAATGATGGTACCGATCGTGGCTAGTTCCAGAGTTGCTGGAAAGACGCGAATAATGTCCTCGACCACGGGACGGCCATTTAAACGTGAAAACCCGAAGTCTCCGTTTAGAACATCCCAAACATAGCTTGCAAATTGGGCGATAACAGGCCGATCAAGACCCATTTCAATGTACATAGCATCATATGCTTCTTTTGATGCGCGTTCACCCAGTACAGAGATAACAGGATCGATGGGCATAACACGCCCAATCACAAATGTTATGAATAACAGGCCCAACATCGTGACCGCGATTGAACCAAGAGTTTTAAGCACTTTGATTCCGGCAGAAGTAAAGGGCAGCGTTAGCCGCCCTTTCTCTGATTTTTCGATTACTGACATAAAAGCCAAATCCTACTTCGTTACTTTCCAGTATGCCGCAGCTGTAATAGCGCCACCGATATCGAAGTTTTTGACGTCCTCATCACGAGCTGTCTGTTCAATTTTCTGGAACATAACCGTAAATGGAGATTCCATTTGGTGCTTACGTTGCATGTCCATGTACATCTGCGCACGTTTCTCACGGTCTGGCTCGATAACAGCAGCTTCAACTGCTTGGTTCATATCACCTGGATCCCAAGCATTACGATAAGCCAGCAAGCCTGTGGCTTTAACTTCGTCAGAGTTATCTGGATTATATGCAAATGTACCAGCATTTGTTTGTGGATCAGGATAATCAGGTCCCCATGCGCCCATATACATATCAAGCTCACGAGCGCGATAACGCGTCAAGATCTGCTTTGCTGTACCAACAGTGATGTTGAGCTTAATACCAACTTGAGCAAATGTGTTTTGCAGAGATTGTGAAATTTCAATGCGTTCTTGTGCTTCGCGCACACCAACTTCGATCTCAAATTCACCAGCACCAGCTTCTTTCAGTAAAGCCTTTGCTTTTTCAATATCGAGACTAAATGGTTTTTCTTCCAGTGCACCAAGATATGTTTGTGGCAAGAAAGCCTGATGAATAGCATACTGCCCTTTAAGGAAGCTGTTTTTCATACCTTCATAGTCAACCAGATAACGCATTGCTAAACGAACTTTCGGTTTTGAAAGTTCAGGATGTTTTTGGTTAACCGCAGTGTACATAAGGCGCCCGCGCAAATCGTTATCGATTACAATGCCTTCTGCTTTCGAAGCGCCTGCGATATCTTCTGGGTTGAGGTTACGTGCAATATCAATATCGCCTTTTTCAAGAAGTAGGCGTTGTGTCGCGCTTTCTTGTACGTGACGTACGATAACGCGTTTCATTGCAGGAGCACCGAGGTAGAAATCCTCATTCGCCTTTAGTGTAACAGACTCATTTGGTTTCCAATTCACAACACTATACGCCCCCGCGCCAGCAGAGTTGGTTTTTAGCCAAAGGTTACCCATGTCACCGTCGGCCTCATTGGCCATGACAGTTTTCATGTCAACAATGCCGCCAATTGTTGCGGTTAGGCAGTTGAGAACGAATGAAGTTGCATACTTTCTATCAGTCGTAATGCTTAATTTGTTCCCATCCGCTTTGATCGTTTGTTCAATATTTTCAGGTGTGAAACCAAACTGAGTCAAAATAAATGATGGTGTCTTCTTCAAGATCACAGCTCTACGCAAAGAAAATTCTGCATCTGCCGCGGTAACCGGATTTCCAGATTGGAACTTCACACCCTCACGCATTGTGAATGTAATGGTTTTTCCATCTTCTGAGACTTCCCAGCTTTCAGCCAGATCTGGCTTATAGCCAGCCTTCAAATCCAATGGATCCAAATTGACGAGTTTTGCATAAACATTGCGGATCACATCACTGCCAGCAAACTCGAAAGATTCAGCCGGATCAAGTGTTGTTATGTCATCAATGCGGTTTGCAATAACCAGCATGTCTGCCGGTGTTTCTGCCATTGCAGCGGGAAGCCCGCCAAAGGCAATTGTCAGGCCAATCGTTGTGCCTGCCATTAATTTCGTAAATCTATTCATGAGTTTTACTCCCTTACTCATTTAGTTTTTGATTATTGTTATTTATTCGTTCCATGTTTTTCCGAGTACTCTTAGCCAATTGTTGTAGCACAACTTGATAAGTAGGTTCTCATCAAAGCCATAAGAGCGCATTGCTTCCAGCAAGTTGGGTAAATCAGAAATGCTGGAAATTTTATCTGGTACAATCGCACCATCATAATCAGATCCAAACCCAACTCGGTCTTCTCCTAACTTTTCTATTAGGTAATCAAAGTGACGAACAACAAGTTCCAAGTCAATATTTGAGATTTTTTGACCGTCAGACCGCAAAAAAGAAACGGAGAAGTTTACACCAACCATTCCGTCACTTTCAGCGATAGCTCCCAACTGTTTATCTGTCAGGTTTCGGGAGCTTTCACACAATTTATGCGGGTTTGAATGTGTTGCAACCAATGGCGCATCACTATGTTTTGCAACATCCCAAAAACCAGCTTCGTTAAGGTGTGAGAGGTCAATCAGAATACCTAGCTCGTTGCAACGTTTCACGAGTCGGACACCGTGCTCTGTCAAGCCCTCCCCAATATCGCCATCGCTCGGGAAACGAAAGGGAACGCCGTGACCGAAAATGGTTGATCTGCTCCAAACCGGACCCAGTGAGCGTAATCCTGCCCGATAGAATAGATCAAGCGCATGAAGATCTTCATCTATCGTTTCCGCGCCTTCTATATGCATGATTGCAGCTATTATGCCATTTGCCATACATTCGCGTAATTCTGAAGTTGTCGTACAAACTTTAAGCGCACCAATTTTTTCCAAGTGATGGAGAATGGCAACCTGCTCTTGTGCGAAAGGTGTCGCTTTGGAAAATGGAATAGGTTCCGGCAATGGCAAATCAAATGATGGTTGGCTCATTGCTTTGAGACGAAGCTTTTCATCGGTGGGTGAGGGGATATAAATCGCAAAGAAACCGCCGCCAAACCCGCCAGTTTTAGCGCGTTTGACATCAATTGCTCCATCCCAACCTGTTAAAAAACTATCAGCTACGTCCAGTCCGCCAATTTTCATGAGTTTTGACAGGACATCATTATGTCCATCAAAGACCAGAGGAAAACCTGTCTCGGATATCAAATCGGCATTACTGGAATGCATTTAGCTATTCAACTCCCCAGATATAAAGAACGTGAAATGAGGTTATCACTAAATTTCATAATTCCCATCAAATAAGTTATGAGTTTATATCATAGACCAATGCATAATATTAAAACGGAGTCACCCATGAGGGAAAACTGGCATAGCCTTCGAGAATATCAGACATTACGATCAATCTTGGAAGGTGGAACAACGATATCGGCGGCGCGACGTTTAGGATTGTCTCAATCGGCTATTAGCCGCTCATTAAGCAGCCTTGAGGCGCGCATTGGTCATGCTTTGTTTAATCGCGAAGGCGGACGGCTTGTACCAACGATTGAAGCGATAGAATTAAATGCGAAACTGGACAATCTGTTTCTGGCTCTCAATGAAATAGACCAGCCAAAGTTACCCGCAAAAGAAACATTACGGATTATAGCACCGCCCAGTTACGCTCATCGGTTGCTTATTCCCCATATTGCCAAGTTTCTTACCAATAATCCTAACTTTTTTATCAGCCTGGAGGTTGGAACCACAGATGATGTCATTAGCGGTGTTTTGGAAAATAGATTTGATATCGGCTTTACTGGCGTGGAGCAAAGTCGAGCTGGGTTAAGTCTTACACCTTTTCGTAAATCAGGTGCAGTCTGTGTCATGCCATTAAACCATGAATTGGCGAAGTTGGATGCCATAACGCCAATGGATTTAGATCGACAACGGTTGATTGCGCTTACATCTCGCCATCAACGTCGCAATCAGTTGGAAAAACTCGTTCATGAAGCAGGGGTAAGCATTGAGATTGTCGCGGAGGTCGGAACATCGGTGTCTGCGATCGAGCTTGCTCGACGTAATCTTGGTATTGCAATCGTCAATCCATTTCCGACAATTGCCGACGAAAATAAAAATTTGGAAGTTCGGACATTTATCTCTCCCATCAGGTATCACAGTTACTTTGCTCTCAATGACTTGCAGCCAGTATCAAGAGTGGCACGAGCGTTCATGGGGCATATCAGAAGTTTCTCGCGGGATAACCAATTCTCCAATAGGGTCTAGATATTTGCCCGCGATGGATTAGCCATATTTAGATTTGTATTTCGAACTTTCCAACGAGGAGCTCATGATCAGATAATGGGATACCGTGCTCATCAAGTGCTTCAATGATTTGCGTTCTCTCAGCTTTCAAGTCTCTGTGTGCCAGCCAGTCCAGTTTCATCTTCTTGTCAGGAAATCTGGTCAGTCGACTTGGTCTTGTCGTTGTGCCATCATCATTGCTGGACCATGAATATCCTTGTCGCTCAGCAGCTTCAAACAATGTTTCCTGTTTCCAGTCGGGGTCGGGAAGATTGTTCCCGGTGTTTAGATCGCCACCAATGATCACGGGCATATCAGGCGCAAAAATATCCACGGCTGCCATAATCCGATCCATTTGTGACTGACGAGCAGCGATACTTCCCGCACTTTCTAAATGTGTTGAAACGGTGCAAATAGGACCACCCGCTGTTTCCAAAATAGCAGCAACAGCAACGCGGCCGCCAACGCGTGGCTCGTTAGCATTGGCATCGGACTTACAGAACCAATGGCCATGGTCATCTAATCGAATGAGCGCAACATCCTTGGGTTTGTTTCGACACAATAGAGCATTCCCGTGCCATCCAAATTCATTGAAATTATCTGTCGTCAGTTCAATTTCAATGGCGCTACCAAGATCAAGCTCATAAAATTCCAACACATAAGCATAGTTCATGCCCAAGAGTTCGGCGATTTCGCGCGTTGTGTTTTTCTGACCGGTCCGAGCCATACCACTGTCCATTTCAGACAGAAGTATAATGTCAGGCGCACGACTTTGTAATAATTTTGCACTGCCCTTTACATCGAGGCAGCGTTCTACATTCCACGCAGCAACCGTCAGATCGTGAGGTAGGGGCGCGTCTTGTGATACTACTCCCCCAATCTCAATGAGATGCATTGCTGAAAGCTCGTCCATCAAAGCGCGGTGGTGAGATGATGTTCTCTCTGCCGTCTCAATCTCTTGTTTTAGCTGAGGTGGAACTTGTGGAAGTTTACCGCATGTCTTGGTTTCGAACAGCTTCATGTGTTCTTTAACTCGATACGTGTGCCTTTATCTTTGTCGAATATGTGCAAATTTTCCGGATTCAACGCTATGTGCAGATCACCATCAGGCAATCTGTTTTCTTGTGGGAGGTTAACTATGAAAGGTGTATGTCCCAGCTTGCCATGAACCAATCTTGTCGCGCCGAGTTCTTCTGTAAAATCATGAGAAAACGGCTGTGTCACCCCGTTTGGAACATTGGAGATATGAACTTTTTCCGGCCGAATGCCGACAAGAACATCACCATCTTCTGTTGGTTCGGATGAAAGTTTAATATCTCCCAACTCCCCCAGTGAAAGTTTTCCAGTTTTATCAAGTGCCCCTGGTATCATATTCATCGGAGGAGCTCCCATGAAGCTGGCGACGAATGTGCTGGCTGGTTTATTATAGATTTCATCAGGTGTTCCAACCTGTTCGATATGTCCGCCATTTAGTACTACAATTCTGTCGGCCATCGTCATGGCTTCCACCTGATCATGTGTCACATAAATCGATGTTGTTCCTAATTGGCGTTGAAGCTTACGAATTTCGATGCGCATTTGGCTGCGTAACTTGGCGTCCAAGTTAGAAAGGGGTTCATCAAATAAAAACAATGCCGGATTACGCACAGTTGCCCGACCCATGGCAACGCGTTGGCGTTGACCGCCAGACAATTGACTTGGCTTGCGATCCAAAAATTCTTCTAGATTTAACATCTTGGCAGCTTTTTTCACCGCCGCATCAATTTGAGCCTTATCGAATTTACGATTACGCAGGCCATAGGCCATATTGTTGTAAACAGTCATGTGAGGATAGAGCGCGTAGTTTTGAAACACCATCGCAATGTCCCGCTCGGCAGGGTCGACATCATTGACCTTTTTGTTGCCGATAAACAAATCACCATTTGTTATTTCTTCAAGGCCTGCCACCATGCGCAGTAAAGTGGATTTACCGCAGCCAGACGGTCCGACAAGTACAATGAATTCGCCATCCTGAATATCCAGATTTGCTCCATGTACAGCTTTAAAGCCGTTGGAATATACTTTTTGAATGGTTTTGAGTGATACAGTCGCCATTGGGATTTCCTATTTATCAGACTCTGTCAGGCCCTTGACGAACCAGGATTGGAAGAAGATGACGATGAGAACCGGGGGAAGCATTGTGATGATCGTTAATGCTAGTCCTACGCCATATTGAGGGATTGCATTGCTGTCGGTAAACGACTGAATGATGTTCTTAATGCCGCGCACCAAAGTGAACATGCTTTCTTCTGTCGTAATCAGAGTGGGCCATAAATACTGGTTCCAGCCGAAGACAAACATGATGATAAACATGGCGGCAATCATTGTGCGCGATAAGGGTATCAAGATATCGATGAAGAATTTGAAAGAACCCGCACCATCAATACGTGCGGCCTCTACTAACTCTTCTGGCACTGAGCGGAAAAACTGCCGGAAGAAAAACGTACCTGTTGCAGATGCAATGAGAGGCACGATTAGACCTGTGTAGGTGTTTGCCAGCCCAAAACTATGGACAACTTCGTACGAAGGCAGAATGCGAACTTCCAAGGGTAGAAGTAAAGTGGTGAAGATGATCCAAAAAGCAAAAGTTGCAAATCGAAACCGGAAATAAACAATCGCATAAGCTGCCATCATAGATACGATAATTTTGCCAATGGCAAATCCTAGTCCCAATATGAGCGAGTTGGAGAGCATCGTTAGGCCATCAATGGTGCCACTAAAACCACCAGCTTCAAACATGGCCCGGTCATAGTTCTCAATAAATTTGTCGCCCCACGTCCATTGAAGGCCGGTTCGTGAAAATGCTAAATCATCGTGGCTGGATGTCAAAAATGTTAGAACCACTGGCGTTAACATAAATAAGGATCCCAGTACTAAAATCGCGTGATCACCAATGATTTCCCATTTGATGGGTTTTCGCGATTTGGTTTGGATCGCAGCACTTGCGGTTTGCGCAGGATTTAAAATGGTCATGACATTCTCACGTATAATGTATCCGGCGCTCAATCAGCCGGAATTGAAAAATGGTCAGGGCTAAGACAAGGAGCATCAATATGACCGATTGCGCTGACGAACCGCCCAGATCATTTCCTCGAAAGCCATCGACAAATACTTTGTAAACCAGTGTAAATGGATTGTTCCCGGGTTCGTTGCGCAACATCACATCAATCACACCAAACGTATCAAACAATGCATAGGTAATATTCGTGATCAGGAGGAAGAATGAGGTGGGCGCGAGTAGAGGAAATGTAATTGTCCAAAAACGATTTATACCGGAATTATTATCAATAATTGCCGCTTCACGGATAGAACGTGGAACCGATTGCAGGCCAGACAGGAAGAAGATAAAATTAACAGGCACCTGTTTCCAGATAGATACGATAATCATGGCAATGGCGGTATCATTGTAATTTACACCGACAATAAATTCATAGCCAAAAAGCGCAAATAACTGGGTCAAGAGGCCATGGTTTTGATAAAATAAACTGACACCTAGTAATCCGGCTACAGGCGGTGCAACTGCATATACCCACATCAATAATGTCTTGTAGGATGATGCGCCTTTCAGAACTTTATCGGCTTTTACAGCAAATAATAAACCCAAGGCTAGGGAGAAGAATGTGACAGAGCCTGTAAAGAGAAGCGTGAACCCTGCAACACGTATATATTCGGAATTGTTAAACAGGTTTGTATAATTGTCTACACCCACAAAAGAAGAGCTAAACCCAAATGGGTCTTGTAGATAGAAAGACGATGAGACCGCTTGCAGAGCTGGCCAATAAAAAAATATTACAATGATGCTTAGCTGAGGGATCAGCAGGAAAAGTGGCATCCAGGGGTTGGAAAAGGCGGCGCGCTTCACGATAAATGACTTTCTAAATATTTGGGTGGATGATCAAAGACCACCCACCCAACTTGTTGATGGTAGAAATTTATGAGTTGTTCTGTGTTTTCGCAAAGCGAGCCAGAAGCTCATTAGCTTCTTTTTCAATTGCAGCAAAACCATCTTCAACAGTTGTTTCACCTGTTAGGATACGGCCGTATTCACGGTTCATAACGTCACGAATTTGAACATAGAAGCCCATACGGTAGCCTTTAGTCCAATCACCAGCTGGCAAAGACAATTGCTGGATGCCAACTTCAGCGGCAGGCGCTTCTTTATAGTAACCATCTTTCTGAGCTAGCTCGTAAGCAGCTTCGGTAATTGGCACATAACCTGTTGCCTTATGCCAAAAATATTGCGTTCTTGCAGATGTAAGGAAACGGAAAAACTCAGCAGTCGCTTTGTTTTCAGCTTCTGATTTTCCTGACATTGCAAACAATGCAGCGCCGCCGATAAATGTTTGTTTCGGCTCTTTCGTCACACCTTCCCAATAAGGAAGCATTGTTGCCGAAAACTTGAAATCAACTTTTTGCTGCAAACCACCGAATGAGCCTGAAGAACCAAGCCACATTGCAGATTTACCTTCTTCGAAAGGTTTCGCATTGTCGCCCCAGCCAGTGCCGAGCCATTCAAACAAACCTGCATCTTTCCACTCCTTTAAAGCAGTAAAGTGAGCTTTGATTGCTGGATGGTTAATGTTGATTGTTGTATCAGCGCCATCATAACCATTGTTGTTGGATGCAAACTGGATGTCGTGACGAGAAAAGAAGTTCTCAGTAAAAATCCATGGAAGATGCGATTGAGTAAGAGGGATATAGCCCGCTTCTTTCAATGCTGGTGCTGTTACTGAAGCATATTCTTCCCATGTTTTTGGAGCTGTTACACCAGCTTTAGCCATGGCTTCTTCGTTGAAATACATAATTGGTGTTGAAGAGTTAAACGGCATGCCGATCATCTTGCCATTTGTATCTGCGTAGAAGTAACGGACACCGGCGATATAATCATTAATGTCGAAGTCAACGCCATTTTCAGAAAGCAGGTCCTGAACTGGAACTGTTGCGCCTTTTGCGCCAATTACAGTGGCAGCGCCAGCATCGAATACTTGCAGGATATTTGGTTGCTCACCTGCACGGAAGGCCGCGATTCCAGCTGTCAAAGCTTCCTCATAAGAGCCTTTAAAAACGGGTGTGATTTTATACTCATCCTGACTGGCATTGAAGTCTTCAGCGATCTGATTAACAGTTTCACCAAGCTGGCCGCCCATAGCGTGCCACCAGTTAATGTTAGTTTCAGCAAGTGCTGCTGTGCTGGATGCCGACGCGAGCAGAGCGGCTAATACGATTTTACGAAGGGACATTTTGATCTCTTTCAAATTGATGGATACGAGTAGGGCTAGCTTTCAGCAAATTTTGAAGAAGCTAATTACCCGCTATTTACAATTTCAGTGACCTACCGCTTAAGTTTTTCATTTTGCTGACAGTTTCATGTCTTTTACGTGACAGAAGAAGTTCTTTTGTTGCCAAGAAACAGCATAATTCTCGATGAAAGTTTAGGCATTTGAATTGCTTGACACATATTTGGTCAGCTCATATTGTTTGTGTGAAATCATCAAAAAAGGAACGGCTTTATGACGAAAAATAATAATGATGCTCTTGTCTCACGGCGATTTATGCTTGCTTCAGGTTTGGCACTGGGTGCGAGTGCTTTGGTGCCTTCAGTACGTGCCGCAAGCCCAATCAAGGTTGCAGGTATTCACGGTTCACCTGTCGAAAATGCATGGAATTCAGTTCTTCATAAAGCCTTGCAAGACGCTGCAGCAGAAGGTGTGATCGAGTATGTGTTCTCAGAAGGCGTGTCAGGTACAGATTATCCACGCGCGATGAGCGAGTATGCTGAACAAGGTGCTAAACTAATAATCGGTGAAACTTTCCCTGTTGAAAAACAAGCTCGTTCAGTTGCAGCTGATTATCCTGAAACATCGTTTGTTATGGGGTCAAGCGGTACGTTCTCAGGCGATAATTTCGGAACATTTGGAACCTGGAATTTTGATGGTGCCTATCTTGCAGGTATGCTCGCCGGTAAAATGACAAAATCCAATATTGTTGGCTCAGTTGGCGCTATTCCAATTCCTGAAGTTAATATGCTTATCAATGCATTTGCAGCTGGTGTTAAGGCAGTTAATCCGGATGCTAAACATCTTACGAGCTTTATCGGTACTTTCTTTGATCCTCCGAAAGCACGTGAAGCTGGTTTGGCTCAAATTGATGCTGGTGCTGATATCCTGTTTGGTGAGCGAATTGGTACAGCTGATGCAGCCAAAGAGCGTGGAATTAAGTCCATTGGTTCTCTGATCGATTATACATCGCGCTATCCTGATACAGTTTTTGCAAATGCATTGTGGAATTTCCGTCCGATATTGAATGCAGCAATTGCTGATGCTGTTGCTGGAAAACCTGTTGGCCGCGAATATACATCTTACGGTTTGATGAAAGAAGGTGGCAGCGATATCGTCTATGTAAAAGGGTCTGCCCCTGCTGAAGTGGAAGCAGAGATGGAAGCCGTTCGAGCACAGATTAAAGCGGGAACATTTGAGGTTCCTCAAAATATGGCTGAACCAACTTAAAGCACGATGTATTCAGATGCAATTGCGCTTGCCAATGCAATTCGCGTTGGTGACCTAACAGCGAGCGAGGCAATGAAAGCCTCGCTCGATAAGTTAGAAGAGAATTCATTTCTTGGTTCTGTTGTTTATTGTGATCCCGAGAAGGGAAAGCAAGCGGCAGCAGAATTTGACAACGCTTATAAATACAAATCAAAAAGTATCAATTTAGATTTTGGTGGTGTCCCAACCTTAGCAAAAGATTTGGGTGGTCCTTTTGAAGGTTTTCCAGTTCGGGCTGGCTCAAATGCTGTTCCGAAAGATAGCGCTTATGGAGAGGATTCAATCTTTGCCGCACGCTGTCGTGCAAGTGGATTTTGTTTGTTTGGCGTTACAACAAGTCCGGAATTTGGTCTTTCACTCGCGAGTGAGCCAGCTATCGGACCTATATGTCGTAATCCACTCAACACGGATCTGTCCTCTGGCGGATCATCTGGCGGTGCCGCCGCCGCTGTCGCTTCAGGTATTGTCTCAATTGCCCATGCCACAGACGCAGGTGGTTCAATTCGTGTTCCTGCTGCGTGCTGTGGACTTGTTGGGCTTAAGCCAAGCCGAGGCATTGTTCCCGCGGGGCCAAGCTTTGGCAACCATTTAGGCGGTATTGCAAGTGAACTGGCCGTTTGTCGATCTGTGCGAGATGTAGCTTCCATATTTGACATTGTTGCTGGAGATGTAAGAGGTCCATTCCCACCCGTTGAACAAATTCCCGTACCCGCTGGTAAATTGCGTATCGGTATGATTTCTGAAACTGGCGAAGACTATCCTACATCAATTGAACGTGTTGAAGTAGTCGAAGCTGCTGCTAAATCTCTTGAAGCTGATGGACACAAAATCGTCCCATTGGATTGGTCAAAGATTGCTCGCTTGATTGATGTGAGTACAGGCGTATTTGCAGATATTATAACAATCAATCTTGCTGAATTGGAAAGAAGCACCAAGTGGGATTTCTCGCAATCGGAGTTGATCACTCAAGCTGCGCTTGAGCGTGGACAAAACATGAATGGTACGAGGCTTTGGCAGTCTTTGAATGAAATGGTTTTAGTTAGTCGGGATCTCTGGCAACACTTTGAAAAATTTGATTGCCTGCTAACCCCAATGTTATCTACAGCGCCCAAGCCAGTTGGCTCATTTCCAACCGATCACAGCGATATAAATTTACATTTCAATCGGATGACAGCTTTTTCTCCCTTGGCAATGCTTGCAAATATTTCAGGATTTCCTGCAATCACCTTGCCATTTGGTACTGATGCAGATTCACTTCCGTTGCCTATACAGATATTAGCTCCAATGGGTTGTGAGAAGCTTCTTCTAAGTCTTGCCGCGCGGTTAGAAACCGAGTTACGTTGGCAACATCGCTTCCCTATTGCTGGATTAAATCAATGATGGAAAACGCACTTGAAATTTCTGGTGTTAGCAAACGCTTCGGCGATAATTTAGCTAATGATAATATTTCACTAAACCTTGCAAAGGGCGAGATTGTCGCGTTGCTGGGTGAAAATGGCGCTGGCAAAACAACGCTCATGAATATTCTGTTTGGTCATTATGTGCCTGATACTGGCAACGTCATGGTAATGGGGTCTGAATTGCCACAAGGCAAACCACGGGAAGCTATTCGTGCGGGTGTTGGTATGGTGCACCAGCATTTTTCACTTGCGCCAAATCTAACGGTCCTTGAGAATGTAATCACCGGAACGCAAGATATTTGGTCGATAGCAACCGATGTGAAAACAGCACGTGCTAAATTGATGGAAATCTCAAAGCGTTTTGGCTTGATTGTCGATCCCGATGCGCGCCTTGGAGACTTATCCGTTGGAGAACAGCAGCGTGTCGAAATTTTAAAAGCGCTTTACAATGATGCCCGCATACTGGTGTTGGATGAGCCGACAGCGGTTCTGACCAACATTGAAGCTGAGCAAATGTTTTCCACCTTGAAGGATATGGCAAAACAGGGGCTGTCTTTAATCTTTATTTCTCACAAGTTAGATGAAGTAATGGCAACGGCAGATCGAATTTTTGTTTTGCGGGGCGGCAAATCAGTTGCTGAGCGTCTGGTAAACGAAACCAATAAAGCAGAGCTAGCGGAATTAATGGTTGGGCGTGAAGTTAACCGACCTGTCCGCGCGGCTGCAACTCCCGGCGATGTCATTTTGGAAGCCACAGGAGTGACAGTTCGCGTGGAAGGAGTGGACCGCTTGAAGGAGGTGGATTTCCATGTCCGCGAAGGTGAAGTTTTGGGTATAATAGGCGTATCCGGAAATGGGCAGGCGGCGTTAGCTCAGTTGCTCAGCGGCACAGCAAAACGGGCATTAGGTTCGATGATGCTATTTGGTGAATCTGTCGGAGATCTCTCTGTTCCCGAGATTGTTAACGCGGGTATTGGGCGTATACCTGAGGATCGAAACCATGAGGGCGTCATTGGTGAGATGGCAATTTGGGAAAATGCAATTCTTGAGCGTTTACCGGAATTTTCTAAAAACGGATTGGTTGACCGAAACGCCGGAATGGCTTTTGCAAGTGAGGTGATAGACACATTTGATGTTCGTGGTGGTACACCATCAAGCCGTATAAGGCTCCTCTCCGGTGGCAATATGCAGAAGCTGATATTGGGGCGTAATCTTATTAAACAACCGCGTTTGCTGCTGGCCGCCCAACCTGCTCGCGGTCTTGATGAGGGTGCAGTTGCAGCTGTTCATCAGCGCATTTTAGAAGCTCGAAAAGCCGGAGCAGGTGTTCTGCTGATCTCAGAAGATTTAGATGAAGTTCTAGCGCTTGCCGATCGAATACAAGCAATTGTTGGCGGACGGCTTTCGCCTGATGTAGATGCCAAAGATGCAAATGCACGCAAAATGGGGCTTATGATGTCCGGCGAATGGGGCGATGAGGAGGTGCAAAATGCGATTTGAGCGGCGTGAACGCCAACCCATATTGCTTGTCGTAGCAACACCAATTATCGCAATCGTTGTTGCGCTGGCTCTATCTGGTGTATTAATTGCATTAGCAGGCGCACCGGTGTTCGAAGCTTACTGGAATATTGCAGTAGGTGCATTTGGGTCGCGACTTTCAGCAACAGAAACTCTGACCCGTGCCATACCATTGATGTTCACTGGTCTTGCCGCCGCCATCGCATTTCGCGCCAAGCTGTGGAATATTGGAGCGGAAGGACAGCTCTATATGGGCGCAATTGCAGTGTCTGCGATCAGCTCACAGCTTTTGGGCGGATTGCCCGGCATCGTTCAGATTCCATTGCTTCTCATTTGTGGTGCAATAGCTGGCATGATCCTGCTTTTAATCCCTCTTTGGCTACGCTTGCGGTTTTCAGTTGATGAAGTGGTAACGACACTTTTGCTTAATTTCGTTGCAATTCTATTTGTTTCAATGCTTATCGACACTGTCTTGAAAGATCCGTTGGCATTTGGTTGGCCACAATCCGTACCTGTTGATGACGAGGCTATGCTGCCGCGGCTCCTAACACGTTCTCGCCTTCATATTGGCTTGCTCATTGCTATTGTACTTGCTGTGGTCGTATATCTTGTTCAGTCGCGGACGGTATTTGGTATCCAGTCTCGTGCCGCTGGGCTTAATCCGGAGGCCGCAATTTTTGCCGGTGTTCCATTAGGGCGAACATTGGTTTTAGTCGCCATGATGTCTGGTGGCTTTGCGGGCTTGGCTGGTTCAATTGAGGTCATGGGTGTGCAAGGCTATGTAACGACAGAACTTTCCCCCGGGTTTGGATATTCAGGTATTGTTGTAGCGATGCTGGCAAACCTTAATCCGATCGGAGTTGTTTTCGCCGCATTGTTCATTGCTGCCATGTTTGTAGGTGCGGACGGGATGAGCCGTGTGATGGAAATCCCGACCTATATCGCAGATGTAACTGTGGCGCTGTCACTACTGTCGATGTTGGTCGCAATATTTTTCACTCAATATAGGATCCGCAGATGAACGAGATAATCGACATACTTTCGTCAGCTGGCCTATGGGCTGCAGTGCTACGCATCGCGACTCCGCTGATATTTGGTACTCTGGGTGCTTTGTTATGTGAGCGCGCAGGCGTTCTTAATTTGGGTATCGAGGGCATTATGACGTTCGGAGCCATGATTGGGTGGCTTGCAGTTTTCAATGGTGCGGATTTATGGACGGGTATCTTAGTTGCCGCAATTGCTGGCGGCATATTCGGGCTGCTGCATGCTTTGTTCACTGTTACCCTAGGTCTATCTCAACATGTTAGCGGTTTAGGTGTCACTCTATTTGCGTCGAGCTTCTCCTATTATGTTTTCCGACTTCTGGTGCCCGTTGCGGGTACGCCGCCAACAATTGAGGCTTTTCAGCCAATTGATATTCCTGGTCTGTCGTCAATACCTTTTTTTGGCCCCGCCTTTTTCTCGCAAACCCCACCAACTTATCTTGCTATTGTGCTGGCATTCGTTTTGGCCTATGTCATATTTAGAACGCCCCTTGGTCTTGCAATAAGGATGACTGGTGAGAACCCTCATGCCGCAGAGGCGCAAGGAATAAATCCGATTGTCGTTCGTTATGGTGCCGTTATTGTTGGTAGCGCATTGATGGGAGTAGGCGGTGCATTTTTAACGCTTTCTGCATTTAACAGTTTCTTCCCGACCATGGTACAGGGTCGTGGCTGGATTTGTATTGCGCTCGTTGTTTTTGCCTCATGGCGACCTTCACGAGCGTTATTGGGCGCTCTGCTATTTGCATTCTTTGATGGATTTCAGTTCCGCTTGCAAACCGTACTCAGTGGCGTTGTGCCCTACCAGATATTCTTGATGATACCTTATATTCTTTCCATCGCTGCCCTTGCGGTGATGGCTCGTCGCGCGCGCGTACCGCAAGCGCTTATGCAGCCATTCCGCCGCGGCGAACGCTAGAAACTGAACGCTACGTCCACTTATTGGAGATAGACTATGTTTGACCTTATTATCAGCAATGCAAACCTTACCTCTGGTCAAAGTGGTTTTGATGTTGGGATTTCATCGGGCAAGATCACTGCGATTGAAAAACGATTAGAGGGTGAGAGCGGCAATGAGATTGACGCTAGTGGTCGTCTTTTAAGCCCAGCATTTTGTGATCCACATTTTCACATGGATGCTACTTTATCCCTCGGAAAACCGCGGATGAACGTGTCGGGTACTTTATTGGAGGGAATTACCCTTTGGGGTGAGTTAAGACCGATTGTTACAAAGGAAGAGCTGGTCGATCGTGCTTTGCGTTATTGCGATTTAGCCGTCAGCCAGGGTCTGCTGTTTATTCGAAGTCACGTCGATACATCTGATCCACGGCTGGTAACGGCAGAGGCGATGTTGGAAGTTCGGGAAAAAGTTGCTCCTTATATTGATCTGCAATTGGTGGCGTTCCCTCAGGATGGATATCTTCGTGCACCTGACGGTGTAGCTGCACTCAACCGAGCGCTTGATATGGGTATTGAAATTGTCGGTGGTATTCCGCATTTTGAACGCACCATGGAGGATGGTCGCGCATCTTTGGAAGCGCTGTGTCGAATTGCTGCCGACCGAGGACTATGTGTGGATATCCATTGCGATGAAACAGATGACCCAATGTCACGCCATATAGAAACTCTTGCAGCGCAAACAATACGTTTTGGTTTAGAAGGGCAGGTAGCTGGTTCGCACCTTACATCTATGCATTCAATGGATAATTATTACGTCTCAAAACTCATTCCACTCATGGCCGAGGCCAAGATTAATGTGATCCCAAATCCGCTTATAAATATGATGTTGCAGGGGCGTCATGATACATATCCCAAACGCCGCGGATTAACACGCGTGCGCGAACTAATGGATGCTGGTTTAAATGTTTCGTTCGGTCAGGATTGCACAATGGACCCTTGGTATTCTATGGGATCAGCGGATATGCTCGAGGTCGCTCATATGGGTATCCATGCTACCCAAATGGGAAGCATCGAGGATAAGAAAAAGATTTTTGACGCCATAACACTTAACTCTGCCCGCACTATGGGACTGGAGAAATACGGTCTGAATGTTGGGTGCAATGCAGATCTGGTAATTTTGCAAGCTAGTGATGTAATTGAAGCATTGCGTTTAAAACCGACCCGACTGTTCGTCATCAAAGGTGGAAAAGTTATTAGTCAAACGCCGCCGCGCATAAGCTCTTTATCAATCGAAGGTCGCCCGGATTCGGTTGATAGTGGCAGTGATTTTGTCCCAGAAACGCTTTGATGATCTCAAAACTTCAACGTTTTTATTCTAATTGCTAGCTTGCAGGTTCGGCGAGTTAACTGCCACTAACTCTAGCAATGAATTCAGCCCTCCGGTACCGCCGCGACCTTGTACGGCAGCTGTTCCACAGGCATTTCCTGTTCGCAGACACTGATCAATAGGTGAATTTCTGAGCCATTCATATATGAAGCCGCCATTGAATGCATCGCCTGCACCTGTCGCATCAATTACATCCACAGACCAGGTTTCCGCCGAAAAAAAATCGTTCTTTGTATGCGCGCGTGCACCTTCAGAGCCACATTTTATAACGGTAAGGGGAGCGGTGTTTTCAGCGATCCCAAGTCGCTTTAACTGGTTAGCTTCCATTTCATTCGGCAAGAATATGTCAACGCTGGCAATCAGCTTCGCTAAGCCATTTGCGTCATTCATGAGCTCATCATCCCATCCGCAATCGAGTGAAATCGTAAGCTTTGCATCTCGCGCGAGGTCAATGAGTTCAGGATGCTCCTTGAGGGTGCGGAGTTCCCCAATATGTAAATGATGAAAACCATTCATTTTATCTGCATGTATTTTAGGTAGAGCAGCCCCACTCTTCCGGCTAAGAAATGCGCGATCATTTTTAGATGCGATAGCTACTGTTACTTGTGGATCACTACCCAAAGGCGCCTCGGCGCACAGGTCGATATTGATATCATTTTGTAGAATTTCAATTTCTGTTAGTTTGTTAAATGGCGCGGCGGGAAAAGTAGACAGCAACGATAACCTCTGCCCAAGTTTGGCTAAAGTAACGGCAGTAATAAACGCACCTCCGCCTGTATGCAGCCCAAGCCCGCCGGCAAAGGTTTCCGTACCCATTGTTGGCAATCTAGGAACATCTGTGAAGACCAGATCACAATAAAGACGGCCTGCGCATAATACTGAAAATGGTTGAGATGGCTGGGTCAAACGATTGCCGCTCCGGTCTTTGCATCGAATAGATGCATATTCTCAGGTTCAACACCAAGAGATACTTCTTCGCCAATGGCCGGTGGCATTTTACCATCCGCTTTTGCTATAACTTCACCAGTTTTCGTCTCAACATAAATAAGTGTTTCCGGCCCAAGAGGTTCTCGAACAGTCACATGACCTTTGATGATTGGAGTTTTACTGCCAAGAGTTAAGTCGTCAGGTCTCACGCCAAGCAAAATTTCTTCATTAGCAGATCTACTGCCATTCAGCTGCGTAGAAAGACCAGACTCTAACTTCACGGTATTATTTGAGTAAGAACCTTTGAGCATATTCATTGAAGGAGCTCCAATGAATTGAGCAACAAACGTATTTGCGGGCTTGTGGTAAACCTCTTCAGGAGTGCCGACTTGTTGAATATGACCATCTTTCATGATCACAATTCGGTCGGCCAGTGTCATGGCTTCAACCTGATCATGGGTTACAAAAATGATCGTACTGTTCACACGTTGATGCAGCTTCTTTATTTCCAAGCGCATTTGGGTGCGAAGCTGGGCATCTAAATTTGACAAAGGCTCATCAAATAAAAATACCGCTGGGTCACGAACCATGGCGCGGCCAATAGCGACACGCTGGCGTTGGCCACCGGACAATTCGTTGGGGCGTCGCTCAAGTAGATCTGTCATATCCAAGATGCCTGCGACCTCGAGTATACGTGCTTCTTTTTCAGCCTTGGAGGCTTTGGAGGACCGTAAGCCAAAGGCAATATTCTTCTTCACCGACATGTGCGGATAGATGGCGTAGTTTTGAAACACCATTGCAATATTGCGCTCTTTGGGTTCCAAGTTGTTAACTTCTCGGTCAGCGATATTAATAATGCCTGATGTGATTTCTTCAAGCCCGGCGATCATTCGAAGTGTAGTGGATTTACCACAACCAGATGGACCAACAAAAACCAGAAATTCACCATCGTGAACTTCCAAGTTTATGCCGTGAACTACTTCAACTTTTCCGTAGGCCTTGGTGAGGTTTTGTAAATTAAGATTAGCCAAGTTAGTGCTCCATCAGGGATGAGAAAGCAACATCAAGACGGGCTTGAGCATCGCTGCGCTTCGTGTGTCTTTGAATTTGCTTCATATGTAATTGTGAAGTCTGGTTTGTATACGATTTGAGTGCTGTATTTAGCGCTATCGGTGCAGGGCCGCCTGTACGATCTCGCTTTGCAATGAAATTTTCAACAGATACGATATTTCGGAAAGTATCATCCGAAATATGTGTTTTCCGACCTTCTTCCGCTTCAAAGGCTTTGATAAATGCATCATATCCCTCTCGGAGCGGTTTGTTTTGTGCGATAACGGACTTGGCTGTTGCTGCAGCAATCTCATGTGCTTGCCGGAATGTAAGGTTTTCGTCTCTCACCAATGTATCGGCAAGCTCTGTGATCGTAATACATGCTGCATCGGTATTTCGCTGCACTGCGTCTGCATTAATTGAACATGCAGGAAGGAAAGCTGTGAGAAGTTCTAACACTCGGCTGCCACTTTCAAATGTTGCGTATCCTGCTTGCTGAACCTCACCTTCACTATCATTCATATCGGTATAAGGGGTGTTATGCATCGTATTGACAATGGTGTCACATCGGCCAACTGTGACAGATGCTAAATGTCGCATATGTTCAATAGGAACCGGATTACGTTTTTGCGGCATGATCGAGCTAATCTGAACGAGTTCATTTGGCACATATAATTGACTGACTTCAAACGCCGACCAAAAAGCAAGATCCTGTATGACGCGACCTAAATGTATGAAAACCAATTTAATCGCTGAATATAACCCTGTGATATAGTCAACGCTTGCAATGCATCCATATGAATTTACTAATGGACCATCAAAACCTAAAAGATCCGCCATGCGTTCGCGATCAATTGGAAAGCCTGATGTAGTAATCGCAGCTGCCCCCATTGGGCAATGGCTAAGGTCATTGATTGCGGTTTCAAGCCGCGTTGCATCTCGAATTAATACTTCAATCATAGCACCTAAATAGTGCCCGAAAGTCGAAGGTTGTGCAGGTTGCCCGTGAGTATAGGCAACGATTGGGGTTTTGTGTTCTTTACTGGCCTTTTCAATCAATGCATCCGTAAGCTGTAGCACTTGCACAAGCATTGTTTCTGCGCGTGTCCTGAGAGCTATTTTAAACAGCGTGTGGTCCATATCATTTCGAGAACGAGCGGTATGTAATGCACCGCCAAGATCACCAAGTAAATCACGAAGCCGAGCTTCAACAAAGAAGAAGTAATCCTCGTGCTCACCTGTGTAGGTTAGGGAGAGAATATCAGTGTCTTTATCAATCTTGCTTAAAGCGTCAGCAATTATCTTACCTTGATCATTACTCAGAATCCTTGTTTCAACAAGCATGACCAAATGTGCTTTGTTGATTTTGGACATGTGCGAAGCATAGTGATTTTTGACACCCTCAAACAAAGGTGCAAGCACCGTTTCTTTGTAGATAGGATTGGGGAATTTAGAAGTATCAATCATCCTTTAAGTCCAGCCATAACAACGCCGCGAATGATGAAGCGTTGGAAAATTAAAAATACGATGAGGGTTGGAATTGTTGAGATTGCTGCACCAGTCATAATCAATTCCCATGCAACATCAACCTCATCGCCAAAGCCAGATAGGCCAACGGGGATGGTGTACATATCCGGTGAATTGGTGACAATAAGCGGCCACAAGAATGCTGTCCAATTGCCTAAGAAAACAAATATTGCCAGTGCGGCTAGGGCTGGTTTGACAAGCGGCATGGCAACCGTCCACCAGATCTGTAACTCGTTTAGACCGTCAATTCGAGCCGCCTCGATGAAGTCGTCAGGAACAGATTCAAAAAACTGCTTCATTAAAAATGTCCCAAAACCGGTCATAAGGCCCGGGAACATGATACCCCAATAACTATCGAGCCAACCAAATTCTTGGCTCATTAAATACCACGGAATAACAAGCATCTCTGTAGGGATCATAAGTGTTGATAAGATCGCGATGAAAACAAGTGTTCGACCTGGAAACTTGAACTTACATAATGTGTAACCAACCAGGCTATCAAAGAGTAAATTTGAGATCGTTGTTAGTGTGGCAATGATCGTAGAATTAACGAACCACCAGTAAAAACGCCCATCTTCCAACACATAGTTATAATTGTCTAATGTTGGCTCATCTGGGATGAGGTTGATGTTATAAACTTCATGTGGCCATTTCAATGATGTAGAGATCATATAGACAATTGGCATAATCATAACAATGCCACCTGCAAACAGCAAAAGCCAACGAATGATTTGCCCCATATTCTGAGGTTTTCCGGCAGGTTTTGTATCTAAAAGCGTTGCGCTGGATGCGCGAATTGTATCAGCAGAAGCCATCTATTTGCTCCTCAATAAGCGGAGTTGAATAAGGCTGACAACCAGCAATATGAGAAATAGAACAACGGTTTGTGCCGATGCATACCCCATGTCAAAGCCATTGAAAGCTGTGTCGTAAATCATAAGCACCAGAGGTTTTGTCGCGTTTAGCGGACCACCGGGATTGTTTGTTGTCATGTTGAATACGTGATCGAAAATGCGCAAAAATCCGATCGATGAAAACACGACGATAAAAACAATTGTTGGTCGCAAAAGCGGAATTGTAATTTGAGTTAAAATAGTCCACCAACCAACGCCATCGATACGCGCGGCCTCATAGTAAGTGGTAGGAATTGCGCGAATTCCAGCCATGAAGATTATGATCTGAAAACCCAGACCCGCCCAAACCGCGGGAGCCAAGACAGCGGGCAACGCATTTGTCGTGGAGTTTAAAAATTCAATTTGTGGAATACCAAATCCGGCAAGAAAATTATTAAACAGTCCTATTGGTACATCTTGATAAAACCAACGCCAAACCCAAGCCATTGCAACGGCACTTGTCATAAACGGAAGAAAATACAACATCCGCAGAAAGCCATGCATGAAGCGCAGTTTATCAAGATGATAGGCAACAATAAAAGAAATAATGAGCGAGATAGGCGTACCCAGTAGAAGGTAGATAAACGTATTTTTAAAAACCTTCCAAAATACTGGATCGTTGAAAAGTTTTATGTAATTATCCAATCCAGCCCAAGTGCGAGAGCCCAAAAGATTCCAATTTTGGAAAGAAATCAGGATAGCATTTCCGGTTGGATAAAACCTAATCACTCCGTAGAAGAGAACAGGCAGAGCGAGGAAAGTCCATGCCCAGACTATCTGTTTCTGTTTGATTGATAGGTTTTTATAAAAAAGCATAGTCCCACATTCTTAGAGATATCTATAATTTCCCAGCGACGTGCCCCATAAACACTATGGAAACACGCCTCAGGGAGAAGAGGTTGGATGCAGAAAACCTCTGCATCACTAGTTATTTTGTATAATATTCAGTCAGTATTTTTTGTTCCTGCTCAGCAGCTTGGGCAAGGCTGTCTTTTGCAGCTTGTCCTTCGATGTCTGTGCGAGAAACCATATCCATCAAGACTTGACGTTGAGAACTTTCATTCGCAAACTTTGTCGTATGTGCATATGCAAGACCTTTGATAAATGGCCCAAAGACTTCATTGTTAGCATTCTTGTCAGTCAAACCAACGCTCGGCTTGGCTGGCAACTCGCCTACCACATCAAGCCAAACCTGCATCGCATCATCTGATGTAATATACTGCATGAACTTGACCGAAGCTTCGTACTTTTCATCTTTTGCTTTGGTTGTAATCGCATTCACCCAGTAAGATGAGTAATTGGATTTTGTGCCATCTGGTCCAGCAGGAAGTTCAGCGACACCCCAATCTAGTCCGCGAATTTTATTAAGTGAACCAATACGGAAAGAGCCGTCGATATGCATACCTGCACGGCCGGCTTTAAATGCAGCCTGTGGTTCATCCATAAAGCCAAATGCAGTTACACCATGCTCTTTTTCCAATGATGTGTAGAAGTCAAGAGCAGCCAACCCGGCATCATCATTGTAATTTACTTGTTTGTAATCATCTTTATAAGCCTCGCCACCAAATTGACGGACAAGTACTTCACGCCACCAATGATGATCCTGCGCATTCATACCAGTTGTAAATCCAACAGTTGTTAGATTTCCTGCACCATCACGCTTTGCTATTTTCTTTGCAGTTTCAACCAACTCGTCCAGATTTGCCGGCGGCGCATCAATTCCTGCTTCTTTAAAGAGGCGCTTATTGTAAAACAACGCAAGCGAACGAACAGCTGTTGGAAGGGCAAAATACTGACCATCAACCTTCATGGCTTGCACCATTGGGAAAAATTCTTCATCAATCTTAGCTGCAGGAAAATCTGATTCCGATAAAGGCTGAATGAGGTTTGCCGCTCTATAGTCATTCAACCAGCCATAAAATAGTTGAACAACATCCGGTCCTTCACCTGCAGGAATAGCAGCTGATACCTTTGTGCGATAATCCGCATAGGGAAAATGCGTCATTTTAACTGTTATGTCAGGGTTAGCAGCCTCAAATCCATCGATCAGTTGTTCCATGGCATCCACACGCGCATCGAAAAAATACTGCCAATATTCGATTTCGACCGCTTGCGCGCTCGTACTTCCTAGTACTGCTATGGACGACGTTAGGCCGGCCACAACTAGATTTCTTACTCGTTTCATCATTATTGTTCTCCCAGTTTATATGTCATCTCATTCAAATTGAGCTGACTTCGAATATCTTTTCAGTTTCTTACTTCTATCATTACTCAATCGACTTGAATTATCAACTGGCTTGAGTTAATTAATTTGCATGGCTATGATTTCATCACCCAAAGGCAGTAATGCAGAGCGTTCCAGATCGAGTAATCGGCGGGCCGTTATGGGCTATATTCATAGTGCGGGGGAAATGGGGAGAGCGGAAATCGCTCGCAATCTCAGCCTTTCGACACAAGCCGTTAGTAACATCATTGCAGAATTGCTTGAAGATGGGCTGCTTCATGAAAAGGGAACACGAGCCAGTGGCCGGGGATTACCTGCCTTACAATATGGTGTCAATCCAGACGGTGGATATGCGTTTGGAATAGAAGTCCGCCCAAATGCGATCCTTGCGGCACTTTTAGATATGCAAGGTAAGACCGTTTTCACACATAGAATAACATTCAAAGATGCCCGCCCTGCTGCTGTAATAAGTCATGTTACTGCTCTGCGTGATAAGATGATTGCTGCCATTCCATCGGCACAAGACAAGTTACTTGGTGCAGGCATTGTGATGCCCGGACCGTTTGGAACAACTGGCCTAATCGGGCAGGGTTCTGACTTGCCGGAATGGAACGAAGTCGATCCAGCTAAGCTATTTTACGAGGCGTTGGAGATTCCCATTATGGTGAGTAATGATGCAAATGCATCTGCGATGGCAGAACGTATAACAGGTGTTGCTCAGGGTCTATCAACTTATGCGTATCTTTATTTTGGGACAGGTCTTGGCCTAGGTTTGGTAAGTCAAGGGCATTTGATTTCTGGCGCATTTGGAAATGCAGGTGAAATTGGCCATGTATCTGTTCTGGTCAACGGAGAATATGCATCATTGGAAAGCGTTCTAAGTCGGCTTTCTGTGCAACGCTATTTGCAAAATAATGGTCAGGGTTCGGTCGATTTTGAGCGCTTGACCGAGTTATTTTCCGATAAGGACCCTTATCTGTTTGAATGGCTGGATACAGCGAGCCAAGCTTTGGGACATGCAACACAAATTATCGAAAACATGTTTGACCCTCAGACAATTATCGTCGGCGGGGCGATGCCATCTGGGGTGCTTGATCATCTAGTCGCGAATGCACCTTTGCCGGATCTGTCAGTATCCAATCGATTAGAGCGAGAGCAACCAAGACTGAAAACAGGGGAATCAAGCCGCCTTACGGCGACGCTTGGCGCCGCCGCACTCGTTCTCAATCAAACCTATACACCTCAATTTATCCCGGTGCATTAGCACCAATATAGCGGCCAAGATATTGGCCATTTAATTTGGAGATAAGATGCCTCTCACGGATCAAGAACGTATTGTTAATGAAAAGAAAACGCCTCATTTGTTGCAGCTATGGCGCTCCTTAACACCGTTACAAACCATAGTTTCATTTATGAATACTGGTGCCCATCCAGATGATGAGACATCAGCTATGCTGGCGGCTATGGCTTTCCGTGATGGTATTGACATCAGTTATGCTTGTTCAACCAGGGGTGAGGGTGGTCAGAACGATATTGGAACGGAAACGGGCCAAGCTTTGGGAGTGTTGCGTACAGCTGAAATGGAGCGAGCATGTGACATTCTCAATCTGCGTATGTATTGGCATTCTCAAACTCCGGATGACAGTATATTTGACTTCGGGTTTTCCAAATCTGGTATCGAGACGTTAGGAAAATGGGATAAGAAGCGCACCTTGAAACGGTTTGTTGAGATTATCCGCACCGAACGTCCGGATATCATATGTCCAACATTCCTTGATATTCCAGGTCAACATGGCCATCACAGAGCAATGACTGAAGCTGCGCATTTGGTTATGGATTTAGCAGCTGACCCAAATTATGATGAATGCGACTTAGAGCCTTGGCAAGTGAAGAAAATGTATCTTCCTGCCTGGTCGGGAGCAGGGCAGGCTTATGATGATGATCTGCCACCACCTCCTGCGACTTTAACGATCTCAGGAGATGGAATTGAGGCGGGTAGCGGTTGGAGTTACCATCGCATTGGACAACAATCGCGCGCATTTCATCGCACACAGGCTATGGGAAGGTGGGTGCCATCGGGAGAGGAGCACCATTTTCCGTTGCACCTAGCGGATAGTCGGCTCGATGGCCCTGATGTTGTGCTCGAATCCGGCCTGGCAAAAACTTTGGCCGATGTTAATGTTCCAGAAATTTCAACGATTTTAAAGAAGGCTCAGGCGCAAATGGATGCGGCTAGGGCTTCTTTTCCCGATAATGTGAAGATTTTAAAACATGCCAACTCTGCGCTGGAAAGTGTACGAGAGGCCATTAAATTCTGTCCAGAAAATGCTAAAGCTGATGTTCTGCATAAATTGGTTCGCAAGGAAACACAGCTTTCTAATCTTATTCGTGTTGCAGCAAGGGTGGAGGTCATTGGTCGAACAGATTTAGATGTGTTGCGTCCTGGTGAAGCAACGCCCTTGACAATTGAGATTAGAAAGGGCCGATCAGATCAAGTTGTTGTCTCCCCGGAACTTCCAGATGACTGGAGTTATATAGATGGGCAAATATCAATAGATGATCGCGCCGATGTTAGCGACCCTTATCCCTCTATTTACCTTCCAGATACGCCGACAGTCCCTTGTTTAAACGTTGAGGTGACGGTTTATGGCGTTACTTCTTGTTCACGGGTTCAGCTGGAAGTTCAACCAAATGTTATTCCGTTAAAATCCGCTATCATGACCCCTGTTACACAGATTATTAATGTGAACGCAAACAGACGTCAGATAGATGTTGCTGTGGACGGCGTTATGAATGACGCTGAGCGAACAAACTTAATTGTTCCAGATGGTTGGGTGGCAAATGCAACGAATATGGGTTTTGAAGTAACTGCACCAGATAATGTAGATGTAGGGCTCTATGAATTATCTCTGACCGTGAGTGATGTTCCTGCGCAAAGTGTGACAGAAATTAATTATCCTCATGTTGCTCCCAGGGCATTAGCACAGCCTGCGAAGGTTAAAGTATTAGTGATTGATACAAAATTATCTAATTCACGCATTGGTTATGTCGGGGGAGGTAATGACCGCGTAGATTATTGGTTGGCGCAGATGGGCCTTAATGTAACACCGCTTGCCGATACAGATCTGCAAAGTGATCAAACGCTTGCGACGTATGATTCAATTGTTATTGGCATATTTGCAATGAAGTTTCGCGATGGTCTTCTTGAGCAAATGCCACGGCTTCATAAATGGTGTGAAAATGGCGGAAACTTAGTGACGTTATATCATCGACCGTGGGATAACTGGAACCCGGATGCGGTACCACCTAAGTACCTTAAAATAGGGCAACCATCCTTGCGGTGGCGTGTGACGGATGAGAATGCAGAGGTAGAAATTCTGCAGCCAGAACATTCGATTTTTAACTTACCGAATATAATTTCCAGTAATGATTGGGAGGGATGGCACAAAGAACGCGGCTTGTATTTTGCAATGGACTGGGATGCATCTTACACACCCTTGCTATCAATGCATGATCCCGATGAACAGGCCCTTTTGGGGTCAATGCTGACCGCCAAAATTAATAAGGGCCGTCATACTCATACATCGCTAATTTTGCACCATCAGATGGAAAAGCTAACGCCTGGTGCTTTTAACATTATGGCCAACCTGATTTATAATGATGGTTGAAAAACCTAGAAATTTTCTAGGTGGCGTGTGGTTGCTTGCTGATATGAGTCTCAATATTTGGGCGCTGACAATCGTCAAGTCTGTGGGGCTTGAATATACTGCATGGCAGATTGTTTTTCTTCGCGCCATTATCGGGTTCTTTATGATGATTCCTTGGATTTTACGTCAGCCAAGTGCATTTAAGGACATTCAGCACCTGCAACTTCATGCATTGAGAGTAGGACTGTCTGCATTAACTTTGACGACCAGTTTTTTCGCAATCGCACGCATACCATTTGCATTGTTTACCGCCATTAATTTTACACGGCCGCTGGTTTTAATGGTCATGGCTGCATTTATTTTGCGAGAAACCATTTCCTCAAGACAATGGATTGCGGCTGTCATCGGGTTGATCGGTGTAATCATCGCCCTCGAGCCTGGCGAACTGGTCCTAACTTGGGGGCTTCCTGCTTTATTCCTGACCGTAATATTTGGTACGTCTGCCATCATTGTCACACGTAAATTGTCGGGCGCGCCAACGGTTGTGATGATGACATTTTACACGGCCGGCTTATCAATATTAACCCTTCCATTTGCGCTCTGGTCATGGGTGCCAATGCAACTAAATGACTGGCCAATTTTGCTAGCCATAGGCTTATTTGCCCAATCTGCGCAGTTCTGTTTCTTAAAAGCACACAAATGGGGCGAAGCAGGATTTCTAGCTCTGTTAAGTTATTCAAGCCTACTTCTAAGTACAAGTGTCGGCTATTTTGTATTTGACGAAATTCCTCAATTGGGCTTTGTATTTGGTGCAGTACTTATTGTTGGAGCAACGCTTTGGGCAACTTTATCAGCACGTCGTAAATCAATTAATTTGGAGAAGACTAAATTATGAAAACTAAACAAGTTCAACCAACGCTATATGGTGGGCCGACGTCGCCATTTGCTCGTATGACCAAAATATATGGAGAGGTACTTGGGGCTAATTTTACCTATGAACAAATTGATATTTATAGTGCAGAGTTTATAGATCAATTTAACCCACTGCGCCAAATTCCAACAATGTTTGCCGACGATATGGCCATTTTTGATAGTAGAACCATATTTGAATATTTTGAAAACTCGACTGGTCATAAAACTAACAAAACAGATTTTCAGCAGGCTACCCGAATTTCTTTGGCGCTGGGAATGACAGATGCCTGCCTTCAATATCGTATGGAAATGATGTTACCAGAGGATGAACGGAATGTCGCTCGAATTTCGAAACTTAAAGCCCGTATGGGACGTTGCGTTGAACATTTGGAAGCGTGGGCTGATTTGATTACCGAGGGTGAAATCAGATTAGAGCAAATTGTGATTGCGTGCGCTCTTGAATATCTTGACTTTAGATACACAAGCGATTGGCGTCGGGATTGTACAGCGCTCGATGCTTGGGTGCAGGTATTCTCAGAACGAACTGATATGCAACAGACGAGGCCTGTGGGGTGATAACCGAACCCTAAAATGTTCGATCTAAAATGCTGGCAGATCCTTCGGAGAACGTTTCATATCTTCAAAATTTTCCATGGTAAAATCAACAGCGCTGCCAGTTGTCCAATCATAGAGATCGCGCTTAACCTTTGTTAGAGGACCAAGATAAACATGCAGCGCATGGCTATGTGTATCTCCAATGGCGGTCACTGCATGCAGAGCGTCAGCATCAATCGACAAGATTTCACCACTATCCACGATCGCTGTTTTGACGTGTTTTAGTACGCCATCATTTTGCTCGAACATGATGTTCTTTTCTTGACCTGATACAACACCAATATGAACTTCCATCTTGTGCTCGTGTGGTGGCATGACAAATTCCGGATTAAATCGGCAAGACCATATCGAAACCGTGTCGTCCTCAAATAGAAGAATTTCATCTTCATGTTGCTCAGGTAGGCCAGACTTTTGCAATTCTTCGCTTGCTAATGTGGATACAAGTTCTTCGCGAACTGATATTGTTGGCGTTTGAGAACTGGCAGCAACACGCATTTTTTCTACAAAGCCCGAGTAACTAAATGGCATATGGGGGAGCACCTTTCAAAACAAACTGTATAACAAAATAATAACATAATAAGCTTGATATGAATATGGCATTTGAGATTGTAAGCGAGTAAATAGATACGCGAGAATTATGTTTGTCTGGAGGTATCGCTTTGACCAATGTCACATCTACAGGTCTTTACTCAGATCCGGAACTTGCGCAATTTTATGAAGTTAATGATCACAATCGGCAAGATTATGATGTGATTTGTAGATTAGCTATGGGTTCGAAGACGATTTTGGATTTAGGTTGCGGGACTGGCGTCTTATCTGCACGACTTGCCAAGAGCGCTAATGTTGTAGCGGTTGATCCAGCTGGTGCGATGCTTGATATCGGACAAGAGAGATATAATGAGTTAGATATCGAGTGGGTTGAAGGTGATGCTCGCAACGTACGTTTGGATCGCAAGTTTGATCTTATTGTTTTAAGTGGGCATGCATTTCAGTGCTTTTTAACAAAGACAGATCAACAAGAAGTACTAAATACGATTTCCGCGCATCTAGCCATTGAAGGTAGGTTCGTGTTTGATAGCAGAAACCCATATTTCCCACACAGTAAAGAGCGCACAAAAGATCAAACATATCGTAGATTTAATCACAGCAAATTTGGTGAGGTCGAGGCTTGGAATGAATCTAATTACGATGAGAAATCCGGTATTTTGACCTATTCAAATAGTTATAAATTACCTGGCACTGGTGAGACTAAATCCGCTGAGGAACAGATAAAATATTCACCAAAACCAGAGCTTATCGAATTAGTGAATAAGGCAGGGCTTGATGTGGTCGAGTGTTTTGGAGCGTGGGATGAGACACCGTTTATGGAAACCTCGCGAGAAATAATTTTCATTGGAAAGTTGCAATAAAAATGCGAGTTAATGACAAAATTTTAGGCGAATAGGAATTTTACATGAAAGTTTTAATATTTGATACACCCGAAGAGGCTGTGAAACGCACTGCACGAATGATTACTGATCAAGTTCAGGTAAAGCCAGCTAGCGTTCTTGGGCTTGCAACGGGTGGTACGATGCCTCCAGTATATGAGCAGCTTTCGAACGAATATAAAAATGGTACGGTTAGCTTTGCCAACGCGACAAGCTTCAATCTTGACGAGTATGTCGGGCTGTCGCCGACACATCCATGTTCATACCATGAGTTTATGAGACAAGAACTGTTTTCTAAAACTGATTTCAATCCTGCCAATACGTTCTTGCCAAGAGGAGATGCTCCAGTTCCTAATAGCGAGGCAGACCGTTATGAAACCCTGATTAAAGAAAAAGGGCCTATCGACCTCCAGCTTCTTGGAATCGGTAGTAATGGCCATATTGGCTTTAACGAACCAACCTCTAGCCTGGCCTCACGCACGAGGGTTAAAACATTGACTGCGTCAACACGAGATGCAAACAAGCAATTTTTCGCGGATGGTGAGACACCACCTAACCATGCGATTACGACTGGTATTGGGACTATTTTCGATAGTAAGACGATCGTATTGTTGGCGTTGGGTGAAAAGAAGGCAGATGCTGTGGCAGGTATGGCCGAAGGTCCGATGGGAGCACATAATCCTGCATCGGCGTTACAAATGCATCCATCGGTTACTGTGATTTTAGATCAAGCAGCGTCCGCCAAATTGAAGTTGAGAGAATATTACTTCTTGGCGCATCCTGATGGCGAAGAGCCAGAATATCGTTAGGGATAATTGAGTATCTGTATAAGGTGAACGCAATTGAGCTGTAGTCTGCCTCCACATTTTGTGGGGCAGGTTACAGTTTTCACTTCTGCCTCAAATCAAAACTCGACAACTGCACGAATACTTTTTCCTTCATGCATAAGATCAAAGCCATGATTGATCTCATCTAATGTTAATTTGTGCGTGATCATTGGATCGATTTCAATTTTCCCATCCATATACCAGTCAACGATTTTTGGTACATCCGTACGTCCGGAGGCTCCACCAAATGCGGTACCGCGCCAGCTGCGGCCCGTTACAAGCTGGAATGGGCGAGTTGATATTTCTGCGCCAGCAGGTGCAACACCAATGATAATACTTTCGCCCCAGCCTTTATGTGCTGCTTCAAGCGCATCGCGCATGACCTTCACGTTGCCCGTTGCGTCAAATGTATAATCTGCGCCACCCTTGGTAAGCTCCACGAGGTGAGCAACCAGATCGCCTTCAATTTTTGATGGGTTTACAAAATCGGTCATACCAAAATGTGTTGCCATTTCGACTTTGCCTTCATTGATATCAACACCAACAATCTGATCAGCTCCAGCGAGCTTGAGTCCCTGAATAACATTAAGGCCAATGCCACCTAAACCGAAGACAATGCCTCGTGAACCCAGCTCAACTTTGGCAGTGTTGATCACCGCGCCGATGCCTGTTGTTACACCGCAGCCAATGTAGCAAATCTTATCAAATGGTGCATCTTTGCGAACTTTCGCCAGCGCTATTTCAGGTACAACAGTGTGGTTGGCAAATGTTGAGCAGCCCATATAGTGGTGGATTGGCGTGCCATCCATCATAGAAAAGCGAGTGGAGCCATCAGGTAAGAGGCCTTGGCCTTGTGTGGAGCGGATGGCCTGGCAAAGATTGGTTTTTGGGTTTAGGCAATATTCGCATTCGCGACATTCGGGCGTATAAAGCGGGATAACATGATCTCCAACTTCAAGACCAGTAACGCCTTCGCCAACTTCGATAACAATACCAGCGCCTTCATGGCCCAAAATTGCAGGAAAGATGCCTTCGGGATCAGCCCCGGAGCGTGTGAACTCATCAGTGTGACATAGCCCTGTCGCTTTGATTTCTACCAGCACTTCGCCAGCGCGTGGCGCATCAAGCATAACATCCATAACCTCAAGCGGTTTTCCGGCGGCGACGGCTACAGCAGCACGAGTTTTCATAGGGCTTCCTCCAAATAAGTTTATTCGTTATCTTATGTTTATCATTGAGATTGGATAATCGTCCAGTTGATTAATTGAGGGTGAAGAATTGGGATTTGAGTCTTCAGCCTCAAATCAAATTGACATTATTTTCACGCATCAGCTTTTGAGCTGCGGTAAGAGAGCCATCTAAATCAATACCTCGGCATAAAGATTGGTCAACATTCATTTTAAATCCAAGTTTGGCACCATCAACTGCCGAATAGTTTACGCAAAAGTCTGTTGCCAGGCCAACTATCGTCAGTATTTCGACACCTCGTGTGCGCAGGTAACCTTCAAGGCCCGTAGGTGTTTCGTGATCATTCTCAAAAAAAGCAGAATAGCTGTCAATTTGCTTTCGAAACCCCTTACGTACAATCATGTGTGCTTGGTCTACGTCGAGGTCGGAATGAAATTGTGCGCCGTTACTTCCCTGAACGCAATGATCAGGCCATAAGACTTGCGGACCGTAAGGCATATCAATCATGGAAAATGGCTCTTTTCCACCGTGGGATGAGGCGAATGACGAATGGCCTGTTGGGTGCCAGTCCTGTGTTAAAATAATTGTTTGGTATGCAGGCATTAGAGTGTTGATGCCTTTGATGATTTTGTCACCCTCATCTACCGCAAGTGCACCGCCGGGGCAAAAATCATTTTGAACATCGATGACAATCAGGGCTTCAGATTGAGGTTTCATAATTTATCTCACTCAAATGGTTAGGTGCGTTGATCGCTATAATTTGGAACCATTATCTAACGAAATTTCAAATTTATGTCGATGAAATTATGCCTATCTGCATATTGCCGTTAGTTATCCAGAGTGCAGAAAATGAGTTCATTGAGCTTGTTCAATCAGGCCTAACATCGAAGGTATTAAATAAGTAAGTAATATCAATGGAGTAAAGAGAATACAATCTATAATTGCTTTGACTTGCTTCTCTATTCTACCGTACTGTCTTAGTAATATTCCATGCAAAATGGAGTGGTTGATGATTGATGAATATGTAACTTGCTCACCTGAGTTGGGTGTAAAAGTTATTCAAGCCATGCGGGACAAAGATGTCCCGGCACTTGTTGATGCTCTGGAAGAGTATTTTCGTCTTAATGAGATCGAATTATCAGAAGAACTTGTGCTTCATTTGAGTTCCTATCGGCGGATGAAACACCTTAACTAACTAACCTGAAGCAGAAAGCAGCGCGCTGGCCTCTTGCTCGCCTAGGCGTTCGTAAATTTGGGCGGATAACATAGCTGCAAGAAATGAAATCATTTCGTCTTTTTGCTCAGTTGCATCTGAATGTATGGTTTCTGCCATATTGTGCCAATGCTTTAGCATTGCGATATCACTTGTTGGTTTTTGCAATTTATTTTTCATGCGAAATCCCGCCTTCGTTTCTATGCTGCTATTCGCGTGTTTGGTGAAAGAACTGATTGATAAATTGAACCTGCTTTGGCGAGCTGATCTATCATGGATTGGTTGGTCTCAAATAAGCCCGCATAGGCCTTGACCTTTCCGATCTTCTGCGGCGTTCCGATGATTGTTGACGTGCATTTTGCCGAGCGAAAAATTCTGGCCATTCTCGCATCATAGACAGACACGATAAAATCTATACCTACTTTCATACCAACCTCGGTAAGACCAAGCAGCAATTCAAATGTAATGTGATTGACGAGTTTTTTATTGAAATTCTCACCTTCTTGCATCACGTCCGGGTTGATCGAAAAACGTGAACTTTCCCAAATAAGCGGGCTTTCAATAACCTCGTCGTCATCTAGAAGACAATTGAACACATCGCGCAACATATTTGGTCCCGTTGTTCGCAGGAGGCGAACGGATCCATAAAACTGCTTCATGTCATCATCTGTGGAGATAAGGTATAGAGGGTCTGCGTCGTCAAATTGATCGATTTCAAGGTCATTTACAACATTCACATCCCAGCCGAGACGTTCGCTAAAGACGCGTGCTCTGGTTCTGTACATATCTTCCACAAGCTGCGGAAATTGATCGAGGTTTGATTGTTCAACAATAGTAATCATGATCGCTCCAATTCGTTTGATCAAATTATTGTAGAAAAATCATGGATGTGAATACGGTAAATTTACCGGGTTACTGTTTCTGATTACCAACTACGGGTAAGCTGATTGGTATATATGGCATTCGCTACGGCTTGTGCAACTGTGTTCGCCTTTAGCTTGTATCTGGCGGTTTCCAGATAGAAACGCACTGTCCGCTCTGAAAGGTCTAGTATGTCGGCGATTTCGGACGCTGTTTTTCCTGCAGAAACCCATTTCAGACATTCAATCTCGCGTTTGGCTAACAAAACAGTCTCCCGCTCGACACCGCGAATGCGTAAGTAAGTTTCAAAAGCTTCAAAACTATAAAGCTGTAGAAGGCGCAAATACCCATTCAAAAAGCTGTCCCATTCCCAGTCTTTCATGTCGCTGTTTATTGAAAAAAGAGCACGTTCTGCATTGCGACCTTTAACAGAAAATGTGATGCCTTGCCGACCGATGCCAAATTCTCTAGCTTCGCCAAACATACGTTTGACTTTTCGTCCAGAGGTCGGAATATCTCTCCAATCTATGGGTATCATGGAGTTAAACCCCATAGAGAGCACAGGATCGATATTCGCGAAATTTTCGTCAACATAGTGCTGTATCCACTCGCCGGAATATGTCACTGCAAGACTAGGCGCCTCATCCGCGCGGCCGGTTATTCCAACACAAAACAATGCCACATGACTCAAGTTATAAAATCGTGCCAAAGATCTGAATTCATTGACCAATTCTACATCGGATTTAGCTCTAGCCAGAGGTCCGAGGAAATCTTCAATTGTGCCATCCAGCTCAGCCATGTTGTAACGTCAATCATATGAGCTTGTGCTCATTTCACTATTATTGACGTCAGTAAGTATAACAATTTTCAATAGTAAACAATACTTAAAATTGTATCTACAAAAATAGCTATTTAAAGTTGTGTTTGATTGCAAAGAAAAGTTCAACTGAGTTTTAACTGCAACACAAAAGCACGGTGTTAAACACCGAGATATCGTTTTGATACATTTTCATTAATATCGCTCGGGTTTCCCGCCCAGACATTTGCTCCTCGTTCGAGGATTACACAATGATCAGAAATTCGGATGAGCTCTTTTAATGTTTTATCGATGACCAATATCGAAATGCCTTGACGTTTGAGCTCTCCTATGGCTGTCCAAATCTCCTGCCTGATAGTTGGAGCTAAACCTTCGGTGGCCTCGTCTAGAATTAGAAGATAAGGATTTGTCATTAAGGCGCGTGCGATCACCAGCATTTGTTGCTCTCCGCCTGAAAGTGTAGATGAGAGTTGAGAGGTTCTCTCTCCAAGACGTGGAAACAAGTGATGAATAGACTTCTCATTCCAAGGCCCGTTAGTGGATGCGGCATGAAGGTTTTCTGACACTGTGAGATTACCAAACGCTCGTCGTCCTTCGGGTACAAGACCCAGTCCACACCGAGCTATCTTGTAGGAAGGTTGCCCCAAAAGCTCCTGATTTTGAAATTTGATGCTACCTTTTGTGGTTTTCATCATTCCAAATATGGATTTAACAACGGTCGACTTCCCCATACCGTTTCGGCCCATCAAAGATACGACTTGTCCTTCGTTGATGGAAAGATTAACGCCAAAGAGAGCTTGGCTTGCGCCATACCAAGTTTGTAGATTTCGTACATCAAGAAGAAGAGTCATCGATCATCATCCCCCAAATAAGCTTTGCGAACCTCAGCATTATTCTGGATGGTATCCTTATCTCCGGTCGCGATGATTTTGCCAGAAACAAGCACCGAAATTCGATCTGCAAGCGCAAAAACTGCATCCATATCGTGTTCAACAAGAAAAATTGGAGCTTTATGCTTCAGTTTAGACAGCAAAGCGATCATGCCCTGCACACCCTCAATGCCCAAACCGGCCATGGGTTCATCCAGTAAGAATGCTTTTGGTTCCAGAGCCAAAGCAACGGCAAGTTCTAACCGTCTGCGTTCACCGTGACTTAGGGTTGAGGTTTGCACATTTTGTCGGTCCAGAAGATCGAGCTCAGTGAGATAACTTCGCGCAAGTTCAACATGACTTTCATCCTTCATAAACGGTGTAAAAAAGCTGAACGTTCCCCCAGCATTTCCCTGTACCGATAGCAAGACGTTCTCAAGTGCAGTAAAATTGGTGATGGCAGATGAGATCTGAAAACTTCGCGCAAGCCCAGCTTTCGCTCGCTCTGAAGGTTTAAGCTGGTTTACATCTTCATTGCAGAGATGAATGCTTCCAGCATCAGGTTTAAGTGTTCCGCAAATTTGCCCGATCAGAGTTGATTTTCCAGCCCCGTTCGGTCCAATTAGAGCATGAATTTCGCCCTCACGTAGTTCGATATTAAGATTGTCGCTTGCAACAATGGCTCCAAATTTCTTAGTGAGATTTCTGATTGAGATAACAGGATTAGACATCAGTTCTTCTCCGCGCAAGCAGCCCAACGATACCGCCACGTGCATAAAGGACGACAATCAGCAAAAGAACTCCGAGCCAAAACTGCCAATTCTCAGTCAGGCCACCCAAAATTTGTTCCAATATGATGAAGAGCGCAGCGCCAACTAAAGGACCGTAGAGGCGCGCGACGCCACCCAAAATTACAAAGATCATAATCTCGCCGGATGTATGCCAACTCAACACAGATGGGCTAACAAAACGGTTGAGATCGGTGTAGAGTGCACCGGCAAGGCCGGTTATGACGCCTGAAATAATAAAGGCAATCAGCTTTATACGTTGAGGATTAATGCCGACAGAAGAGACGCGAACAGTGTTTTCTTTAGTGGCTCGTAATGCCAGTCCAAACTTCGAATTTGTAACAAGATGACTGAAATATATGGCCATCATGAGCCAGATAAAACAAATACTGAAGAAGTTTAAACCATCCATAGTGTTTAACCCGGGGAAACTTCCTCTAAGATAAACGGACAGTCCATCTTCTCCGCCATAAGTCGGCCAACTGATCGCAAAGTAGTAGATCATTTGCGCAAAGGCTAAAGTGATCATGATGAAATAGACGCCGCTTGTCCGCAGCGATAGATAGCCAATAATACACGCCACCAATCCGCAAACTATTGCTGCAATAGGCCAGATGATAAGCATTTGGGTTGTGCCTTCAAATTCAAATGGCCAGCTGAACATGGTCTCATAATTGAGGGCATGGCTTGCTAAGATGCCTGCAACATATCCACCAATACCAAAGAACGCGGCATGTCCAAGAGATACTAAGCCACCATATCCAAGCGCTAGATTTAACCCAATCCCTGTCATTGCGAGAATGGTAACTTTGGTCGCCAACGTTATGAAATAAGGTTCGTCGAATAAAGTTCCATATACAGGAACAAGCACAAGCAACAAAATACAGGCCAGGTTGACATGAAATTCCTTCATTAAACAGACCTTCCATATAATCCAGAAGGTTTGAAGATCAGAACCAGCGCCATCAGAATATAAATAAGCATAGAGGCAAGTGCGGAACCGATGGAAATAGCGGCTGCTGGATCAAGAAAACTTTTGAATATGATCGGCAGAACAAAACGTCCTAAGGTATCAGTAAGGCCTACCAGGATTGCGCCAACCAAGGCGCCCTTTATTGAGCCTATGCCTCCAATAACGATTACGACAAATGCCAGAATTAGCACTGGTTCTCCCATGCCGACTTCCACAGATTGGATGGCGCCAATAAGTGCGCCTGCTAAACCCGCCAGTGCTGCACCCAAAGCAAAGACGATGGTGTATAACTTGGAAATATCGATACCAAGTGCAGATATCATTTCTCGATCCACTTGGCCGGCTCGAATGCGAATACCCAATCGTGTTTTTGAGATGAGTAGAAATAAACCAATGGCGATCAATATGCCGATAAGGATGATAGCCAATCGATATTTTGAATAAACAATTCCCATTGGTAGTTCAAAACTTCCTGATAAAGCGGTGGGAATGTCGAGAAAAAGCGGGAACGCGCCAAACAACCAGCGTGTACCCTCAGAGAAAATCAGGATGAGAGCAAATGTCGCTAGGACTTGATCAAGATGATCTCGATCATAAAGACGGCGGATGACAACGATCTCGACAATTGCCCCTGCGATTGCAGCGGCCATGAGGCTTGCTGCCAGTCCGAACCAAAATGAACCTGTTGCACCGGCAACTGCAGCAGCAGAAAACGCACCGATCATATATAGAGATCCATGGGCAAGATTTATGAGACCCATGACACCAAAAACAAGCGTTAGACCTGCTGACATTAAAAACAACATTATGCCAAACTGAAGACCATTAAGTACTTGTTCGATAACTAAACTAACGGCCATCAACCCCAACCTCAAACACGTTTGATAAGGGGTTTACATCAGTTTAGTATGCTTTGCCAATATGCTCGTTCTTTGCCTTGTGATAACTTGTTTTTACTGCTAGATCGCAGGAATGAATTCTCTTAATATGAGGAGCTAAATATGGCTGCAAAACTCTACAATATTGCGATCGTGGGCGTGGGTGAAATTGCTCGAAATCAGCATATTCCAGCTATCTTGAAAAATGGTGACTTCAAGTTTTGTGCCGCTGTCAGCCGTCATCAGAAAGCCGATGGGGTTCCGAATTTCATATCACTTTCTGACATGCTCGAAAGTGATACTAACGTTGATGCTGTATCACTTTGTGTGCCGCCTCAGGTGCGGTTTGATATGGCTTGTGAAGCATTACTTGCCAAGAAGCATGTATTGTTGGAGAAGCCGCCAGGGATTTCTGTTGTTGAAGTCGAGCGTTTAATTGATCTTGCAAATCGTCAAGGTGTTTCATTGTTTGCAACGTGGCATTCACGTTATGCACCAGCTGTAGAAACAGCCAAACAATGGCTCTCTGATAAGAGAATTAAATCTGTGAAAATTATCTGGAAAGAGGATGTAAAACATTGGCATCCTGGTCAAAAATGGATTTGGCAGGCTGGAGGAATGGGTGTTTTTGATCCGGGCATCAATGCATTATCGATTCTAACCTACATAATGAATGTGCCATTTCATCTTCAGAAAGCAGAGCTAAAATTCCCACAAAATTGCGAGACGCCGATTGCTGCAGATATGGCGTTTACTGGTGAAAATCGACTTGAGATAGAGGCTGAATTTGATTGGCGCCAAGAGGGTGCCCAACAATGGGATATTTATGTTCAGACTGATGCTGGCAATATTCATCTTGTTGAGGGTGGTAGTCAGATGCTGATAGATGGTGCATTGCATTTTGAAGCGCCGGAAGCTGAATACCCAAATATCTATGCGCGGTTTTCGGATCTATTAAATTCAAATCAATCAGACGTTGATATTATGCCACTTAAACATGTGGCAGATGCTTTCATGTTAGGTAAACGCACCATTGTAGAGCAATTTCATGATGACCGGAGTGGGCACTAATCCACATAGAATTTCAAGGCAATCCAAAGAAATACTACACCCCAAAAACACATATTGATGAAGGAACGCATGACGCCGCCATCTTCTTCAATCGAGATGCCTAAACGTTTGAGAACCAGAGTTCCGGGTAATAAAAACCCAGCTAGCAATAATTTGAAGATACTCATTTTTCAATCCTGTCATTTGGTTTGAGTTGCCATTTAGGCGGTTGAGCAAATGGGTCTTGGTTGCGTGTAAGCCAAAGGCTGGTCGCGATGTTTTTTGCTGCACCAAATACAAGAGGTGCAGCATCCGAGTGGAATATCGAATATGCTGTGTCAGCGAAGAGAATGAGCCATTGTTTAAAATTTTCTTCCGTCAATCCATCAATCTTTTGATGAATTGGAACAGGTTGCCCTTTATATTCGCCAGACTTGAGTAACACAGATCTCCAGAACACCTTCATACGTTCAAGATGTACTGGCCAAGTATTTTGTATATTATTTGCAAAAATCGGTGCAAGAGCATCGTCTTTTTGAACACGGGCATAAAATGTTTCAACCATTTCAGAAATCTGTTCCTCTGTAATGGTTGGATGTAATGCTATTCGTGCAGATCTTGGGTGAATATGATGTGTCATTTTGCTCAATTAATCATTCATATAATTTGCATCTTTAAACTAATGTAACTTAATGTTAAAAGCAACATATAAAATGAATGATTAAATGGTGCTCTTATGCGATTAAACCAAGCAAGTGACTTTGCTCTACGAATTTTGATGTTGCTGGCAAGAGAGAAGCAACCGTTGACAGTTGAAGTCATCGCAGAAAAGCTGAACTTGGCAAAGTCTCATACTATGAAAATTGTTGCCAAATTGGTCAAAGTAGAGATTTTGCTTTCCCACCGTGGGCGACATGGTGGCATCAGTCTTGCCCTGCCACCGGAAGACATTCATGTTGGCGAAGTTGTGCGTGTCATTGAGCAGGACTTTGCGATGGTGGAATGTATGCAAGCTGGAAAGCAAACATGCCTATTCTTGCCTCAATGTAAACTCAAAGGTTTGATGCATGAGGCAAGATCGGCGTTTCTAACGGTCCTTGATAAGCAGACCCTTGCGGCGATCATGCCATAATTCCCATAAACCAGAGAATTATTCGCCGTAAGGAACCCAGACGTTTTTGATCTCAGTCGAATGACGTAAAAACTCTTCCGAGGCACCTTGCGCCTCATCGAGCCAGTCGATTGCAAGACCATTATTGACCCAAGTTCGCTTCATATTGTGAGCTGCGGCATCTTCCACAAGTTTGCACCCATTTTTGTCGCCATGATACCAAAGGCCATCAATATCGGCGTGCTCTGCAAGTGTTTTTGCAAGTACATTCCGATCGCCTGTGACGATATTCACAACACCTGCTGGCAAATCTGATGTATCGAAGACTTGATATAAATCTGTCGCAGCAAGCGGAGATATAGATGAGGGCACAATGATTACTCGGTTACCCATAGCAATTGCTGGCGCAATCATTGATGTGAAGGCCAGAAGCGGATTCTCATCGGGACATAATAGACCTAAGTTTCCAACAGCTTCACGCATAGCAAGCGCGACACCACGAATGGGGACAGAGTGCACGTTCCCGTCATATTTGTCGGCCCATGCCGCATAGGTAAAGAGGCGATCAATGGATGTCGCAACCTCTTGCGTAGCAGTTTTGGCAGTTACACCGGTCATTGAGCGAATGCGTTCTTCAAATTCTGATGCGCGTGCAGAGAGGTTTTCGCCGATATAATAAAGGATTTGCGCGCGAAGATGCCCCGTTGTTTTCGCCCAGTTTGCCGCCTTGTTTGCGGCCTCAACGGCATTTCGAATGTCTTTTCTATTACCCTCTCCAACATGGCCGATAAGTTTGCCCTTGGTGTCTAATACCTCGCGAGCATAACCGCTATCCGGTCGGGATTGCTTGCCTCCAATATAGAGCTTTGCTGTTCGATCAACCGATGCCTCTACGACACCAGTTTTCTCTTTCATATCTAAAGCTTTTATGAGCTGAAGCGACTTAAGGTAGGTGGGTTTCACATATTCGTACAGACCTTCCTTGCCTCCTTCTCGCCCAAATCCACTTTCGCGCATGCCGCCAAATCCAGCGGCAGCGTCAAGTTGGTTTGTACAGTTAACCCAAACAACGCCTGCCTTAATTTTCGGCGCCATATCCATGGCAAGATTAATGTTTTCGGTCCAAACACTCGCGGCTAATCCATAGCGCGTATTATTTGCAAGTTGGACAGCCTCCGCTGGGGTTCTAAATGTCATGGAAACAAGAACGGGTCCGAAGATTTCGTCCTGTGCTAATTTGGAAGCCGTATCAACATTGGTTAGCAATGTTGGCGGGAAGAAAAACCCTTCTTTTGGCAGCTCTCCAGACGGGCGGATGGGCTCCGCTCCGTCATCAATTCCATATTGAACAAGCGTCGTGATCTGTTCGAGCTGATTTTTGTCAATAATGGCGCCGATGTCCGTCGACTTATCCAATGGATCGCCAACGCGCAAGTTTTCAATGCGGTAACGCAACTTGTCATAGAGTTTTTGGGCAACAGGTTCGTGTACCAAAAGGCGTGAGCCTGCACAGCAAACCTGGCCTTGATTAAACCAGATAGCATCAACAATACCCTCAACAGCGCTATCGATATCTGCGTCATCAAATATAATAAAAGGAGATTTTCCGCCTAGTTCGAGCGTCAGTTTTTTGCCAGACCCTGCAATACGCGAACGGATGATACGACCAACATCAGTTGAACCAGTGAAGGCAACTTTATCAACGTCTTTATGTTCGGTGAGCGCTGCACCGATGGCACCATCGCCCATGACGATATTAACTACACCTTTTGGCAGTCCTGCCTCGGCGCATATTTGGGAAAATAGCATTGCGGTTACAGGTGTTAATTCAGCGGGTTTGAGGACAACGGTATTGCCCATTGCAAGTGCAGGGGCAATCTTCCATGCCAACATGAGAAGCGGGAAGTTCCATGGGATAACCTGACCGACCACGCCAACAGATTCCATGTTGGGAAGTTCTCGTTCCATGAGCTGTGCCCAACCCGCGTGGTGATAGAAATGACGTGCGACTAACGGTACATCAATATCACGACTTTCTCGTATCGGCTTACCGTTATCCAGTGTCTCTAGCACAGCCAGAAGGCGTGAATGTTTTTGTACAAGGCGGGCAATGGCATAAAGATATTTCGCCCGCTCATGGCCACGTAATGCAGCCCATGATTTTTGTGCTTTGCGTGCAGCTTTTACCGCCTTATCAACATCTTTTGTCGAAGCGGGCTGAACGCGCGCGAGCACTTCCCCTGTACCCGGATTAACGGTATTAAAAAAACCATCTTCGGCAACTGACAGAAGTTCGCCATCAATGAATGAACGAATTGTCCATTCTTGCTCCTCAAGCCATTTTAATGCTGGGGCTGAATCTTCTGGCGCTTTGCCATAGTCCATCGTGTCCAAAATCTCGTTGATTGTCATCTATTTATCCTAAAGCTAGTCGCTCTTATTAACCAATTGGGTGACGGAAGGAAGCCGAATACCGACCAGTAATATAATGTTCAAGCTGGCGTTCAATATCGCCAAGAAGTGAAGATGCGCCAAAGCGGAACAGTTCTGGTTCCAGCCAATTGCGACCCAACTCTTCCTTCATTAGGGTGAGATAAACCAATGAGTCTTTGGCTTTTGAAATCCCGCCAGCTGGTTTATAGCCAACCGCATAGCCCGTTCGTGCACCGTATTCGCGGATGGCACGAACCATGACGAGGCTAACAGGTAGCGTTGCATTGACGCTTTCTTTGCCTGTCGACGTTTTAATAAAATCAGCACCCGCCATCATGCAAACAAGCGACGCACGGGCAACATTTCGCAATGTGCCAAGTTCACCAGTTGCTAAAATTGCCTTAACATGTGCTTCGCCGCAGGCTTCGCGAAATTCTCGCATTTCCTGATAGAGTGCGTGCCAGTTACCTTCAAGCACATGGCGACGAGAGATCACGATGTCTATCTCGCTGGCGCCAGCTTCAACAGACATTTCAATTTCTTTGAGTTTGAGCACGTGCGGTGTCAACCCGGCAGGGAAACCTGTCGAAACGGCAGCCACTGGAATGCCTGTTCCTTCGAGCGCGTGAACGGCTGTTTCTATCATTTCATGATAAACGCAGACAGCGCCCGTAGTAATGTTACGGTTTTCCAAGCCAAGCGCTTTGATCAGATCGGCGCGAATGGGTTGTTTGGCCTTCGCGCATAGGCGGCGCACACGATTTGGCGTATCATCGCCCGACAATGTTGTGAGGTCCATACATTCCACGGCCTTGATCATCCATGCAGCTTGCCATTGTTTTTTAATGCTACGGCGTGCAGGGATGGTAGCGGCCCTGCGCTCAATAGCTGATGTATTGGCCTGCACTGCTTCAACCCAATCAAGGTCAAGATCCATACCCGCATTGCGGTCAATGACCCCTGAATTCTGCTTTAGCAAGGCATCTATGCTTTGTTGTGTCATATCATCATCTCATTCTCGCGAAAATGTGTATATCCGCATTACACTTTGTACTTTGTGGCGATCTTACTTTTGATATATCTCTTTTCCAAGTGTTATGTTTGATCTTATGAAGGTTTGTTTTGAACAATGTAAATAAAAGTATCGACCGCTTACTTAAAGATGTGCGCTCTTGCCAAGTATGCGAGGGGTTACCGCTCGGCCCAAGACCGATTTTACAAATGAGTGGAGACGCTAAAATTTTAATAGTCGGGCAGGCACCTGGACGTATCACACATAACAAAGGTATCCCATTTGACGACCCATCGGGTAATCGTTTGCGTGACTGGTTAGGTATCTCACGTCAGACTTTTTATGATGCGAAGAAAATGGCAATCGTTCCAATGGGGTTTTGTTTCCCAGGGACAGGTAAGGGCGGAGATCTTCCACCGAGGTCTGAATGCGCTGAAACATGGCGTGAAAAGCTGCTTGCAGAACTGAAGAATGTCGAACTTACATTGGTCATAGGTCAATACGCGCTTGATTGGCATATTAATGATGGTCAAAAAATGACGCTTACAAAACGTGTGTCTATGTGGCAGAATTATATGCCAAACATGTTGCCTTTGCCGCACCCTAGTCCGCGAAACAACCGTTGGTTAAAGACAAATCCATGGTTTGAGATCGAGATTTTGCCTGCGTTGAAAGCGCGCGTAGACGAACTTCTCTAGTGTTCGATCCACGTAGCGCCCGCTGCCGACAACACGATATCATCAAGGACCTGTTCATTTTTCGAGTAATTAAAGAAAAAAGTATGGTCGCGCGTGCGCTTTAGGCGAACCCCAGTTGGTAGTTCGAGTGTCTCAATATCCAGTTCAGAAAGAATTCTTTTAAAGGTTAGTTTAAGTGCTTCGTCATCAAGCCAAGCCGCAAGGTATAACAAGTTATTTTTACGAATTAAGATGGGAGCGCCATCTGCTGTTTTCTCGATGACATCTTCGCTGGTCTCAATTTCTTCCACCCAATTTATGGCTTTTCCGCCGTTTTCAAGTTTGCGGTCGACATTCGAACGCAGTGTTTCGACGCGCGAAACAGTTATATCCAACTGATCCAGATCAGGTGCAAGGTTTTGCGGAATTTGAAAATCTTTGGTTTTCGAATTGAAACGAGGGCCTGCGAGAACCAAGCCATCAAATGTATTTAATGAGTGCTTCAAATCATCATCAAGAGTGAATAATCCTGGGAGTAGGACGAGTTTATAGCCCTCTAATTTGGGTCCATTCCCGCTGATGATATCCACATCTACACCCATGGAGCGCAGACTTTTATAGCAATTAAACAGCAGTTGGAAGTAATCAAAACTCGCGCCTTGTGGTTGAACCTCACTTGCCCATTGTGATGGGTAGTCAAAGATCAATGCAACGGGTGCCTGTATCTGAGTAACATCACCAAACGCTTCGATATCATCCTTGACTTGTTTAGCTTCTATAAGACCTTGCGCGTCCCTATGGTCGGGTCGCAAAAGTCCTGCATGCATTTGCTCTTGGGCAAATGGCGCTTGCCGCCATCGAAAATAATTAACGGATTCGGCACCATGGGCAATAGCTTCCAAACTCCATAAGCGAACCATACCATTAAGGGGTGCTGGATTAAAATGCGCCCAGTTCACCGGCCCAGGCTGTTGTTCCATGACCCATAAGCGGCCATTTCCCACATTGCGGTACAGGTCATGATGAAAAGCTTGGAAATCAGGATCCCCTTGCTGATAATATTCAGCTTTGTGTTCTTCATTAGCCTTAATGATCATTTCCAGGAAACCAAGTGGATAGCTGTCCCAACTGGCAATATCTAAATCTGCGCCAATATCAAAATGATCAAAACCGGTGACCTTTCCCATATAATTATGAACAAGTGGCATATCAGTATATCGACGCAAAATATCAGCTTGTAGTTTATTAAAGGCGACTACTTGATCTGACGAAAAGCGACGAAAATCCATAACATGCGATGGGTTTGGTTCTGTTACTGTAAGGTTCGGAACATCAATCTGATTAAAATCATCATACTCCATCGACCAGAAAATATTGCCCCAAGCCCGGTTTAATGCATCAGGTGATTGGTACTTTTGTGCAAGCCAATTCCGAAATTCGTCGCGTGCAGATGGACCGAACGATTGCGTTGTTTCGTGGCATCCATATTCATTATCGGTCTGCCATGCTTGAACCGCAGGATGTTTCCCATAACGTTCCGCCATTAGTGTTACAATATTTGCGCATTGTTGCTTGTAGCCTTGATGGGAAAAACAATAGTGCCGACGTGAACCAAATTTTCGCGGCTGACCATTTTGATCCATGGCAATCATGTCGGGGTACTTTTCAATAACCCAATTTGGCGGTGTCGCGGTTGGTGTCCCCATGATGATTTTCAGGTTTGCATCGCTCAGAATATTGACTGCGCGATCTAGCCAACCCCAATCTAATTGGCCTTCTTTTGGCTCGATCCGGCTCCATGCAAACTCGCCAATGCGAACCCAGTCAATGCCTGCATCACGCATACGTGCCGCATCATCACGCCAAATTTTTTCATCCCAATGTTCAGGATAATAACAGGTGCCTATTGTCGGTTTCATAAAATTTTCTGTCCTTCAACAACCCACATCGTTGCGGGAAAAGCTAATGGTAATCGTATGCCCATATGCATCAGGCTTTGGCCTGATAATTCAAGCGGCCCATCTCTTAAGGCGACTTGGCCACGGCTCGTGCGGTGAGCATCTTCAGGATTTCGTAAAGATAGCTTGTATCGAGCATTTGGATCAAGGCCAGTAAGTGCAGTGGGCCGCGCGAAAATAGCATCGGTTGTTCTCATCTGCCCAACAAATACGACGAAGCGATCACCGTTTTCTGATATACATATTTCAGCGATCTGCGATTGATCACTCGTGTCAAGACGATGCGTAAAACCTTGATGCATCCAGACCCGGTTCTCGCGATACCAAGATGTTACATCCTTTAGGATGTGCGTTTCATCGTCGGTGAGTTCGCGCGGGTCCATCTCAAAACCCATATGGCGACTGGCCGCGACCCATGCTCTGAAAGACATCGGCAAAATGCGCGCAGATGTATGACATAGGCGCGGTCCGACATGAGAACCAACCGCATCATTCGGAAGCCACATTGCAGCATTATTTTGAATCTCGAAACGTTCAAGCCCATCATTGCTGTCAGATAACCACACGCGCTGGCAATGTTGCAATACACCAAAATCTATTCGCCCACCGCCAGATGCGCAAGATTCAAACTCAACATCCGGGTGTATTTGCCGTAAACGAGCTAACAGAGCATAAAACCCATCCGTTTGCTTAGAGCTTGCATAGGGTAGAACACGATTGTGATCCCACTTCACATAAGTGATTTTATGAGAGCTTAATATTGCGCTTACCTTCTCAAATAAGTAATCACTCACCTCAGCCTTGTCGAGATTGAGCACCATCTGCTGCCTGCCGAGTAATTGATTATGATCACCCAAAATCCAATCTGGATGTGCACGGTAAAGATCACTGTCAGGATTAATCATCTCAGGCTCGAACCAAAGGCCAAATTCCATCCCAAGATCATTGATGTGATCGATAAGCGGAGTAAGGCCATCTGGATATTTACGTCGATCAATATTCCAATCACCTAGACTCGATGTATCATCGTTGCGTCCTTTTGTAGGCGAACCAAACCAACCATCATCAAGAACAAATCGCTCCGCGCCAAGCGTCTGAGCGTGTTCCGCTATTTCCTTCAATTCATCTAACTTATGATCAAAATAGACCGCTTCCCAACAATTGTAATGTACAAGGCGAGGGCGGGTTGCGGCTTTAAATGGGAGGATTTCCTCTCGCGCATGTTTTTGAAAACTATGTGCAATACCGTTTAGTCCATCACCAGAATAACATGCAAATAGCGATGCTGTTTTCTTGTGTGTTGTTGGGCAATTATTAGCATCTGAAGAATGGCCAAATTGAATTTGCCGACGCCCATCTTGCAGCTCTTCGGTGATCATGCGGTGTCCGCCGGACCAACCGTAATGCAAGCCAAAACACCCACCTTTAGAATTTGTGGTGCCTGTTTCGGGGATCAGAACGCCTGGATAGGATTCATGCCCTGATCGGCCTGACGGGGTTTCGCGTAGCCTTGCGCCAGATACCCAGGGAACCTCTTTCATTTGAAATTCGCGACACCAACGGCCAGAGATTTCTATCGTATTGGTCGAATTCTGTGGAGCCGGTAGAACCGGTGCGGATAACCAATCGATAAAGATAGGTTCCTTACTATCTACACGGGTCTGCATTTCCAGTATGTCAGAGCTTTGATGCGCAGTAATTTCAAAACGAATTGATATGTCATCACTGGCCGCTTTGCAGACAAATACTAACTTATCTTTCAAAACATTTACGTCAGTATGCGTGAAGTCGGGGCACAAGCTGGCACCATCAAGGCGCCTGAAGATATTGCCATACTGGCCTTGAAATGTTGTCGTGATTTTTGGTGATAATGTAATATCAGGCACTGCATCCAGCATACCACCTGCGACATCCATATTCGTGGACAATACAAGTTGGGTTAGGTCTTCAGTTTCTGGTAAAGGCGCACCCCAGTAGCACACAGAGGGAAGCTGCTGCTTCTCACTCTGCTTAAAAACTATGCTCTGACGTGGCGTGTTAAGACGCCATGTCTTCATTATTTGACGGCTCCTAATGTAAGGCCAGCAATAAAGTGCTTTTGCATCAGGAAGAACATAAGCACAGGAGGAGCAGCTGCCAATAAGGATGCTGCAGAAATTAATTGCCATTGTTGCACAAATTCGCCGTTTAACGAACGAACACCCACGGTAATCGGCAAGCTGGCCTCGTCTTGGATCATCACAGTTGCCCAGAAGAAGTCATTCCAGATAAATGTGAAGATCAAAACGGCCAAGGCTGCAATAGCCGGTTTTACTAATGGCACGACCACATACCAGAAAATCTTGAACTCACCGACGCCTTCAATGCGCGCAGATTCAATCAAGTCAAAAGGTAGGGCTTTCATGAAATTACGCATGAAGAGTGTGCAGAAACCTGTCTGGAATGCAGCATGAAAAAGTACGAGACCAGGCACTGTATTGTAGATTTCTAAGCTGTTAGATAGGTCAATAACCGGCAGCATTAATATCTGAAATGGCACAAAATTGCCCGCGACAAAAATGAAAAATAGCGGCAGCGCCCATCGGAATTTGTAGGTCGCAAGCGCATAACCGGTAATGCAAGCAAGCGCCACTGATACAACCACAGTTGGTATAGTAATAATGAACGTATTGACCATGAAATTCAATGCATCTGGATGCGTCAGAACTTGAGTGTAGTTTTCAATGAAATTGAATTCACTCGGAATACCAAAGACGTTACCAGTATTGATGTCCTTTGATGAACGAATAGACGTCATAAAGATCGCGAGAATTGGCAAAAGCCAAATAAGAAGCGAGAATGGAAGAATTGTTTTGTAGGCTAGTTGCATTCTAGCGGATGATTTTTCAATTGGAGAAGGAAACATTTATCTGCCCTCCCTTTCATCTTGATACATTCTGTAGAGAAAGCCGCTTATGAAAACGAGCATGATCGCAAATAGAACCGTTGCAATTGATGAGCCATAGCCGTAACGGCCAACACCTTCGCCCACAGCTTGGTCGAACATATAATAAGATAGAACATTCGTTGATCCAAACGGGCCGCCTTGGGTCATTGTCGCAACCATATCAAATGAACGAAGCGCCCCGACAACAGTTACAACCACTGCGATGAATGTCGCAGGCTGCAGTTGGGGCCATATAATGAAACGTAGCATGTTCCAACCCTTGGCATTATCTAAGCGGGCTGCCTCGATTTGATCGTGGGCTACATTATTAAGGCCCGTTAGATATAAAATCATGCAGTAGGCGATTTGGGGCCACAGACCAGCCGCAATAATCCCGTATGTTGCATAGTCCTCGTCGCCTAAAATGGATGGTGGATCGATGGAGCAAACAGTCGTAAGATTTCCCATGATATTTGTTTTGTCTTCGCAGAAGAATATGCCCCATGCTTCAGCCAGGAGGCCAAATTCGGGATTATATGCCCAAGCAAATATTAGCCCGACAACAACTTGCGAGATTACAAATGGGAAAAAGAAGAGGGATTTATAAATCCGGATACCACGAACGGTTTGGTTCAAGAATAATGCAAGAGCAAGACCAATTGGAACAGCAAGCATGAATAACCCAAGCCAAAGAAAGTTGTTCCAAAGTGACGTCCAGAATTTTGGATCATCCCAAAGCACGACATAGTTATGCAAGCCAATCCATTCACCAGTCCAAACGCCGTTGATGTCGTAAAGACCATCCCAACGAGTGAAAGAATAGGAGATTGACTGAAAAATCGGGATGATGACGTAGACAGAGAAAAATACAAGACCGACTGATAAGAATATCCAGGGTGAAAATGCAATCTTGTTCCGTTTGTAAATGGCTGAATTGGTGATCGCAATAAACAAAGCAATTAACGCAACGACCAGAAGCGTAACCCGGATTAAAAATGCGGGGACGCGGGCCAAAGTACGTTTTTCGTAGTTAAATGTGGACATAACGCTGTCAATATTGATGTTATACATAGCAACAAGTGCCGCGACAGCAAAAAGTACACAAACCACTACCAGTGGCATGTTGGAATCTGTTCGATTTATCTGCATTGAAGTGTCTAACGCCATTGGTCCCTCCACAAGGCATTGATCGAAGTTCAGATCATTAGCCTTCAACTTAATCCTATGATCAAATTTTATATCATTAGAGGCAAGTGTCTAACGATATGAAATGTGGTCAGTGTTGGAGAAGAGGGCCGGCAATAGCCGACCCTGCAGATTTTTAACGAACCTATTTGTAAACTTCAGCCTGAACTTTATCGAGATCAGCCAAAATTTCATCAACCTTGCTTGGATCAAGCATGAACTTTTGGAAGCCTTCCATACCGGCCTTTGCCATTGCAGCCGGTGCGTCACGGTCATAGAATTGAGCTAGACCAGAAGCCGTTGATACTGTTTCAAAGCCTTCAACAATGAATTTGTCATCTTTGTTGATTTCTGCATCTGAGTTTGGTGGAAGTTGACCAAGAGTTTTATTCCATTCGCCCTGAATTTGTGGCGTTGCAATGAAAGACAAGAACTTCTTCGCGTCTTCTTTGTTCTTGGCATTTGCTGGAATGAACAGCGCATCCGCAGGAGCTTCCTCAGCACGAGCTAGCCCAGGTGTGATTTCTGGAAATTGGAAGAAATCGATTTGATCATCCGTCAAACCAGCATCTTTATAGCTGGATACTGAGAAGTTGCCCATGACGTACATTGCTGCATCGCCATTTGCAAAAGGTGCAATCGCATCTTGCCAAGACATCGTTGCATGGTTTTTAACAGGTGTACATTTGTCGATCATCTCTGCCCAGTTAGCAAAAGTTTTCTTAATCCGGTCATCTGTGTATTTGATTTCACCTGCGGTCAATGCATTGTGCACTTCATAGCCATTGGTACGAAGATTGATGTAATCGAATACACCAGCGGCAGTCCAAAGGAATTTTGTACCAATTGTAAATGGTGTAACCCCAGCGTCTTTCATCGTGCCGCAAGCCTGAAGCATTTCGCCCCAGTTTGATGGTTCTGAAAGATTAAGCTTATCAAAGATGTCTTTGCGGTAATAAACGCCCCATTGGTAATATGTGTATGGAACACCCCATTGCTTACCATCACGCGTCATGGTCGGTTTAATGGCTTCAAATTTTGAAGATAGATTTGCATCCGATGCCCATAGGTCAGAGATATCTTCAAAAAGGCCAGCATCAACAAACGGAGCCATTCGGTTGCCCGGATACCATGATGTGATATCAGGCGCATCGTTGGTCAAAAAGTTACGGATCGCTGATTTGTGAGCTTCACGGTCTGTGTTGTTTACAGTCACATTGATATCTGGATTTGCAGCTTTAAAAGCTTCTACAGCTGCTTCGAAAGCCGCTTTTGGTGCTGGGTTCAAGTCATCAAAGTTAATGACGAGATCACCGGCCATCGCGGCTGTCGACAACATAGATGTCGCAAACAATCCCACAATACCTGATTTTAAAATTGAATTCATTTCTCTCTCCCTTTGTTCCAAATAATGAAACATAATTTTGAATATTGAAATCTTAAATCGTTTGCGGTAGGGTTGTCAATAATATTTATCGCTAGGTAGCGGCGATGGGGGAGGGATGACAGAAATGGCGCAGGCAAATGTTGGAGATGGGACTGTTGGAAAGGCACTGGCTGCTTTAGACCAAGTCGCGTCTATGGGGCGGCCTGTTAGGTTTGGGGAGCTATTAGAAAATAGCGAATATCCTAAAGCTACACTTTATAGGTTCCTTCAGACACTAACCAATCAAGGCATGTTGTCCTTTGATAAGCACACGCAAACCTATAGTTTGGGCGTACGCCTGATTAGGCTTGCCCATGCTGCATGGCGCCAAAGTTCACTTGCTCCAATCGCACGCCCGTTTGTCAAAGAACTTGCTCAAGACGTACAGATGACAGTTCATTTAGCACAACTTGATGCTGGGCAGGTGCTTTATGTGGACAAGCGTAACCCTGCAAATCCGATTGAAATGTATTCTGAATCTGGCAAAGTTGGGCCGGGTTATTGCACAGGTGTTGGCAAGGCTATGCTTGCGTATCTGGAAGAAGAAGAACTGCAACAAGCACTTCAGCAACAATCCTTCCACAAATTTACGGCAAATACACTAGATAATGCAGATGCACTGATCGCTCATCTATCCGAAATCAGAAAATCTGGAATTTCGTTCGATAGGGAGGAGCACGAGTTGGGTATTATCTGTATTGCCGTTCCAATACTGAGCGTGAAAAACCATGTTTTAGGTGCCATTTCCGTTACGAACTCAACCCATAGGTCATCACTTGATGAGATGGAGAAACTTGCGCCGCGTGTTCTTGAATGCGCGAAACAAATTGCTACGGCCTCGGAAACATGGCGTTTTCCGGAGCACAACTAAAACCACTAAGGAGCCATGCATGTCTGGTCTTAAGCTTTCAAATATTATTAAAAAGTACGGCAAAGTAGAAGTCATACACGGTGTCGATTTAGATATTGATGATGGTGAATTTGTGGTTTTTGTTGGCCCGTCTGGTTGTGGTAAATCAACACTTCTTAGAATGATTGCTGGCCTGGAAGAAACAACAGGCGGTCAAATCGATATCGGCGGTAACGACGTTACACATGCTGATCCCGCAGAGCGTGGCATTGCCATGGTTTTCCAAACATATGCACTTTATCCGCATATGACCGTGGCAGAAAATATGGGCTTTGGTCTTCGTATGAACAAAGTGCCTAAGGATGTCATTGATGAGAAAGTGGCAAAAGCGGCGGCGATCTTGAAGCTTGAAGAATATATGGACCGTAAACCAAAAGCGATGTCTGGTGGTCAAAGACAAAGAGTAGCCATTGGTCGCGCAATTGTTCGTGGACCGGAAGTGTTTTTATTTGATGAGCCTTTGTCAAACCTGGATGCCGAGCTTCGGCTCGAGATGCGCGTCGAAATTGCCCGCCTTCATCGTGAACTTGGTACAACCATGATTTATGTGACCCATGATCAGGTTGAAGCGATGACGCTTGCTGATAAAATTGTTGTTTTGCGTGATGGTCTTATTGAGCAAGTTGGTGCACCGCTTGAACTCTACGAAAATCCTTGCAACCAGTTTGTGGCCGGTTTTATAGGTTCACCTGCAATGAATTTTGTTAGCGGTGAACTGAAAGCTGGAAGTGTAACAGCGGAAGCGTTAGCTGGAGCTAAACTGTCTCCAAAGTTTAAAGATGCCATCGCTGATGGGTCTGTTACAATAGGTATACGTCCAGAGCACATTGAAACTACTGACAAGCCAGGTAACTTAAGCGTTGATCTCGTTGAAGAACTTGGCGGCGTATCGTTTATCTATCTTTCGACCCAGTCGGGAGAAAAGATCATCGCGGAAAAGAACGGTCGAGCGAATGTCAAACTTGGTGATAGCGCCGGCGTTTCTTTTGATGAAAAAGATGTTCTTTACTTTGAAACTTCAACTGGTAAGCGTCTGTACTAAACGGTTTCATTTTAAGCACTATTGTTCAGATTATGAAAGGACAGGCGTATTTTATGTTAGATGATCGCAAAGACACAAGCCTAGACAGGGGCGAAGACACGTGGATTGCGGTTGATTGGGGTACCAGTAATTTACGTGTTTGGCTGATGTCATACAGGCAGGTGGTCGACGCAAAAACAGCAGATACAGGCATGAGTTCACTTGAACCTTGCGAATTTGAAGCCGCATTGCTTGAGTTGATTTCGGATTGGCTTGATGATCATTCAGGTACCAGAATGCAAATTGTTGCTTGTGGGATGGTCGGCGCACGGCAGGGGTGGATAGAAGCACCTTATGTGCAAGTCCCTTGCAATCCTGTTGCAAGTAAAATTGTTCAACCCAAGACACATAATCAACGTTTGGATGTGAATATATTATCTGGTCTCAGCCAAATGGACCCTCCCGATGTTATGCGCGGCGAAGAAACTCAGATTGCAGGTTTTATATCAGGTCGTGAAGACGTGTCGGGTATTCTATGTATGCCAGGAACGCACAGTAAATGGATTTGTCTTAATCGGGGTATGGTCGAACAATTTACGACAGCTTTAACTGGTGAGCTTTATTCGCTGATCTGTGAGCATTCTGTCCTAAAAACGCTGACAGATAAAAAAAGTGCCGATGCAGATGAATTTGCGAAAGGCATAGCAAGGGCTGTTCATGCGCCAGATATGGTTTTGAATAGTATTTTTTCCTTACGCGCTCGTGCTGTTTTGCAGGGAGCAAATCAAATTGAAACAGCTGCTTTTCTTTCCGGCTTATTGATTGGTTCTGAGATCGTATCGATTATGAAGAACATGCCGTCAGGAAAGCTCTATTTATTAGGGGCTGGCAAGTTAGGCGAGCTTTACAGTCAGGCTCTTCATATCCTTGGTCATGATTTTGAAAAGATAAATGTGACCGAACTCACGCTTAAAGGTCTAATTCAAGCGCGAGAAACTCTTACAAAGGTAAAATAATGTCAAGAAATTTGATCGCGATTTTGCGCGGTGTTGAAAATCATGAAGTGTTAGAAATCTGCCAAGAATTGGTAGCAATCGGGTTTAATAAGATTGAAGTTCCACTCAATTCACCGAATGCTTTGAAAAGTATTGAAATATTATCAAATGCCTTTGATGATGATATCATGATTGGTGCAGGCACTGTGTTAAGCGCCGATGATGTTCTCAACGTAAAGAAAGCAGGTGGTACTTTGATTGTCTCACCTGATTGTAACCCTGATGTGATTGATGCAACGATAGCAAACGGTATGGAAAGTTGGCCAGGTGTCGCAACTGCGACAGAAGCGTTTACTGCCATTCGTCACGGTGCAACAGGTTTGAAATTATTCCCCGGTTTTGCACTTAAGCCAGAAGGTCTCTCCGCACTAAAAGCAGTACTGCCGAAACATGTGCCTGTTTATGCGGTGGGTGGTGCAGGTCCGTCTAACTTTGCGGAATGGGTCAAGGCTGGTGCCTCAGGCTTTGGTCTTGGTTCAGCGCTTTATCAGGCAGGATTATCTGCGGGTGAAGTTGCCGCACGTGGCAAAGATATTCTTGAAGCTTACGACAAGGCATTTCAAAACTAACCCTTCCAGACACTCGTAAGATATATTATCCCTCTGACGGTCAGAGGTTTTTGTGCTGGTAATTTTTGTGACATACAAAAAGGGCGCTCTGTTTGATGATAACAGAGCGCCCTTAATATGTCGGTTCCTTTAAAATTGAGTCAGCAAGTATAAAGAAATGACTGACTCAGATAAGTGTTTAGTACATGGAACCTATGTCGCTTAGTAATGGTTGCATACTACTGGCTCATCCAAGCTGGCAGCCAAAGCACCAACTGAGGGAAGATCAATAGTAGGACCAGGCCGGTCAGCTGTACTAGCATGAACTGCATCATACCAAGATAGATGTCCTTAAGATCCCAGTTCGGTACAACCCCCTTCAAGAAGTAGGCCGAGAGAGCAACAGGCGGACTGAGCCAAGCTGTTTGCAGGTTCACCGCCACAAGGATGCCGAACCAGACCATCAGATCATAGCGATCTAGCCCATGCAGATCCAACGCTTGAACCACAGGTAACAGGATTGGAACAACGATTAGAACAATCGGAACCCATTCCAGTGGCCAGCCAAGCAAAAAGATCAGCGCCATCACCAGCAAGAGCATGATATATGGCGACAGATCCGTGCCAAGCAATATATCAGTCAACAATTGCGGTGTACCTAGTGAACTGAACTGTGCACCAAAGAAGTTGGATGCGGCCACGAGGAACATAATCAACACTGTTAGTTCCAGTGTTTTGATCATGCTATCAAAGAAGCCCTTGATGGTGAACTTTCGGTACCCGATGGACAGCAGAATCGCTCCAAAGGCACCCATTGCCGCAGCTTCTGCAGGTGTCGCAAAACCAAGTAGAATTGAACCAAGCGCAAACGAGATCAGGATCGTTGGCGGCATTAGCCCTGCAAAGAACTCATCCCAAAGCGGTGCAAAGTAGAATTTTTCCTCCGCCTCTTGGCTATAAATATGACGCCCCAAGAAAGCCAACAGCAGAATGAACGCGGCCATCACAATTGACATAACGGACAGGCTGCCATCATCACCACGGTTCGCAAAGACCATGTATAGGTGGAACAGAACCGCCACAGGCAGAGCTATGCGCAGTATAGGTAATTTGCGATAGGCCTGATAAGCAACCGCCAGCACGATCAACAGCGCAAGCAATCCACCAAATGGGATCACGCTAAACGTTCCGCCAATACCAAGGCCAAAGACCCTGCATATTGTCAAAACGCCCAGACAGATTAAAGCAACCTCTGCACCATAGAATTTGGACGTTTCAGGCTGATCTTCTTCCGAAAGGATAGGCCCCAAACTAGGGTTCAGCCAGCACCGTCCAAGCGTGTACAACAGATACAAGGCTGCGAGCATCGCACCGGGAACAAACGCCGCCCGGAATAAATCAAGCGTGGATACCTCAAGCACTGGTCCCAGCACGATTAGCATGATCGACGGTGGAATCAGAATACCCAAGGTTCCGCCGGCTGTAATGGTCCCTGCAGCTAGTTTCACATCATAGCCGGCGCGGCTCATCGTGGCACCCGCCATAATACCAAGCATGGTCACAGATGCACCAACAATACCTGTCGCTGCCGCAAAGATCGTAGACACGATCAACACGGCAATGAACAAAGCACCACGCACGCGTGACATGATCATTTGGATGGACGAGAATAGTCGCTCCATCAGGCCCGCATTTTCCATTACGATCCCCATCAGCACGAACAATGGCACCGCCATAAGTTGATCGTTTAGCATTGAAGAGTTAGTTTGGAGAGTGAAAATAAATGTCGTTTTCAAGAAGCTATCACCCCAGATCCCGAACACAAATGCCAAGAAGACAAGGGTAAACGCGATTGGGAAGCCGATGAAGATCACAAACAACATTGCAGCAAGCATGATGAGACCGATGATAGGCTTATCCAGAGACGATTTGGCTTTTGTTAAAGCCTCGAACCATTCACCACCAGGTACCATTTGTGGTTCAAACACTGCGAGCACGAGCCAAACTAAACCGATGAGATAAATTGGCAATAGTCTTACAAAGATGCGCTCTCGCTCTTTTCCCATTTTGTGGAACGCTCGGAAGATCTCAGGCAAACCCTGCAACAGCAATAGTGCACCACCAATTGGCATTGCTATACGCGCAGGCCACAATAGAGGGCCCCATGCACTATCCACTTGGTTTGTTTCTCCGTTAATGAAGGCTTTCCACCAAAATTCAGACGCCACCCATGTAAAGAAAATCATGGAAGGAATAAAGAACAGCAAATACAGGGAAGCATCGACTGTGGCCTGAGTTTTGTCCGACCAATTCCGATAAAGAAAATCAGCGCGGATATGTACGCCGCGCATTAGGCCATAGCCAGCCCCTGCCATCCAAAGGACACCCGCGATCATTCGACTCATGTCATAAGCGATCAATGTGGGTCCCAAGCCAAGGGCATCAGATATCCAGCCCAAGCCAGCATTCGTCAAAATTGAGTCACCATTACGAGAGAACACCTCCCAGACCACAATAGCGATTAAGGGCACCAACATCAGAGCAATTAGCTGACCCGCGCGATGGTTAATAACATCAATGACAGCTGTAATAGGGCGCTGCCAAGATGTCATATCCTCAGGTGTTTCCCCTGGCTCTTCTGCGCGACGTTCTGCAATCAGCTCGTCGGCAATTTCAAGATCTTCCGGATTTGGTTCCTCTGCGGCCATGTCTACACTCCCTCCCGTGGTAAGTCTTCAGATCTAAGATTTATTTGATCTGAGGTTTCCTTTTCGAAAAGGATCTTAATCCCTTTCGAAAAAGAAACACGAGGCCCTCAAAAGGGCCTCGCGAAACTATGTGAAAGTATTATTTCAATGTGTCAGCGTGGGCTTTGCCTAAGCTAGCATTTGATGCTTGTGCGCCAGCCCAAAATGGAACAGCGATATCAGCAAAATCTTTCTGCGACTGCCATACTTCAGCGAAGAATTCATTTTCGTCAGCTGCAGCTTGCAGAGATTTCTTCGCAGCAGCCATGTATTCTGTGAAATAATCAGCTGGTGTATCTTCAAGAATAACGCCATGGTTATCTGTCAAGTCTTTTAGAGCTTTACCATTTTCATAAATACGGTAAGACATAGACTTTGACAAAGACGCATTAGCAGCAACTTCAAGAGCTTTTTTCTCGATGTCAGTCAAACCGTCATAAAAATCACCGTTCACGTACAAATCAGCGTTCACAACAACTTGGTGTAGACCTTGCAAGTAGTAGTGCTTTAGAACCTTTTGGAAACCAAACACACTGTCAGGTTTTGGGCAACACCATTCAGCCGCGTCAATTGTGCCTTTTTCCAGAGCTGGTAGAATATCACCACCACCCATAGCAACAGCAGGAACACCGACTTCAGCGTAAGCGGCGCCAACCATTCCTGGAGGTGCGCGGAAACGCATTTTACGGAAGTCATCCATAGATGCGATTGGTTTTGGGAACCAACCTAGAGCTTCCGGGCCAACTGGTTGTAGCATGAAGCCTTTTACATTTACGCCCATTTCATCCCATAAACGGTCATAAAGCTCTTTACCACCGCCAAACTGGAACCAAGATAAGAATGCGATGTTGTCCATTCCAACACCAGCACCAGCAACTGGTGCACCAAACAGGTTGGCTGCAACGTGCTTACCACCCCAATAGTGGGTCCATGCAAAGCCACCTTCTACTAGGCCAGCATCAACTGCATCCATGATGTCGCGTGGGCCTACAACAGCACCAGCTGGCAGAACCTCAATCTTAAGCGAACCATTTGTTAATTCTGAAACATCGTCACCAAATGCTTTCAACATTACAACTTCGTCGGCTGTTGTTGGCAACACTGATTGAACGCGGATAACTTTCTCTGCCAAGGCAGAAGAAGCCATTAAAGTTAGGCCGACAGCTGTTGCTGCGATACCTTTAGTAAGTTTGGATAAATTCATTGATTTATTCCTCCCAATGTTACGCCTTCTCCCTAAGTCTACGGCCAAGACACGAAGGCATCTCTCTCAGCCTGATTTGGCAGTTCAATTATGTCTTAATTGAACTACAATTTCCACCATTAAATAATTGATTATTTTATCTTTTTAAGAAATAATCACAATTTAAAGGATACCTAACAAATGACCGACCCCGTTCGGTGCATCAAATATTCCACGTTTCATCATTTCGCCCGCTACATAGAGCAGAACGATAAGGCCCAGCCATGAAATCCAGGGGTACTTTGCAAGTAATTTCATAATAAGTGTGGCAGCAAATGCCATGAGGATAATTGCCAGACCAAGACCAAACACGAGCGTTGTAGTATTTCCATCTGCAATTGCTGCAACCGCAAGAACATTATCAAGTGACATCGAAACGTCAGCGATCGTGATGGAGACAAGTGCCGAGAACATTGTACGGCGCGGCGCGCCAGTATATCCTGCCTCCAGATTGTCTGCGATTTCCATCGCGTCTTCTGCTTCTTCAGATTGTCCTTCTCTGATTTCTTTGAAAAGGGTCCAGCATACCCAAAATAGCAGCAAGGCACCAATAAACAATATGCCCGGAACATCAAGAAGGCTGGTTGCAATAACTGCAAAAACGATACGCATAACAGCAGCAATAATCATGCCATAAAGAATTGCTTTCTTACGCAATTCCGGCGAAAGGCCAGCTGCCGCCATTCCAATGACCAAGGCATTGTCGCCTGATAAGATCAAATCAGCAATAATAATTTGACTGTAATCAATGATAAGTTCAAGCATTCGCAGCGTCCTCTAAAATCATGTCAGAAACTTTTTCACCAATCATAATGCATGGAGCATTCGTGTTGCCCGACATGATTTGGGGCATGATGGATGCATCGGCTACACGTAAACCTTTAATACCGCGGACACGAAGTCGTGCATCAACAACAGACAACTTGTCGCTTTCGGGACCCATTTTGCATGTTCCGGTTGGGTGATAAATTGTAACAGCGGTATTGCGAGCCCAATTGAGCGTGCCTTCATAATCGTCAAATGCGACTTCTTTACCGGGGGAAAATTCTTCAGTCACATGAGATTTCAACGGTTCGAAATCCGCAATTTTGCGAGCAATTTGAATGCCTTTTACAATGGTATCTTGGTCAAGTTGTGTCGCAAGATAATTCGGATGAATTTCCGGGTGGTCGCGATAATCGGCAGACTTAAGCTGTAAGTGACCTGCGCTTTCAGGCCGCATTTGCAGTACAGAAGCTGTAAAGGCTGAGAACTTATGTGGCCCATCAGCAGGATTAGTTGCACTAAATGGCTGAATATGGAATTGGATATCCGGTGTCGATAATGATGGATCTGTTTTTAAAAAACCAGTGCCAAGGCTTGCTGCCATTGCCATAGGGCCTGTCCGCTTAAGTGCGTATTCAAGAGCAATCATACCTTGTTTAAAGATGTTGTTTGTCTCGATGTTGATTGTCGATAGATCGGTCTTGAAAACAGGTCGTGCTTGCAAATGATCTTGCAGGTTTTTGCCAACCCCCTTGAGTTCAATTCTTGTCTCAATCCCAACGGCCGAAAGTTCCTCGCTTGCCCCAATGCCAGATAACATCAAAATTTGTGGAGAACCGATTGCTCCGGCGGATAAAATTACCTCTCGTCGTGCCTTGATGGTTTTTTTCTTGCCACGAGTAACTGCAGCTACACCTGTTGCACGTCCGTCTTCGATGATAACTTTTTCAACTTGGGTATTGGTAATAATTTCAAGATTCGAGCGATTTCGTGCAGGTTTAAGATATGCAACAGCTGAACTGCAACGTTTGCCATTGACCATGGTCAGTTGGAAATAACCAACACCTTCTTGATCGCCGCTATTATAATCTGAATTCTTTTTATAACCGGCAGCTTCTGCCGCATCGACCCATTTATCGACAACGTCACGTTTTAAACGAGTTGGCGAAACAGATAGAGGGCCGTTTTCACCACGGTCTTTATTTTTTTGCTCGCCAATCCACGATTCAGAGCGTTTAAAAAATGGGAGTACATCGTCCCAGGCCCAACCCTCGTTTCCTAGCTGACGCCAATGATTATAGTCTTCGGCCTGTCCGCGTACATACAAAAGTCCATTAATGGAACTAGAGCCACCCAACACTTTACCGCGGGGCCATGGGATGGATCGTCCATTAATACCAGGGTCATTTTCAGTTTTATAGCGCCAATCAGTATTTGGGTTGTTCATAGTTTTGAAATACCCAACTGGTATGTGGATCCATGGGTTCGTATCGCGACCACCTGCCTCAATCATAGCAACAGTATATTTACCATTTTCGGAAAGTCGGCTCGCAACTGCACATCCAGCGGAACCAGCACCTATAACAACGTAATCAAATTCCAAAAAACCCTCCAACGGTGAAAAATGAGACTTTTTGTCTTGTTTTTCATTATTTTTTACTTTATAGCCTTTTCATGGAGGATGTAAAGAGGGAGATAGGAAGGTGAACGAGGAAAATCGAATTCCGACGAATTTACGCACGCTTATGATTTTGGAAATCATGGGACGGAGCGAAAGTGCGATGACACCAACACAGATTAATGCTGAGTTAGGCTTGCCAAAACAAACAGTTCATCGTCTTTGTACGACGTTGGAGAATGAGGGTTATCTCGTGCGTGAGGCTGACGGTAAGCGTTTGCGCCCTTCAAGAAAACTTCGCTTAATTGCAAATGGTTTGCTGCATGCATCACGTTTTCATATTACTCGTCATCAGATTCTGGTGGATGTTGCAAATAAGGTGCAAGAAACTGTGAACATGGTCGTGCCTGAAGAAACAGGCATGAATTATATTGATCGTGTGGAAACCGATTGGCCATTTCGTATCCAGCTACCTGTTGGATCAAACGTGCCTTTTCATTGCACGGCAAGTGGTAAGACCTTTATGGCGAGTATGCCTAAATCAAAACGTGAACAATTTGTTGCTGGATTAAAGCTAAAAAAATGGACTGATAAAACACATCAGACTGCTGCGTCTTTGTTGGAGGATTTAAAGCAAACACGCAAGCGTGGATATGCCATCGATGATGAGGAGTTTATGGATGACATGGTCGCTATCGCAGTACCTGTCACGGATGCAAAAGGGCGTTTTGTTGCATCGCTTGCTTTCCATGGACCGATACAGAGAATATCAATTGATGAGATGATATCCCGAAAGCAGCATTTATTCGATGGGGCCGTGGCGCTTTCTACAGCGCTTTTCGATGATTAAATTGATCTGATGCTAAGGCTTGAGAACAATTTTTGGCGCGCAAACATTGCCAGCGAGAATATCCTCAAAGGCAGATTGCCCGTCACTTAAGTTGCGAAATTCAACCCAGTCGAGTGACCCTAAACCACCATTAAAGATTGCTTCGGCTGTCTCGCAAAAATGTTCGTGTGTATAGGTATAACAGCCAATGAATGAAATCTCTTGCAGAGTCATGCGTCTGATATCAAGGCCATCTTGACTGTCGCCTAAACCAATATGGGCAATCACACCGCCTGGTTTGGCAACACGGCAGGCCATCTCCCGTGTCGGCTTGATGCCAACACCATCAATAATCAAGTCAAAACATTGATCTTCGGTTAGTCCAGCAGGCGCAACAACTTTGAAATCAGTCTTTTCAGTTATAAAGTTACGACGTTTTTCATTTGCTTCGACAATAACTACATCCTGGTAGCCATTTGCTTTTAGACTCAAGGCTGCCCCCAAACCAATTGCGCCGCCGCCGATAGCTAGTGCGCTCGTGTTTTCATGTGAGGATGTTAGAACGCGTTCTGCCAAGCGAACTGCATGCCAACCGCAGGCAATCGGTTCGCATAATGCAGCTTGATCGAATGAAACATTGTCTGGAATTTCGACGAGGTTTTGCATAGGCATAGATATGTATTCTGCGAAAGCACCCTCGCGTGGTGGCATAGAAATGATCTGCCTGTTAGCGCAAATATTTCCGCGTCCATTTTTACAATTATCGCAGGTGCCGCAAGTCACAAGCGGGTTAACGGTTACGCGCTTGCCACTATCGGGGCCGGATACAATCGTTCCAGCCGCTTCATGACCCAGGATTAATGGGGCGGGACGTCGTTCATCGTGGCCAAGAAAAGCATGCATATCTGACCCACACAGACCAACACTTTCGACCTTAATGAGAACGTCGTTGTCAACGGTTTCAGGGTTTGGCGTTTCACGATATTCAAGTGTTTTTTCGCTCGTATAGACTAGTGCCTTCATTTTGCGGTAAATCCCCCATCAACCATCAGTATTTGCCCGGTTATATATGCTGAAGCATCAGAACTTAAGAAGAGGACTGGGCCGTCAAGGTCAGCCATTTCGCCATTGCGGCCAATGCATGTTTGTTCCGCATTGCGGTTAGCTCGTTCGGGATCGTCAAAAACCTTTGCAGTCAATTCTGTTTTAAAAAAACCAGGTCCAATCGCATTCGTATTGATACCATCTTTTGACCAAGCTTCAGACATTGCGCGGGTCATCTGTGCAACAGCACCTTTCGCTGATCCATAAGAAATACCATTTGGAAATGCGCGAAAACTTTGTAGGGACGCAAAATTTATGATGCGGCCCCAGCCTTTTGCTTTCATAGCTGGCACAAGTTTCTGACTGAGGAAAAATGGCGCAGCTAAGTTTACGGACTGTGTTAAGTCCCAAATTTCTTCAGTAACTTCATCCGCAGATGTGCGGGTGTTAATGCCCGCACCATTTATTAATATATCAGGTGCTCCAAATGGTTTGGAAACAAGTTGTGCTAGTTCCCCCATTCTGCATTTGTCAGACAGATCAAACGCAAGAGATGCGGTCTGTCCGTCGGTTTCATTTTCCCAAGCTTCAAGTTGGTCTGCCCTGCGTGCGACGCCTACTACTTTGGCACCGCGATTAGCAAGCATTGTTGCCGTATGACGACAAATGCCTGAGCTTGCTCCTGTTATGCAGACAACTTTGCCTGAAACATCAAACAATTGATCGCTTGTGTTCACAACTATTCCTCAGACGTAAGGTCAAACGTTTCGTTCGGGAAGTATTTCGCCAAGCGGATGTCAGCAGTACGAGCATGCCCTTCCATACCTTCAAGACGAGATATGCGTGCCGTTGCTTCGGCAACTGGCTTTGCACCTTCACGTGTTGCTTGCTGCCATGTCACGATTTTCATGTATTTATGAACAGACAAACCACCAGTGTAACTTGCAGCACCTGATGTTGGAAGCACATGGTTTGTGCCTGACGCTTTATCCCCAAATGCAACTGTTGTTTCTTCACCAAGGAAGAGTGAACCATAACATGCAAGGCGATCAAGCCACCAAGGGAGATCCTGCGCTTGAACAGTTAAGTGCTCGGGGGCATATTCATCACTTGTTGCGGCCATTTCTTCGCGGTTATCGCAAACGATCACCTCGGCATAATCACGCCAAGCTGCTTCTGCGTTTTTGCTATTGAGTTCAGGAAGGTCAGCGATAAGCGGTGGTACAAGTTCCATCACTTTTTCTGCAAGCGCCTTATCATCGGTCACGAGCCAAACTGGTGAATTGTAACCATGCTCTGCTTGTCCAACGAGATCAGCCGCAACAATGTCAGCATCCGCAGTCGCATCCGCCAAAATGAGACTGTCGGTAGGACCTGCAAACATATCAATGCCAACGCGGCCGAACAGAATGCGTTTTGCTTCGGCTACAAACTGGTTGCCTGGACCGACCAGAATGTCAGCTTTTGGCAAGTCAAACAATCCAAAAGTCATCGACGCAATTGCCTGAATTCCACCCATTGCCAGAATTGTATCTGCACCACATAGGTCTGCCGCATAGACAATTGCAGGTGCTATACCAACGCCTGGGCGAGGGGGGGAGCATGCCATAATATGATCAACACCGGCAACTTTTGCTGTTGTAACTGTCATAATGGCCGATGCAATGTGGCTATATCGACCACCTGGAATATAACAACCAGCAGCTTGAACTGGAATACTTTTTTGCCCTGCGGTTAAGCCAGGAACAACTTCAATAGAAATATCTTTAAGTGTTTCTTTTTGTGCTTCAGCAAACTTCTTTACATTCGCATGGGCAAACTGGATATCGCGCTTAAGTTTTTCTGGTACCAGCGCTGACGCAGCATCAATATCTGCACGGTTTAGTTTAAGCGTACCTTCATATTTATCGAATTTTTTGGCATATTCGAGTGCAGTTTTATCACCGCCTTTTTCGATATCATCCAATACCTGTTGAACAGTTGCGCGAACGTCACCTGCGTCGCTTGATGATGTTAGATCTGCTTTCTTTAAATATGTACGTGCCATTTTTATCTCTATCTGTAAAATTTGTCTGGCTAAATGTAAGCGCTTACATTTTGCTTGGCAAGTCTTTTTTTATAAGTTACATGTTTATTGTGAAAATGAAGGGGAATCCTGTTGAGAGGTAATGATTTACCGAAACTGGAAGATGTGGCGCGATTGGCTGGTGTATCAACCGCAACCGTTTCGCGTTGTCTTAATTCGCCTGGTCAGGTTGTTTCTAAAACGCGTGAGAAGGTTTTAAATGCAGTTAATGAGTTAGGTTATCTTCCAAACTCTAATGCAAGAGCTCTTGCTGCAAATCGTTCGAATATCATTGGTGCGATTATTCCAACCATGGAAAATTCTATTTTTGCGAGCGGCCTGCAGGCCTTTCAAGAGGTTTTAAATGGTGCAGGATTTGATTTGCTTGTCGCAAGCTCCTCCTATGATCAGGGAACTGAAGAAAAACAAATTCGATCACTGGTATCGCGGGGGGCAGAAGGACTTTTCCTAATCGGGACGGACAGAAGTTCTGCAATTTACGATTTTCTGAATGAAAGAAATGTCCCTTTTGTTGTTTCGTGGAGCCATCATTCATCAGGCAAGCGAAGAGAAGCCGGGCATTTTGTTGGATTTGATAATAGCGCGGCCATGCAAGAAATGACGGAAAAAGTTATATCATTTGGTCACCGTCGTGTCGCTTTAATTTCAGGCATATTAAAGAATAATAACCGCTCTGTTGAACGCGTTGCTGGATATACAAAAGCAGTTGAAGATGCTAATTTGCCGGTTCATGTTTATGAGAGCCCATTTGATTTTGATGCGGCTACAGAAGTTTTCAAATCGATCATGAAGGACGTAGATCCACCAACAGCCGTGGTTTGCAACAACGATGTTTTGGCTGCTGCGTCAGTCTTGGCTGCAAAGGCGTTGGGTCTGCGTGTGCCAGAAGATATATCCATTACTGGATTTGACGATATCCAGCTTGCATCTGTTGTTGAGCCTCATTTAACAACCGTTCGTGTTCCTCACCGAAGAATGGGTGCAGATGCAGCTAAGTCGCTAATAAGACAAATTTCCAATGATGCTGGTTTTGAAAATATCAAACTTGAGACACGCATAGTCGAGCGCGCATCATTAGCTCAGCCTCGCGCGCATGTAATTAAAATCTAGAGGCCCAATTCGGTTGCTATCTTTGTAAGCATGACGGCATTTCCGCCACCTGTTTTTTCTCGGATTGACATGCGATGGCTTTCAACTGTTCGTACCGAAATTTTCATACTATCTGCAATTTGTTTATTGGGCATGCCTTTCGATATCGCAGATAAGACCTGTTTTTCTCTGTTGGTAAGCCCGTAGTCAGACTGACCAGATCGCCCATTTGCGTTGCTATTCATGCTTTGTGATAGTGATTTGCTAAGCTTTGGTCCAAGATATGTCGCACCTGCTGACGCCATCGCAATCGCGTTGAGCATTTCCGCTTTAGATGCATCTTTGAGCACGAAGCCATTTGCACCAATGCGTAATGCCTCTTGCACGTATTCTTCATTGTCGTAGACGGAGAGGAACAAGATCTTTATGTCGGGCATGTCTTGTCGGATGATTTTAGCTGCTTCTAGCCCGTTAAGCTCGGGCATAGAAATATCCAGAAGTAACAGATCAGGTTCATATAGTCCGCACAATTCAACGGCTTCGCGCCCGTTCTTGGCTTCGCCAACAAGATCGATATTTGCCTCGTTCACAAGCCGCGAATGAATACCCTCACGAACAAGGTCGTGATCGTCAGCAATAATGAGTCTGATTTTCTGAGAGTTCATTGAAATACTATGTTCGCTCCCCACAACAATAGTGCCGTCACCATACATCACTTTTCCGTTTGCTCCAACTTCTTATCAATTGGAATCCCTATTTCAATGATCAGGCCGCTGGGAGTGGCATTTTTGAAACTTATTGTGCCCCCTATGGCGTCAATCCGCTCCTGCATATTGCGTATGCCGAGGCCAGAACCTGTTGGAGGCCATTTGGTGTGGTGGCTAATTCCGACACCATTATCTTCAAGCAATAACAAGAATCTTGAACGTTCTCGCTTCAAGGAGATGTTTATTTCTGTCGCCTTTGAATGACGATCGGCATTGGTTAAGGCCTCTTGGATGACCCGATAAACGGCAATACGTGTTTCATCGGTTATTAGTTTCTTAGGTTGTTTTGCATTCACATGGACTGAAATGCCTGTCTGTTTGGAATATTCTGCACCCAAACTTTTAACGGCTGAAACAAGGCCCATATCATCAAGAACGGAAGGTCGAAGCGCCATCGAGATTCGGCGAACTTCGTTGATTGTATCGTCGATTGTCTGAATAGACTTATCGAGTGGTTCGCGCACACCAACGCTTTTTGCTTTTGATACAGCGGCTTCAAGTCCGTATCGTGCTGAAACAAGTAACTGGCTGATACCATCATGTAACTCATGTGCCACCCGTTTTCGTTCTTCTTCCTGCACGTCGACAATTCTAGCTGTTAGTAATCGTAATCGTTCATCGGCAAAGCGTTGTTCACTAACTCTGGCCAGAGTCAAAATAATCGCTGTCAAGATAAGTGAGCCGAGTGCGAGTAATAAGATAATAAGTCGCGTTTCTCCGATTCTAATTTCCGTTTGATCTTGGATTTTCCTAATTTGATCAGATACGTCATCAAGATAAATACCAGTGCCCAACATCCAGTCCCATTTGGGTAGATAGACTGAGAATCCGAGTTTATCGACATATTCACCGCTGGAAGGTTTCTTCCATGTGTAGGTATAGGCATCGCCCGTTTTGGCACGTGCTATGAGGTCCTTGATTACGGTTTTGCCATTTTCATCGCGCAAACCTATCCAATTGCTGCCGATGAGGTGGGTATGCCGCGGGTTGACAATATTGGTTCCATTTCCATCATAAATATAGAAATAATTATCTTCACCAAAAGTCATCTTGCGAACAATTCGGCGTGCTTCATATTGGGCCTTGCGTTCCGACTTGAGATAGGAGCCGTAACTAGGAGTAAGAGCATTTTTTGCCAATGCGACATAATTTAGAAGTTCGGCTTGTTTTTGCTCTAGATAAAACTCTTCAATGGCTTTGGCCTGTGATTGCGCCAGACGGGATGCCAGAACATCGATAATATAGGTTGAGGCTAATGCAATTAAGATTGTTGGCAATACGGTGATGACAAGAAGTTTTGTTTTAAAATTCATAACCCATTCCAAAATATGAACGCATTTTATCAAGTTACATTGGCATAACTATAACAAATTTCCAAAAAATCCGTAGTTCTACCGATGTGAAGCGGTAGTAACACGTGTTGTTCTTTATTTCTTACATTTGTAAGGAGTGAGACAGGGTATCAAAACGGTGCTCTGGTTTTTTATGTTCTTGGGAGGACCTAATGGAACGTCGTAAATTTCTAAAAGGCGCAGCACTTGCTGGTGCCGCTACAACTCTTGCCGCACCTGCTGTTGCGCAAGGCAAAACCGAAATGGTTATCGTATCAACTTGGCCACGGGATTTCCCTGGTCTTGGGCTTCCAGCTCAGCGTCTAGCCGCACGCATTTCCGAACTGACTGATGGTCGTATTGATACACAGTACTTTGCTGCCGGTGAGCGTGTTGGCGCGTTTGATTCGTTCGATGAAGTCGCGTCCGGTAATGCGCAAGCGTATATTGGCGCTGATTACTACTGGAAAGGTAAGCACCCAGGTTGGGCTCCGTTTACTGCTATTCCGTTCGGCATGACTTACACAGAGATCGATGCATGGATTAAATATGCTGGTGGTCAAGAGCTTTGGGATGAGTTGGCAGGCGAATTTGGCCTTAAAAACTTTGCTATGGGTAATACTGGCGTTCAAATGGGCGGTTGGTTCAATAAAGAAATCAACTCACCTGACGACCTTAAAGGTCTTAAAATGCGTATTCCTGGTCTTGGTGGCGACGTTATGTCTAAATTGGGCGCGTCTCCTGTTTCACTTCCAGGTGGTCAGATTTATGAAAACCTTGTTTCCGGTGCGATTGACGCGACTGAGTGGGTTGGTCCATTCAATGATTACTTCATGAAGTTCTACGAAGCGGCTAAATATTATTACTGGCCTGGTATGCACGAACCAGGTGCTCAGCTTGCGCTTGGTATGAATGCGTCTTGGTGGGCTGGTCTGTCTAAAAATGATCAAGCTATCATTGAAGCAGCATGTAACGAAGAGAACGCGCGCACAATGGCAGAAACAAATGCCAATAATGGTGCATATCTCAACCGCTTGATCAACGATCATGGTGTCCAGCTTCGTGAATTCAACGATGACGTCTATGAAGCCTTTGGTGAAGCCGCTCAGGAAGTTATTGAAGAAGCACGCGATCATTCTCCACTATCTGCAAAAATTTACGATGCAGTGGTTGAAAAACGTGACGAGCTTGGTGCTTGGACATCCCTATCTGATATGGCTTACGTTCAAAAACGTAATGCTGTTCTTAATCAGTAGAATCAAGGTTTTAACGTAACCTTTGGTGAGGCGGATATCTGCCTCACCCTTTTATGCATGAGAAATGCATATGACGAATCAGGGGACCCATAATGGTTGATCAAGCGGCAACGCCTGAAGGCAGTGCTTCGGCGGGCAATGATGCGGTGAACAATACTTCATTTGTAATGTCTGATAGAGCTTCAATGCTTATTCGCCTTTTTGGGTGGACAAATCTGGCAATTATGCTCGTTTACCTCATTAACAATTTTCTATCAAATGGTGCAGGTTTCCCTGGCGCAGGTCTTGGCTTTGCGACAGGTGGAGATCTTGGCGCCGAGTTCTTTCAGTTTGCGCTATATCCTATCGCAATTGGTGTAACATTTGCTTATGTGCTGGTTTGCCGCCAAACATCATTACGAACCGATAGCTTTACCGTCTCATCACTCAATGCCTTCTTTATTAGAGCTGCATTCTGGGCAGTGCTTTTTGTCGGGCTTGCAGACACGTTAATTTCATTTTTGCGGATTGAGGGTTTCTTGGATGTATTCGTGAGTGAACAATTCTCTAAGGATCTCGGGCGGGCCCAATTTCGCGGCCCTTATGTGCATGTTCCCCTTATTGGTCTGGGCGTTGTCATGGCTTTTTTCACACGTACACTTGGTTTTCATTGGCTCGCTCTTCTCATAGTGGTGGCTGAGCTTCTGATTGTGTTCTCGCGGTTTATTTTTTCTTATGAACAGGCCTTTATGTCTGATCTTGTTCGTTTTTGGTATGGGGCACTTTTCCTTTTTGCCAGTGCCTATACATTGCTGGAAGAAGGCCATGTGCGAGTGGATATTTTCTACGCCGGATTTGAGGAGAAATCTAAAGGCTATGTAAACGCTTATGGTTCGGTTTTCCTAGGCATATCATTATGTTGGATTATCCTGTTTGTCGGCATGGATAATAAGGCATCAATTATTAACAGCCCATTGTTTAATTTCGAAACATCGCAATCGGGTTTTGGGCTTTACGTAAAATACCTTATGGCCGCATTCTTAAGTGTCTTCGCCATATCAATGATGATTCAATTTGTGTCCTATCTCTTCGGGGCTGTAGCAGATATACGCGGTGAAGCGGGCAAACATATGCCTAAACCATCAGACGCGCATTAGAGGAAGTTATTATGGAACTGTTTTTTCTCTTTCTCCTTGTCGTACTTATGGCAATTGCTTTGGGTGTCGGCTACCCGGTGGCCTTTGCCCTGCCTGGCTCATCCATCATCACAATCTTGCTGGCTGCGGGTGCCGGATATTTGTTTCTGGGCGATAGCGATATTTTCTTCGCGCAGGGTGGTCCCGCGCAATGGCTAAGTGCCGGTGTAACCAACCTTCGCGGGGTCTATTGGGAACCCGAACGAGACACCCTCATTGCCATTCCGCTGTTCATCTTTATGGGTATTATGCTTCAGCGTTCAAAAATCGCGGAAGACTTGCTCATCACAATGGCCAGACTTTTTGGTCCTGTGCCAGGTGGCCTCGGTATTTCAGTCGTTTTTGTGGGTGCATTGCTTGCTGCAACAACTGGTATTGTAGGCGCGACAGTAGTTGCAATGGGCCTTATCTCCCTGCCTGCAATGTTACGTAATAATTATTCGCAGCCTCTTGCCACAGGTACGATTGCGGCATCAGGAACATTAGGTCAGATCATCCCACCCTCTATTGTGTTGATTATTCTTGCCGACCAATTATCCAGTGCTGCGGATCAAGCTGGTACTGCGCGCAAAGCGCTCTTTAAAGATGCGACAGGCGAATTGTCTATGCCGTCAATTTTTGATGTCGTATCCACAAGCGCCGGCGAAATGTTCTTAGGTGCATTTGTTCCGGGCATTGTGCTTGTCGTGCTCTATATGGCCTATATTTTGATTTATGCATTTTTCAATCCAAAAGCGGCACCGCCAGTTGCTTCTGAAGGGAAGATTGACGGTGCGTTTTTAGTCAAAGTGGTCTTGACCCTGGTTCCTCCACTTCTTCTGATTTTCCTTGTTCTTGGTTCAATCATTGGCGGTATTGCAACGGTGAATCAAGCAGGCGCAATCGGTGCAGGCGGCGCACTCATAATGGCGGGTTATCGTCTCAGAGAAGGGCACTCCCGCGCCTATTATCCAGCATTGTTGGCCATTGCCTCGTTAGTTCTCATCACAATTACGCTTTCGCTCTACAATACCAATGTGAAAAGCATTAATTCAGCCGAAGACCAATTTGGTATCGCGCTCGCAATCATTGGTACAACTGGTCTGATTACAGCCCTTGTTTGGAGTGGTATTCGAGCACTCAAAATTGAAAATACGCTTCATGGCGTTATGATTGAAACAGCGAAAACGACATCACTTGTTTTCATTATTCTGCTTGGTGCGGCCATTCTGACAGCTGCCTTCCGCGCATTTGGTGGAGAGCATTTGGTTAAAGAGTTTCTCGAAGGATTGCCGGGTGGTTTTTGGACAAAATTCCTCATCGTCATGGCTGTGATTTTCGTCCTTGGTTTCTTTCTTGATTTCATTGAAATTGCTGTTGTTGTGGTACCAATTGTTGCGCCGATTTTGTTGGCTGATCCAGAGGCAAATGTGACTGCTGTCTGGTTGGGCGTGATGATTGGTCTGAACATTCAAACATCATTCCTCACACCGCCATTTGGGTTTGCGCTGTTTTATCTGCGAGGCGTTGCGCCGGCTGTGGTTAAAACGATCAATATGTATAAGGGAGTGATCCCATTCATCTTGTTGCAATTATCTGCTCTAGCCATTGTTGGCGCTGTGCCACAATTGGTAAATTACCTGCCAAATAGAGTGTCGTTGCTTTCGGAAAATTCCCCGCCCCCGCGCAACCCAAAACTGGGTTATTGTGTTGATAATTATCTGGTCAAAGAATTCGCAACAAACAAGGCTGGTTTGCTGCAAAATATTTCGATGGCGCGTAATATTGATTTATCCACATTGCCATCTGGTATGAGCAAAGATTTGGCTAAAAGTTTTGACAGTGCTGAGCAATCATTTGCACTTCTAGACGGCGCTATCGCAGCAGAGCAGGTTGTGCTTGATGCGTCTGATGCCTATCGTCCCGATCATCATTTTGTACGGGAAGTCGAACGCGATATCAGGCGTTTGGAAACTCATAAGGCCGAACTTGAGACTGAGTTAAGCCGTTTGCCTGAAGGTTCTGAAAAGCGAGCAGTGGCCATCAACCAAAAGCTAGAGAACATCGATAAAGATATTACTGAGCTTACAGCTAAAATTCCATCGGATTGGGAAGGAAAGTTTGAAACTTATAGCAAGCTACGAAAAACAGTAACTTCTGAAAGAGGTAAATTCTATCGTGCGTCTCAGGAAGGTTATGAGCCGGTGGTTGAGATGATGAATGTACTAAATTCGACAGATGCATTTAATGAGCTAAAAGATGAACTCTACGCGGCATCAGCACAAATTGAAGATAATCAACCTGTCGATATGGTAGAGCCTTTAGCTGCCCTTGCTAAAAAGTTTGGCGATGTTGCGGGTGCTGATAAAGTAAAATCAGCTATCTCCAAAGCCCGCCGCGCTATTAAGGCTAGAAAACCAAATAAAGAAAAGGCGCTTAAAGAGATTGCAAAAGCAGTTAAGCTTTATGATGAGCAGATTGAATGGCGTAAAGCAGGCGTGACGAATATTTTGCCGAAATTGGGCGAATATGAGCAATCAATTCGTCATAATATTGGTATTCGCCAGCAACCAAAATTGACAAGAGAGCAAGCGTTATCTGTGGCAGGTTGTCTGTCTGATCATCGCGATATTTCGTTGAACTTCTAAGAACCTGATTGGAAGGTATCTTCTTTAGATTAGTCTTTGTAGTTAAGTGATTAATCGAGTTCAGCGATGTCGCCCATAAGATATCGTGCGCCTGCACCTTTCTTTGCAGCGCGATCTTCAGCGTTGTAAAGTTTGCATTTGTCGAGTGATAGGCATCCACAACCAATGCAGCCGTCGAGTTTATCTCTCAATTGAATGAGGCTTTCAATTTTTGCGTCTATATTAGTGCGAAAGTTCTCACTCATTTCGGCCCAGTCTTTAGCGGTGGGTGTTCGCTGATTTGGCAGTCTGTTAAGCTGTTCTCGGATTTGATCGAGTGAAAATCCTAAATCTTGTGCGATTATTACAAATGAAAGACGACGTATGTCAGATCGTAGAAATCGCCTCTGTCCTCCATTATTTCTTTCAGAGTGTACCAATCCTTGTTCTTCATAGTAGCGAATGGCAGATACTGCCAAGCCAGTTCTCGCAGCTATTGCACCAATAGCCAAAGTTGTCTCAATTTTCTTCTTCATGGGGCTAAATAACCTCTTGACCTCAAGTTAACTTGAGAGATTACCATGCCTTCGATCAACATTAAAGAAGGAAAGATTACAATGACAATTGCGGAAAAAGTGCAAAATGAAACCTATCTTGAACATATCAATGTGACGGTGATCGATGTTGAAAAGACGGCAGAGACATATTGTAAATTATTTGGCTGGAAAGTTCGTTGGAAAGGAGATTCTATACATGGAGGAACATCGATTCATGTTGGAGGCGAGGGCAGTTACTTAGCTATTTATGAAAATGGCAACTCAAAAGGTTCAACAGAAGATACCTACCATCGTTACAATGGATTAAACCACATAGGTGTTGTTGTTGATGATCTTGACGATGTGGAGAAACGAATAGTTGATTTGGGCTATATCACCACGTCTCACGCCGATTATGAACCTGGTCGCCGTTTCTACTTTGATGATGAGAATGGCATAGAGATTGAGGTCATTAGTTATAACTAGATGAGTGATAGTGGAGGATTTCTTGGCTCGTAAGAAAGGGTGGTACTCAGGATTTTCTTAAGCATCGGAAATATTGGATTTTCCTATCCCATTAAAAATACTAGATTTTTGGTATTTTTATTGGGGTCCAAGATTAATCTTCTTTTTACTCATTTCAACGAAGCTTACTTAAACAATAAGTACAAATGTATTTGATGAACGAGTATAAATTTGTCTGAGAAGAACAATTTTCCAATGTTCCGAGCGTTAGTGATTAGCAGCTCGGATATCGATCAAGAGCTATATCAGGAACAATTGCGTTCTCTGAACATAGACAGCTGCGCGACTGAATGTTTAGCTGAAGCTCAAAAGGTAATAAACGTGGTCGCGGAAAAAAATATATCAGTAGATTTGATTGTGATTGACTGTGAACAGATTGAATCTATGCACGAAAAATTTGTCGCTGATTTAAGGAAACACTTGAGTTTTAAAAATACAGTAATTCTGCAGGCAACTGATGGCAACGCGACTGAAAGCCAGATCTTTTCTATTTCCAAGAATGTTGACGCGACATTCACTAGACCGATATCGCCATCTCTGTTTGAAGATAAAATCGTAGAACTTCTCAATATTCAGATGGCTGGTTCAGATGATCTACCTGAGGAAGAAACATCGAATTTCGGTCTTGATATTCTCATTGCTGAGGATAACGAGGTAAATCAAATCGTTTTTACTGAAGTATTAAATGATCTGGGAGCAAACTTTAAAATTGCTGGAAACGGGCAGGAAGCTGTTGAGCTTTGGAAGACGCATAATCCTGCCATCGTTTTGATGGATGTTTCTATGCCAGTGATGAGCGGACATGAAGCTACGAAAGCGATCCGTGCAATTGAAGAAGAAAATGACCTTCGACATACGCCCATTTGCGCGATTACTGCACATGCGTTGAAGGGTGATAAAGAAGATTGTTTCGCCGCCGGTATGGATGACTATCTATCTAAGCCCGTTAGCCCGGATATGATGGCAGCAAAAATTGGTAGTCTACTTCCAAAATCGCATCCATTAAATAAAACATTTGCGGTAGGAGAAGCAGCCTAAACTGCAGGTGATCATGCTTAAGCTAACAATTTTACTCCTCTAATCATATCTCGTTTGCCAGCATATCCTTGGTATTTTTTGATGGTAAATCCGGCGGCTTGCAGATTTCGGCGTACCCAGCCAGCAGCTGTATAGCTCGCCAATGTACCATTGGAATTGGTGTGATCCGATACGGCTTGCATGAGATTTTTATTCCACATGGCATGATTTCTGGCTGGTGAAAATCCATCAAGATACCAAGCATCTGCACGCAGGTCTGTTTGATGGATTATCTCATTCACATCACCAACATGCAGATGAAGGCTAATGTCTGGCTTAAATTGAAAAACTTGATACATCTCGAATGAAGAAGGCCAAATGTTCAGAAGTCTTTGTTTTTCTGCTTCTATTTCTGGCCATACCGCAAGCGCTTTATCAATCTCATTGCTCATCATGGGAAAAAGTTCAAAACTATGAAATTCAAGCTTGGCACCATCAGGTGCAAGGGTGTGGAACAGGCGAGTTGTTTCCAAAAAATTCAACCCCGTTCCGAAACCCAATTCGGCGATGACAAATGATTGTTCAGATGTAAAACGGGTTTGAAGGTCATTTCCATTTATAAAAACGTGGTTGCATTCTAAGCGGCCGTCGGTTTTTGAATAAAAATAGTCGCCAAATTGTGTGGAATAGGGCATATCACCCTCACGCCATTCAATTTCGTTTTTAATCTCTTCTTTTACTTCAAGGTTCTTATTCATGAGTTCAGGCGATAACGTTGGTTTTATTGATCGTCAAACAGAATTTGATGTTCTTGTGGTTGGTGGTGGTATTATTGGTTGCTGGACTGCCTATAAAGCCGGAAAACGCGGATTAAAAACATTGCTGATTGATCAAGACGAGGTCGGCGCAGGAGGAAGTGGTGGTGTCCTTGGCGCACTCATGCCACATATGCCTGAACGCTGGGATGGCAAGAAACAGTTCCAATTCGAGGCATTGCACGCGCTGCCAGAGGAAATTAAACTGCTGGAAGATGAAACATCGCTCTCATGTGGTTATAATAGGTGTGGCCGTGTTGCTCCTATTATGAATGATACAAAACGCGGGCAAATGGCGGGCCATCTGCCAAATGCGGAAAAACATTGGCTTGGCGTTTATGAATGGAAAATTCTGAACAAGTCACCGATTGACAATTGGCCAATTGCATCCAAGGCAGAGCATGGCGTTGTTTATGATACGCTGTCAGCGCGTGTTAATCCTCGTAGGATTTTGGCCGCGCTCAAGCAGGCTATTTTACAAGATAGCATGATTACACTTCGTGAAAATATTGGATTGTTGAAATATGATGAAACGGTATGCCGGGCGACATTGAGTGATCTATCAGAGATCAAATTCTCGCATATTGTTTTGGCAGCTGGTACCAACACATTTGGCTTCGTTGCGCCGTCATTGTCCGTACCAGTACTTGCATTGGGTAAACCCATAAAGGGGCAGGCGGCAATATTAAAGGCTGATCTTGATCCAACTTGGCCAATTATGTTCGATATGGGGCTTTACGTTATAGTTCATAAAGATGGTCATGTTGCCGTTGGAAGTACGAGCGAAATAGAATTTGATGACCCTATGAGCACTGATCAGCAGTTGGAAACGCTCATAAAGCGGGCGAGAGAGTTTTGCCCGCAGCTAAAAGATGCGGATGTGATGGAACGTTGGGCGGGCTTGCGACCACGAGCGATAGGGCGAGATCCTCTTATCGATCATATGCCTAAAGCAAAAAATGTTATTGTTGCAACAAGCGGCTTTAAAATTACTTTTGGTGTTGCGCACAAAATGGCAGATGTCGCGATTGAGCATATTTTGGATGAGAAAAGGACCGAAGTGCCTGAGAGTTTTCGAATTCCGGCCCATCTTGCCAAAGCTAGAAAGCAAGCAAGAAGGGCAGAAATATAAGACAAATTGTCTTTGAAAATTCAGCCACGTGGCAGTACATCCGTGCTCACGCAGCTTGCTCAGAACTATGTTCTAAGTGTCTTATTGTTACTACACTTAGTTAACAGTTTCTTGACAATCAAGGGAAGGTTTCACAAGTTATTGAAAGTATTGAGTTAAAATTTGTATTGGATGCAATATTTTAGCTGTGAATGTTCGAGATATTAAGAAATTCAGCGTCTAAATCAACAGATGAGTGTTTTCCAACAGCCTCAAAATGAGTTTGGCACCACTCTTTCGCTACGCCTCTGCCGCGATCTCGCAAGTCAGTCAAAAACGGCCAACTAATATCATATTTCGTCGCAACACTGAGATCATCAAGCGCATCATCTGAGTGTATTGAATGGACATAAACATCACGAATATTATTATGATATTCGTCTTTGAGCCAATGTTCCTGCACAAGTTTGCTCGCAAATTTGATAGCACGTAATTCACTGATAAGCGAACTATTGAAAGAAATCTCGTTGAGGCGGTTCATGATTTCAGGTGCGGTTTTTGGAATGCTCTCACGTCGCATCGGGTTGATGTGCACGATCAGAACATCTCGACTTTCGCATTTATAAAAGAATGGAAATAAAGCTGGATTGCCAATAAACCCACCATCCCAATATGCTTCACCATCTATTTCGACAGCCTTATACAGGCTCGGCAGACAGGCAGATGCCATGACAGCATCGAGACTGATATCAGACGTTTCAAAAATACGAGCTTTGCCTGTTTTAACGTTTGTTGCGTTGATAAACAGTTTCACATCTGTGCAGCATCGAAGCCGTTCGAAATCAACGCACTTTTCCAATAAATCGCGTAGTGGGTTGAAATCAAAAGGGTTAAGTTCATAGGGTGACATGGTTCGGGTCAATGTATCGAGCGCATTGTAAGTGGCTGCAACCATGGGACCAGTGCCGCCGAAGGAGGCACCAATCATTTTCTTCCAAGGTTCCATCATGTCGCCGAAAGGAGATGTCCCGGCTTCGCTCATAGCTTTCCAAAACTCGTCTAGCTTGGCTCGAGCGCCGTCGTGACCGCCAACTTGTAGACCGTAGGCTAGAAGAACAGAGTTGACCGCGCCTGCACTGGTGCCAGAAAGGCCATCGAGTTTTATTCTGCCATCTTCAAGCAAGTAGTCAAGCACACCCCAGGTGAAAGCTCCGTGAGCGCCACCACCTTGGAGGGCAAGGTTAATTGTTTTTGTCTGGGGCGTGGCCTTTGCCATTATTGTGCAGACCAACCGCCGTCAACAGGCAGGGCTGTACCTGTGATTTGGGCCGCATCATCGGACGTAAGATAAAGTGCAAGTGCAGCAACTTGATCAATTTGCACAAACTGTTTCGTGGCTTGAGCTTTGAGGATCACATTTTTGATCACCTCTTCTTCGCTCATTCCGCGAGCCTTTGCCGTGTCAGCAATTTGCCCCGTTACAAGCGGTGTTTCAACATAACCCGGACACACCGCATTTGCAGTCACGCCATGCTCTGCACCTTCAAGCGCGAGCGTTTTAGTAAGGCCCAAAATACCATGTTTGGCTGTCACATAGGCACTCTTATAAGGAGAGGCGATGAGACTATGTACCGACCCAATGTTGATAATCCGCCCAAAACCACGCTTCTTCATTCCGCCAAATGCGGCACGCGTGGTGTGAAATGCGCTCGACATATTGATCGCAATAATCGCGTCCCACTTGCTGGTTGGAAAATCTTCAACTTTTTCAACAAATTGTATGCCCGCATTGTTGACAATAATATCAACTTGACCAAACTTTTCTTCGGTCGATTTCACCAAATCTTCAATCTGATCAGGCTTCATCATATTCGCATCATGGAAAACAGTCTGGCCAGAACCCAGCGCATCGACCTCAGCGCGTACTGGTTCATTTTCTTCTGCGCTACCAAGTCCATTGATAACGACGTTCATGCCAGCTTTGGCAAATGCTTTCGCAATGCCTAGACCAATGCCACTGGTTGAACCAGTGATGATTGCAGTTTTTGTCATCTTGATACCTTTGCCTGCTAAGTAAATTTATATTGCGTTGCACAATTACTAGATAAAGCTCGTTATGGAAAGTGATAAATCTAGTTCGTGATCAAATGGTGATCACATTAATGTAGCTTGTTGTGTTTCCCGTAAGGTCTTATAAACAAGCAAAATTACGAATCGCGATGGTAATAATTGCGCGAATAACAAAAGGTTAAAATATTGTTTAGATCTTTTTTTCCAAGTCCGATTATATTCTTTTCATCGGTAGTCGTTTGGACGGCTGTTGCCATTATAATTTGGTTCGGATTTTTATCCGACTTTGTGCCAATGCTTGAATATTTGGAGGAGTTTGTTCCTCAAGCAGTTGAAGGTGAACGTCCACCATTTCTAACGGTGGATAAGCTTTCAATATACATCTATATTCTTGTGGCAGGCTTCGGGTTTACCTTGATTTGGTTTTTCATTGAACGCAATAAATGGTATGTATGGTCCGTCTTTGGTTCGACGGTTATCATCTTAGTCACCTATTATAGCGTTCAAATCTCTGTTTATTTCAACGGTTGGTTTGGTAACTTCTTTGACCTTATTCAAAAAGCTTTGACAGAACCTAACTCAGTAAAACTCTCAGTGTATTATGGCGAGTTAATAACAGTTGTACCAATTCTTATCGTCAGCATATCAGTTCTCATTTTACTTTCATTTTTTGTGAACCATTATGTATTTCGCTGGCGTACTGCAATGAATGATTATTATATGGAAAACTGGCCAAAGCTTCGCCACGTTGAGGGTGCGGCCCAGCGTGTGCAGGAAGATACGATGCGATTTGCCAGTATTGTTGAGGGGTTAGGTGTGGCCTTTGTGCGATCTATGATGACTTTAATTGCATTTTTGCCATTACTTTATAGTCTATCTCAGAAAGTTACAGAGCTGCCTTTCTTTGGTAGAGTAGATGGTTCTATGGTTTATGTGGCTATTATGTCGGCATTGTTGGGTACTGTGTTATTAGCTGTAGTAGGCATAAAGTTGCCTGGGCTTGAATTTAATAATCAGAAAGTTGAAGCGGCCTATCGTAAAGAGCTAGTTTATGGTGAAGATAGTGGTGATCATGCACAACCACAAACTGTTAAAGAGCTATTTGCTGCGGTCAGGAAAAACTACTTCAAACTTTACTTCAATTATTTGTACTTTAATTTAGCACGCTATGCGTATCTGCAAGGCTCTAACTTTATACCACTTGCCGTACTTGGGCCAACTATTGTGTCAGGTGCAATTACATTTGGTGTATTCCAACAGATAAGAGATGCATTTGATCGAGTGGAAGAGAGCTTTAAGTTCTTTGCAAATTCATGGACAACGATTGTTGACCTTATTTCAATTTACAAACGTTTGAGTGCATTCGAAAGTATCATTTATCAGGATGAAGTTGCGTCACACGATGATGCGCCCCAAAACGCCTAACCATTTTTATCTGACGTATTCTTGAGGCGTGAAAGCGCCTCTTGATATGTGATGCAGTCAACATCTGGCTTGTTGCACACATCTATCGCAAAGCGCTCAAGCGCACGCCAGTAGGCGCCCGCATTCATTTCGACAAAGTGATAACCAATTTGAAACGGTATGCGGTCGCCATTATATTGCTTTTCAAATGCTGCATTAAATGCATTTAAAGTGCGTGTTTCAAATTCCGTTGAGTGCGCGGCATTTTCCTCGGCCTTGGAATGTCTTACATATAGGTTGTAATCCATTGCAATAATAGGACGTTTTGAAGGCCCTTCCGGGATGAGGGGAAGCGCAAATTCCACAACATCCTTAGCCATGTTTGGTATTTTTGGTCCGCGTGATACGGTGCTGGCATCGTAGGCAAAGCCATTACTTTTGAGTGCTTTGAACAGGCCGTTGCCGACAGATAAATAAGGCGCACGAAACCCTTTAATCTCGTCTTTGACAAACTTTTTCCATCCAATGGGTTCAAGATGCGCTAATCCGTTGCGCGACCATGCAGAAGATAAGATATCGTTAAACTGCGCAAGCTCTGAAGACCATTGATCAGCACTCCAGTTCGCACCATCAAAATGCCCGCAAGTATGATTTCCTATCTCATGTCCAAAATTACGAGCAGCCCAAACGTGCTCAAGTCGTGTGGTAACGTCTTCAACAGAAGGAGCAAAACCAATATTGGATGTGCCTCTGGTCCTGCCTGGTGCTTTGTAAATGCCTTTGGCATCGCGCTTTTGCATATAAAACACACAGGAGAGAAAGTAGGTGAATTTTGCTGAACTTTGTTCTGCGATGTGTAGGCTTTTCTCCCATAATTTGTTGTCATGAGCGCCATCAAACGAGATCAAAATGATCTGGTTTTCTTTTGCATAAACAGGCTCGCTTTGGAAGCCAAACGCTAAACTCATGCTACATATACATGATAATAGGGGTAAGTTTTTGGTCAAAAAAATCTTTCAGATGGACGACCTCAATGAGGTGAGGTTGTCGCATAATTTTGTTATCTGTTGTGCATATATCAAACTAGAAATTATGGCAAACCTATGACTTGAGCTTGGATTCCCTATACATTTTCCGCACAAGTTACGCAGCGTTCCGCCATTGGGTCAATCTCAAGCCGTTTATCAGGAATTTCTTCGCCGCAATTGACGCAATAGCCATATTCATCTTCGTTCATTCTGCGATGAGCCATTTCAATACGCACGAGGTCGCGTGTGCGGTTGCGTTCCTGCGCTTGTGCCATGGCCTGCTGCTGCATAGAATCCATCCGCGATAAACGGCCGACCGAATTTTGATCAAGGATAACAGGTTCGCGAAATTCTGCCGACAGTTTAGAAAACGCCTCGAGTTCTTTTTGTACTCCATCCAGACGCATCTTGGCTTTTTTAATATCGATGGCCATGCTTGTGTCTCTCCCAAACGCCTGCAAATTAAACGTAATGTGATCATTTTACCGCATTTCTGGCGTTTAAGCACGTTAATGCCGCTCTTTTATCAAAAAGCTCTTTTAACTTTTCCAAAATCGTTTAGAAGGCGGCATAATCAATATTTTAAATAGAAGACGATCTTATCATGAGTAGTGAAGACGACAATTTTATTCGCGAAGTCAATGAAGAGCTACGTTCCGATGCTGCAACGGCCATTTGGAAGAAATACGGCAAGTTCATTATTGGTGGTGCTGTGGCCATCGTTGTCGGTGTGGCAGGCAATGTTGCTTATAAGGAATATACTGCCAATCAAGCCGCTGCATCAGGTGATATCTTCCTAGAAGCACTAACTGCTGCGCGAGAAGGTCGACAAGATGAAGCTATTGAAGGTTTTGATAAGCTTGAAGCAGAGGGATACGGTGCCTATCCTTTGATGGCTAAGCTCCGTGCCGCAACAGTGTTGGCCGATAAAGGCGACGCCAGTTCTGCGATTGCAGCCTTTCAGGCTGTATCTGGCGACAATGGTGTGCCAAAAGCGTTGCAAGATATCGCAAAAATTAGAGCTGCCTATCTGCTTGTTGATCACGGATCGTACGATGATGTATCGCGTGAAGTTGAGGTTTTAACCGATACAGAAAATGCAATGCGCCATTCTGCTCGTGAGGCGCTTGGATTAGCTGCCTATAAAGCAAATGATTTTGCCCGCGCAAAAGAGTGGATGCAGCTAATTGTTGATGATCGTCGTTCTCCGCAGCAGATGAGTTCGCGCGCGCAAGTTATTCTCGATCTTATTGCTGGTCGCAGCGCAGCATCGTAATTAAGCAATTAAATACCCAAACAGATATCTAAAATGATATGTGGGGCATGATTGGATGCACAAATGAGTTTCACACTAGCTATCGTTGGTCGCCCAAATGTGGGTAAGTCAACATTATTTAACCGTTTGGCAGGCAAAAAGCTGGCGCTTGTTGACGATACGCCCGGCGTTACGCGTGACCGGAGACCGGGCGATGCGAAACTTGTAGATCTTCATTTCCAGATGATTGATACAGCGGGCTTGGAAGAATCCGGCCCTGATACGCTTGAAGGCCGCATGCGCGCGCAAACTGAAGCTGCGATTGATGAAGCAGATATTGCGCTTTTTTTGGTCGACGCAAAAATGGGTATCACTCCTGCAGATGAAACGCTCGCAAAGCTTTTGCGCAAGCGTGGTAAGAAGGTGGTCTTGGTCGCCAATAAATCCGAGGCTAGGGGAGCTGAATCCGGCCTGCTTGATGCGTATCGCTTAGGCCTCGGTGAACCATGCCCAATTTCTGCCGAACATGGTGAAGGCCTGCTCGATCTACGTGATGCAATTGTCGACGCTGTGGGAGAAGATGTCGCATTTGATGATGACGAAGAGGATTTCGACGAAGCTGAAACCGATGTCGATGTGTACGATGATGACTTTGAAGATGATGAGGAAGAGCTCGAGATTGATACGAGTAAGCCACTTCGTGTCGCAGTTGTTGGTCGTCCAAATGCCGGGAAATCTACGCTGATCAACGAGTTTTTAGGTCAGGACAGACTGCTTACCGGACCGGAAGCTGGCATAACGCGCGATTCTATTTCTGTCGAATGGGAATGGAACGATCGCAAGATCAAGATGTTTGACACTGCTGGTATGCGTAAGCGTGCTCGGGTTCAAGAAAAGCTTGAGAAACTTTCAGTTGCAGATGCATTGCGTGCAATCCGGTTTGCAGAAGTTGTTGTCGTTGTCCTCGACGCAACAATTCCTTTTGAGAAACAGGACTTGCATATTGCTGATCTGATTATCAAAGAAGGCCGTGCATGTGTGATTGCGATAAATAAATGGGATTTGGTGGAAAATCGCCAAGAGCATTTGAAATATCTGCATGAAGAAACAAGACGTCTTTTGCCGCAAGTGCGCGGAATACTGGCTGTGCCAATTTCCGGTCAGATGGGCAATGGGCTCGACAAGCTTATGCAAGCAGTGATCGATACCCATAGAATATGGAACCGTCGTATTCCAACCGCACGGTTGAACCGTTGGTTGAATATAACAACGGCGCAGCATCCGCCACCGGCAGTATCGGGCCGCCGTTTGAAATTGAAATATATGACACAGGTTAAATCACGCCCACCTGGTTTTATGATCTCCTGTACTCGCCCAGATTCTTTGCCAACATCTTATTCACGTTATTTGATCAATAAAATGCGTGAAGATTTTGATATGCCGGCCATTCCGATCCGCATACATTATCGATCTGGTGATAATCCGTTTGAAGGTCGCCGACGCCGGCGTTAATTTAAATGGGTGAGATTATCCATTTAGGCTTTTTCTTCATTCTTTAAAAGGATAAGAAGCGCGATTGTTGTAATGGCAACGCCAACACTTATTTTTAGGTCTGGCAGACCATTACCAATCACCCACTCCCATAAAATCACCCAACTTGGGACAAGATATGTGTAAGCCATGACTTTTGCAGAGGGAAGGCGTAATGCTGCAAATTGTGTCAGAAAAAATGTCAGCGATGTTGTAATAAGCACGAGATAGGTAAAAATGAGCCAGAATCTTGCCGGAAGTTCTAACCAGTTCGTATCAAGAATATTTTGATAGCTATAGATTATAAGAGCAATAGCACCTCCTACCATAACGCCAAATGTCGAAACAGTGACAGGTTCGCCTCGGTTTAGTTTTCGAAACAGTACAGTATAAAGCGCATGCGCGGCTGCGCCAAAGAAAAAGATAAATTCTCCCAAACCAAGATCAAATTTCACAAACGCGTTCAGATCAGCTTTAAAAATTACCCATAAAGCTCCAAAAGCACCGATAGCGAGTGCCAAGGCCATGCGTTTTGTCATAGCTTGTCTAAGTAGTGCATAGCCGAAGATAGCCGTCATGAGCGGAATTAGTGTGGCGACTGCGCTTGTCGAAACCGGTGCCGTTATTTTCAATGCTTCAAACATGGCGACGAAATAGACAGAGAAAACCGCACCCAATAATAAAAAACGCCATGGTGCTGCAAAATGTCTGCGTTTTGCCTTGCCATTTAGTGTGATGATACATCCCATAAATATTGCGGCAGCTACAAAGCGTACCGCCGTAAGTGCATCTGGTAAAACAACGTTTGCAATTTCTGATCCAAGACTAAAAGATCCAGCGATGCAGAAAGACATAAGGAGCATAGCGAGATGGCCGTGGAGTTGTGATTTTGGCATGGGCTACTTTTGTTTAGTAAGGTTCTGAAGTTTGGATCATATGTTATTGCTAATATATCTCAAATACCCACTAATTTAGGTATCTCCCGCATGGATAAAAATTTTGTCGCACCATGAGATATCAAATCATTTGCATTAGTATCCGCTGCATAGCCTAAACATTTCATATCAGCACGCTTTGCTGCCAATGCTCCTGTTGGACTGTCTTCGATGACAATACACTCGGAAACATCTTCACGCATCTGACCCGCTGCATGTAAAAAAAGCCCCGGGTCTGGTTTCCAAACACCCACATCGTGTGCTGAATAGATGTATTCATCAAAATGACTTAGTAGCCCGCTTGCACCGAGCATGATCTCCATTTTTTTTCGGCTTCCATTGGAAGCGACGCAGATCTTTATTTGTTCTGCTTTGATTTGTTTTAAAGCATCCTCGATGCCATCTATAAGTGGAACACCCTGTTCGAGGCGTGTGAAAATCTCATAATAGATTTCGTCTAGCCAGTGGTCAGGTAATGATGCACCAAGTTTTTGTGCTGCATTGCCAATTTCAGACATTTTTCCTGCACCGAGTTTGTCGCGACAGTCAATCGGACTGATCTCTAAGCCGTATTTTGCAAAGTTCGCGGATAAGACTTCGCAATGCGCCATCACGCTGTCTACCAGCACACCATCGCAATCAAATATAATGAGATTAGGAGTTGTCTTTGTCACGTATCTATTCCGTACCTGAGGCTTGCTTTGACAGATGATGCTCACGATATAGTGTGTAAATACCGGATGTGCTGATTATTGCTGCTCCAACCCATGTCCAAATATCGGGCAGATCATTAAATATAACATAGCCATACATCGTACCCCAGATGATCAGACTATAATGAACAGGGGCTACAATTACAGCTTCGGTGAACTCCAGAGCCTTGATAATGCAGATTTCCGCAGCGGCTGCGATGATTGCCAATCCAACAAAAATCAAAACTGCCTGACCTGTTTGAGGCGTTTTCCACACAATTGGTAGTGCTGTTGACAGTATCGCGCCACTGACAAGAGCCGTGTAAGCAATGGTTGTCGTTGTCTTATCATCACTCAATGCACGTGATAGAATCTGCCGTGTGGCAAATAACCCAGCGGCGATAAGAACCAAAAATACGGCCGGATGGACAGCATCAGCACCTGGGCGTATAACAACAAGTGTGCCTAGAAATCCAATAATGACAGCCGTCCAACGCCTGATGCCAACCTTCTCGCCTAAAAAGAGTGCGCCCATGATGGTGACCATAAACGGTGCAACAAAGCTAACGGCAACCGCATCCGCCAATGGCACATAGGCGACTGCGAAAATAAATATCGTCCCAGAACCAGCAGCCGCTGCGCCTCGTGTGATTTGAAGACGTGGATGGGTTGAACGGAAAACAGATAAACCTCGGAAGGCAATTAGAATGACAACGCCTCCCATAAGGCCTGCCTGTCTTGACCACATGATTTGAACTGCGTGGAAGTCTGCAGTCAGGTATTTCGCGAGCATATCGCCTGCCGAAAATAAAAACATTCCGACTGCCATAAATATAAGCCCACGGGTCGCGCTGGATCGTGGTTTAGTTTTAGAAACTGGATTAATAACTGTATCGCTGATTTTGATGTCGGACATATGTTAAATTGATGCGCCTTTATTTTAAGAAGAGCAATTGTTTTTTTAAATCCCGACGAAAATTCCTGAACTTGGAAATTAATCCGTTCAATCGTGACTGCGAAAGCCTCGCTTTGGTCATAATTATCATCGCTTATCAAATTGGGGAGCGGCATATTAACTTTCCATCAAGGTTAACCGATTATGATCCATTTCAGTAAAGTAAAGCGTATTTGTATCTGTTGGAGTAGTGTGTTGCGTAAGAATAGTTCTTTGGCGAGCCGGGTGTTGGCACGCATAAGCGCCGTAGTTGCGCCTGTCTTATTCGGTCTAGCCGGATTTATGATGTCCCCCACAGTTGTTGCAAATTCTGATACAGCATCAATCCTGGCGCAGATGTCTGGTAAAGGTGATCGCTGGAAAATGCACATCACGTCAGCCCCCGCAGGTGCAATTCAAAAAGCTGAGATGGCGTTTGCTGATCCTATTTTGACCGGTTCAACCGTTCCCGCCGCTAGCCTAAGTCTTGGTAATGGTGAGACAGTTTCTTTTAACGCCAAAATTGGTATTTCTGAAATTACTCCTGACGAAAAGCGTGTGACACGACATCTGAAAAAAGGCCGGGTGATGGCGGTATCTCCATCGCAACCACCTAAGAATTTTTCTGCCGGATCGATCATAGGAGAGCAAAGTTCGCTTCAGCTCCCGAGAGAGAGTAAAGATGTTACAATGATTTTTGAAAAATCAAAAATCCAAGGGCGCGAGATTGAAATTGCCTCTGCCTTCTACAAGAAGGGAAAGCCCAAAGTCTCCAAAAACGTGCCTAAAATACTTAGGTCACTTATAACCAATAATAATGCAGACATTCTAGCAACTGCCTATGCTCCGCCTCCGGCGGATTATGCGCGTGAAACGCCCTTTGCTTCCATCTTAACTGAGAAAGCTAAGCGTGGTCGTTTTATTCCACCAATCGAAAAAGGTGATCACGCCTGGGCTGCCAAGCCGCTCCCCGCGCGGGTTTTTGCTGCAAGTGAGCAGCGTTGCCTTGCCGCAGGGATATATTTTGAAGCCCGCGGTGAACCCATAAGAGGGCAGGCAGCCGTTGCTCAGGTGATTCTCAATCGCGTTAGAAACCCGACCTATCCAAATACAATTTGCGGCGTTGTGTATCAAAACAAGAGCTGGCGCAATCGGTGTCAATTCTCGTTTGCGTGTGACGGTATTCGCGACCGCGTAAAATCACCCAAACTATGGAATCAGGCCGAAGAGGTTGCGCTTGCCACAACGGCTGGCAAAATCTGGTTCAAAGAAGTTGGCTCTTCCACACATTATCATGCGACATATGTCCGTCCAAGATGGGCAAAATCTATGCGCCGCGTTGGAAAAATAGGTTTACACATCTTTTATGTGACCTATGGCGGTGGTTGGAGTTAGATTCTCCACCCTCAAGTCTCTGATTTACTGTGTAACACTGTCGCAATTTCCATCTCGTTTAGCAGCTTTGAGCTAATAAAAATACGTCAATCGGTTAAGTCTTTGATTTATAAAACTTAATCTTTTGTGTTTTTGGTCGCTACAACGGCTTGACTATAAGCACTTGTAAAACTATGTTGCGGCGAAATTCGACAATAGCCTTACGGGCTGTTTTTCGCATGTTCAATAATAAGGGAATGTGGTTTTATGGGCTACTTCTTTGGAGATGCAGGCAGACGTAAAGTGAGGTCAAATGGTAGATAGTCTTGAGACCCGTCGCCAGAAGCTGGAAGACAAACTTGCAGCTAAAAAACTGGATGATGAAAACGAGGCAGCTGATAAATCAGAAGAGCGACAGGGCTATGGCCTTGCTATTAAGCTCTCAAGCGAATTTATAGCTGCAATATTTGTTGGTGCTCTTTTAGGTTATCTGCTGGATACATATGCAGGCACTGCGCCATGGGGAATGATTGTATTTCTTCTTTTGGGTTTTGCCGCAGGTGTATTGAATGTTTTACGCTCCATTGGAGCGGTGGAAAAACCTAAAGTGGGTTATTCCAAAAAAGAAGATTAATGCCTTAGAGGCAAATGTATTTAGACCGGTTAAACCCGGAAAATGAGGAGAAACAAACGTGGCTAACGATCCTATCAGCCAGTTCCAGCTTTCAAGACTTGTTCCGATCGAGATTGGTGGCATGGATTTTTCCTTCACGAATTCTTCATTGTTTATGGTTGCAACAACAGTTGTCGCTGCTGGATTCTTGATGGCAACAACAGCTAACCGTGGATTAATTCCAACGCGCTTGCAGTCCATCTCTGAAATGGCTTACGAGTTTGTTGCTTCAATGCTGCGAGATGGCGCTGGATCGCAAGGTATGCGTTTCTTCCCACTTGTCTTTTCATTGTTTATGTTCGTTCTTATTGCCAACTTAATTGGCATGTTCCCTTATTTCTTCACAGTCACAAGCCATCTAATTGTAACCTTCGCACTTGCTATGCTCGTCATCGGCACTGTTGTTGTCTACGGCTTTATGAAGCACGGTTTGGGCTTTTTAAAATTATTTGTGCCATCGGGGATCCCTGGGGTCCTTATGCCATTGGTCGTTATGATTGAGGTTATTTCTTTCCTCTCACGTCCGATTAGCCTTTCTGTTCGTTTGTTTGCGAATATGTTGGCCGGCCACATCACTTTAAAAGTGTTTGCTGGATTTATCGTTGCTATGGGTGCTCAAGGCGCACTTGGCTTCATGGGTGCTGCACTGCCATTGTTTATGACGGTTGCACTTACAGGTTTGGAATTCTTAGTAGCTTTCTTGCAGGCTTATGTCTTTGCGGTACTGACTTGTATGTACCTCAATGATGCTTTGCACCCTAGTCACTAAGTTGAAGTTGCAGATAGGCATGTCGCTTATTTGAAAATATTTGAATGAATAACATAATTTCTAAGGAGTTTAATTATGGAAGCAGAAGCAGCTAAATACATCGGCGCAGGTATTGCATGTCTAGGCATGGGTGGCGCAGGTATCGGTCTTGGTAACATCTTTGGTAGCTACCTCTCTGGTGCACTTCGCAATCCTTCAGCAGCTGATGGTCAATTCGGTCGTTTGATCTTTGGTTTTGCTGTGACAGAAGCTTTGGGCATTTTCTCATTGCTTGTTGCACTTCTTCTTCTTTTCGCTGTTTAATATTTAAGCGAATAGAAAATGTTTGGTCGCGTGGGGCATTTGCCCCCGATGATCACACTATTTGGAGGTGAGATATGTTTGTGACCGCCGCACATGCGGAGTCCAATACGACTCAAAACGCAAATACTGAAGTTGCTGGTCACGGCGAAGGTGGCGGAGGTTCGTTTCCTCCGTTTGATCCTGGTCTATACCCATCACAGCTTTTATGGTTAGCAATTACGTTTGGTATTTTTTACCTGCTAATTTCCAAAGTTATTTCACCACGTATTGGTGGGATTTTGGAAACACGCCATGACCGTATTGCAGAAGATTTAGATGAAGCCAATCGGCTTAAAGACGAATCTGACGCAGCTGTGGCTGCATATGAGCAAGAACTAGCTGAAGCTCGTCAAAAAGCATCAGATATTGCTGCTAGCTCTCGTGAGAAGGCTAAGTCAGAATCTGAAGCTGAGCGTGCAAAACACGAAGCAGCGTTGAATAAGCGTCTAGCTGAAAGTGAAGCACATGTTGCTGACGTTAAAGCGAAAGCATTAGCCGAAGTCGACGGCATTGCTGGTGATACAGCTCAAGCTGTTGTTGAGCAATTACTAGGTGCAAAGCTAACCAAAGCAGAAGTTTCTGCAGCGGTTCGTAGCGCAGCTAAATAGGAGATAAGATTATGCATATCGATGCTACATTTTTCGCATTTGTCGGTCTTATCATATTCCTAGGCATAATTTTTAAGGCTGGAGTTCCGGCAAAAATTACAGCTGCTTTGGACGGCAGAGCGGATAAAATTCGCGATGAACTTGAAGAAGCTAAACGTTTGCGTGAAGAAGCCCAGCAGTTAATGGCTGAATATCAGCGTAAGCGCAAAGAAGCCGAAGAAGAAGCCAAGGACATTCTGGAGATTGCAAAACGAGAAGCTGATTCTATGAAGGATGAAGCTCGTCGCAAGTCCGAAGAGTATGTTGTCCGTCGTCAGGCAATGGCAGAACAAAAAATTGCTCAAGCTGAAAATGATGCTGTTGCAGAGGTTCGTTCTACAGCTGTTGAAGTTGCAATTTCTGCTGCTGAAAAGTTGATGAGCGATAAGATTACAACGCGAAATCATTCAGATCTTTTCAAGGCTTCGTTAAGCGAAGTTAAAGAGCGCATGAACTAGCGTTTATATATTTGAATTTTGAAAGCCCGCTGATATGTTCTCAGCGGGTTTTTTATTTTGGAGATCAAGATGCCGCATATAGTTTTAGAATATTGGTCGGATTCTATTGATGACGATCAACTAAATAATGCGCTAGAAAGCTGTTTTGATACGTGCATAGAGTTTGATTGCATCCGCCCTAAAGCTTTAAAACTGCGTGCGCATGCCATCCTAAATGCTTATTATGGAAATCAGGCTGATAGCTTTGTGCATGTAACGGCTCATCTTTTGAAGGGGCGATCGACTGAAAGAAAATCGGCTATCTCAAAAGCTATTCTGGACAGCGTGATGAAGTCTTTGCCGCAAATCGATACATTCAGTGTTGATGTTCTGGAGATAGATGGTGACGTGTATCACAAGAATAAGTGACGTAAGCTCAATCTTTGCGAAGAGGGCGAAATGTCATTCTGTGAAGGATTGATGCGCCATGCTCTTTGATTGCTTGTTTGTGTATCTTCGTTCCATAACCTGCATGTCTCTCAAATTTGTATTCAGGTAATGTAGTGGCAGCTTGTTCCATCATATGGTCTCTGGTGACCTTGGCGATGATAGATGCTGCGGCTATTGATATCGAGCGCGCATCGCCTTTAATGAGAGCGTCAGCAGGTATGGATAGTTTTGGTGGAATATCTCTTCCGTCCACAAGTGCATAATTCGCAGTAACCGCTAGCGCATTTAGTGCCCGTCGCATTGCATCTAATGAAGCTTTCCTGATGTCCGTTTGATCAATAGTTTGTGCACAGTTTGAGCAGATAGCAACGGTTGCAGTATCAAGTATCTGAAAGAAGAGCGCTTCACGTTTTTTATGCGAAAGCTTTTTACTGTCATTAAGCCCTTCGGGGATATTATTTTCATCAAGGATGACTGCAGCGGCAACAACAGGACCTGCCAATGGGCCGCGTCCTGCCTCATCAAGTCCAGCTACTGGCCAAATACCACGCGTCTTAAGATCTAGCTCAAATTGGAAGTTTGGCTTCTCTGGCATATCAAAAAGACTATCTCTTGTTTTTGGTTTAATTTTTTGAGGCATCGAATCGGGTGAGTATTACAATCTGTAAGGGGACAATTGCATACCCACCCGATCTCTCGCAAGGTCCACAGCCAGCGGCTAAGATGACTGTGGTGCAGATCACTCAGGGGACAGAGAACGATCTGCTTGGCGCATCGGTTTGTTCTCATGAGGCGGTGGAGAGAATAAACCCGTATGATGCGCAAGGGGACGCGTAAATTAGAAGAGTTTAAGTTGAGTGTTTTCCCCTTCAGGCGCGGTAAAAAGATCGGTACGCGGTGTAGAAAATCGCTTAGAAAGCCCCAGACGTTTGCATGTCATTTCAAATCGGCGTTTGATCTGCCACGCATAAGGACCATTCCCCCGCATACGTGAGCCGAACTCCGCATCATAATCTTTTCCGCCCCGCATAGATCGAATAAGCGACATGACGTGACGGTACCGATCTGGATAATGACGTAATAACCAATCTCTGAAAAGAGGACTAACCTCACGTGGCAAGCGAAGAAGGATATAGCTAGCCTGCTCGACACCCACACTGTGAGCGCTATCCAAAATGCGCTCAATCTCAAAATCAGTCAGACCGGGTATAACCGGAGCGATCATAATTGATGTGGGAATACCAGCCTTCTTCAAAGTATCTAACGCTTCGAGACGTTTTGTCGGTGTTGAAGCTCGCGGTTCCATAGCACGTGCTAACTTGCGGTCAATTGTGGTAATCGACAAAGCCACTTTTACCAGCCCATCTTGCGCCATTTGAGATAAGATATCGATATCACGTAAAACCAATGCAGATTTCGTAACTATACCAATAGGGTGCTTTGCTTCTGCAAGGACTTCCAAAATCTGACGCATGATCCGCATTTTGCGTTCTATGGGTTGATAAGGGTCTGTATTCGTTCCTATCGCAATGCTCTTGGGTATGTAGTTATCTTTCGCAAGTTCTCGCTTTAAAAGCCGTGCCGCATCTGGTTTGGCAAAGAGTTTGGATTCAAAATCCAGACCAGAGGAAAGACCAACATGGGCGTGAGAAGGACGAGCGAAACAATAAATACAGCCATGTTCGCAACCTCTATAAGGATTTATAGAGCGGTCAAATGGAATATCAGGTGATGTATTGCGTGTGATGACACTGCGTGCCCGTTCAACCTGTACGTCGGTTTTAAAAGGTTCAAGTTGTTCCAGTGTTTCCCATCCATCATCAAAACCATGGCGGGACTGAATTTCATAACGTCCGCTTGGGTTAAGGCCTGCGGCACGACCACGGCGGCGGGTCTTGTCCACCTTAATGCTCTGGTCAGCCAATAGTTGCCGCGTGACATCAGCGTGATTATAGCCCGGTGACATATCCTGATTGTGGTTGTTCATTTTGTTCTCCCGGCGCATGATTTTTTGATTCCGCCTGTTGAATATATTCCTAACATGGAAAATAGAACATATCAAGAACAAAGTGCAGATTATATTCTATGGATTTTCATCCTGTCATCAGTTAGAACGCAGCTATGATCTCTGTGTTTGTTCAATGCCATAACCAAGAAGCTGAGCTTGCTCGGACTCTAAGTGCGCTTATCTCTGGTGCTGTTGAAGGTCTAATATCTGATGTGACGATACTGGATTTGGGATCAAGTGATGGAAGTTCCATAGTTGCAGACGCTGCGGGCTGTAATTTCTGTAGTTTAGCTCAGCTTGATCATGCCGTTCAGAAAATGAGAGGTGAGTGGGCTTTGTTAATTGAGCCTGGAGCACGTCCTGCGATAGGTTGGATTGATGTATTGGGTGAACATATAGCAACGTCTGATGCGAGTGCGCGGTTCTGCGCATCTAAAACTTATAAACTTCCCATTATGAAACGTATATTTGGACCTAAGACCCGACTACAACATGGTGTAATCGTTCCGAAACATAAATTCCTTGGAAGAGCGGTATCTGCTCCGGATTTGGAGCAGCTTGTGAAAGGTCTAAGAACCATCAGGCTGGAATGCGAAATGGTGCCAGCTGCTTATTTGAAGGTGGCAGTTTAGAGTTGCTTATGAGCCAGCACCGCGTTTTAAATGCTCATCAAGGCGCGGCATAATTTCTACGAAATTGCAGGGCAAATGACGGTAGTCGAATTGCTTCTCTAGAATGCCATCCCACGCATCTTTGCAAGCACCTGGCGAACCTGGAAGAACGAACACAAAAGTACTATTGATTAGACCAGCCGTGGCACGAGATTGGATAGTCGATGTGCCGATCTTTGTCTCTGAGAGATTGTGGAACAGGGTTGAAAACCCGTCCATCCGTTTTTCAAACAATGGTTCCAGTGCATCAGGTGTAACGTCTCGTCCGGTAAAACCGGTTCCGCCAGTGGTTATAATGGCGTCAATGTCGTCCTTTTTACACCAAGACAAGACGCGAGCAGCTATCTTATCCTTATCATCGGTAACAATGTCCCGATTGATAAGTGTGTGACCTGTTTTTGCGATACGATCTACGAGTGTTTGACCTGACCTGTCGTCATCAATCTTTCGCGTATCTGAGATCGTTAGAACGGCAAATTTAACCGGAATAAAAGATCGTGTTTCATCTATGCGTGACATTATGAACCTCTTAAGGGTGTGGCGGTGGTAAACCAATTTGGGTATTGAGATTTGACCAGGTGGTAAGCCACCTGCGCGTTGTCCATATCTTTATATATAGCAAAACAACTAGCACCTGAACCTGACATACGATGGAATAGAGGCTTTGTTGAACATAATGCATCAAGGCATTGCTCGATCTCTGGCGCCACGTCTATTGCAGGCTCTTGTAGATCATTTCGGTAGCCATTTAATACTGAAAGAAAATCATCCAAACCGCATGGCACTTCAACATGATCAAAACCCGGATTTGATTTTGATTTGAGTTTTGAAAAAATTCCAGGCGTTGAAACTTCAATCAGAGGGTTCGCAAGAACCAACGCAAATTGTGGAAGGTTTGAGACCACATCAATTTCTTCGCCGATGCCTTTCGCAATCAATGGAATGCTACTGAGGCACATCGGAACATCCGCTCCAAGTTTGAGCGCAATGGCGGTTAAGTCAGTTTCGGCAATATCCAACTGCCAAATTTTTATCAGTAATCGCAATGTCGCCGCAGCATCCGCCGAACCACCACCAAGACCTGAAGCGACAGGAAGGTTTTTTTCACATGTAAGAGCTATAGGGGGTGTGCTAATGCCATGTGCAAGAGCAAAATCTGCAAGAGCAGTACGCGCTTTATAAATGAGATTATCTGAGGGTTCGCAGGCGTTCATCTCCGTAGAAAATGGGCCAGTTATTGAAAGGTTATTCTTATCGGAAATTGATCCGCTAATTCGATCACCAAATTTAGTGAACACAACAAGGCTTTCTAAAAGGTGAAAGCCATCGGCACGTTGGCCAGTCACATGAAGTGCGAGGTTGACCTTTGCTGGTGCATCTTCAAATAAAACCTTATTAGCCATCGTTGGCAGCAGTTTTGTCCGTTAAGCCCTCTTTGAGCTTTCGTTTTAAGATAGGCACTTGGCTTTCGTCGAAGTCCGCCATTGAAAGTAGTGCACGTTCCCACTGAAATTTTGCTTCAATCTTGCGTCCAACCTGCCAAAAGGCATCGCCTAAATGATCATTGATGGTTGGATCAGCAGGGCGAAGTTCAACTGCACGCTCGAGTTCACGCGTCGCCTCTTCATATTTTCCTTGGCGATAGTAGGCCCAGCCGAGAGAATCCACTATATAGCCGTCGTTCGGACGAAGATCGACGGCAGCCTTGATCATATCTATACCTTCCTCGAGTTTGATATTCATATCAACCCAAGAATAGCCCAAGTAATTCATGACGCTTGGTTGGTTTGGCGAAAGCTCGAGTGATCGTAAGAAAGCTTTCTCAGCTTTGTCCCAAACCTTTAAGCGCTCGTAACCAATACCCAATTGATAAAAGAGATTCCAATGGGTGCGATCATGAATTGGTCCAACGGCCTTAATTGCGTTCTCATAATTATCAACAACGGCTTGATAATTCTTCTCGCGCGATAAAATATTACCATAACCAAGATAGGCGCGGATATCGTTTGGATAAGCTTTAATGAGCTCCGATATATGCGCAAGGGCTTCCTCGACTTGGCCCACATCAGCAAGATTGAGGCCTAGCTGTAACTCTGAAAGCCGTTTCATAGGTGAGTTGTCCGGTACAGTGCGGTAAATAGCAATTGCTTTGTCCGACTGTCCTAGTTGTTCTTTTAACTCCGCAAGCATAACCAAGGCAGCTGCATTTTTGACATCAAGTGCGCGGGCGAATTGAAGATACAGAGCGACAATATCTTCATTACCTTCACGGTTCAGTGCAGCGCCAATTGTATAAAGGGCAAAGGATGCACCAGATTGGGCATTAGCGACAGAATAAGGGGTTTCAATATCTTGTTCTATTTTCTTTTTAAGCGCATCAGCTGGTGCAAATGCTGCGCGGATAGTATCGGTTAAAACAGCAAGTGCTTCATCTTTCTTACCATCCTGATTGTGCAAAGTAGCTAGAGCCATAACCCCTTGAAGGTAAGTATCGGGCGCGATTTGAATTGCATCTTGATTTGCGATTAAGGAACCAAAATATGTCTTCGCCGCTTCATAGTCGCCAGAGGCTGCTGCCATCATACCAAGATTGAAGTCTTGAAATGCCGAATACCATGTTGGTCCTTCAAGGCCTTTAACCTGAGCAATGGCTTCCTTTACTTTATTATCACCAAATTTGGCCCACGCAGAAAGAAGTTGGTTGATTAATTTATCGACCGGATTAGTCTCTTCGAGATCTAAAAATTTATCTGCTCGACGATATTCACGCTTTTGTATTGATCTAACGGCTAGCGCACGTTCGGCCAGCATAGCAACTTCGGCATCATCCTTTAAGGTTTCTGCAAGACCGCTTGCTGTTTCAAAGTCGCCGGAAATAATAAGTGTTGTAAACAGTCTTCGTTTTGCTTCGCGATTTTCAGGGTCAAATTCTAACGCACGGTTATAAAAATCAATTGCGTTTTCGATGTCACTATCTGAATCCGCTATTTGGCCCGATAGATATGCGCCTGTAAATGAAGGAATATCTGCCGCAACAAGGTCAACGACCTCTTTTTCACTCTTGGCCGCACGCACATCGTTGAAAGAAATTGTCGTGGCGGCGGATGCCATCAGAACCATCAGTGACAGCGATATGGAGGAGCGAAGCAATTTGTTGCGCATAAACGAAGCCTTTATTAACTCAATGATTCGACATTGTTACCAAACGTGATGGCGATATTATGCACAAATCATGGAGTTTTGAAGGTCATATCGCAATTGATTTCAAGAAAATGCAACTTTCTTCAAACAATAAGTCGCGCGAGAATGGCAACATCAACGATTTATTTTCAAAATGTCGGCCACTATCAGCGAAATTGATTAGCTAACGCGGCTAAGACAGAAATCAACAACTTCTAAAAGTGCTGCTTTTTCGGGCGTGTCGGGCAATGGCGCTAATGCATCCCGTGCTTTAGCACTATAAAGTTCAGCGCGTGCAATTGTGTCTGTTATACCGGAATATTTTGCAATCAACCCAGTTGCGCGTTCTAGTGCAGCATCATCAGTGTTGTCATCTTCAATCGCACTTTTCCAAAATGCACGTTCTTCATCATTGCCTCTGCGATAGGCGAGAATAACGGGAAGTGTAATTTTGCCTTCGCGGAAATCATCACCAGTATTCTTACCCAGATCTTTTGCTGAACCGCCATAATCAAGCGCATCATCTATCATTTGAAATGCAAGGCCAAGATTTGTACCAAATGACTTAAGCGCATCGCGCTCAGCCTTAGGGCTCTCAGCAATGATTGGGCCAACTTCGGCTGCAGCGGAAAATAAAGCTGCGGTCTTTGCGTGAATAACTTCTAGATAATCATCTTCAGTCGTTTCCATATTCTTTGCTATAGAGAGTTGTAGCACTTCTCCCTCGGCAATAACGGAAGCAGCTGAAGATAGAACATCCAGCGCGTCGAGCGAGCCGACTTCAACCATCATTTTAAACGCCTGACCGAGCAGAAAGTCACCAACAAGTACACTCGCTTGGTTGCCCCATATCATGCGAGCGGTAGATTTTCCTCGTCGCATGTCGCTTTCGTCTACCACATCATCGTGCAAAAGGGTTGCTGTATGCATGAACTCGACGCTCGTGGCCAAACGAATATGACCTTCGCCTTTATATCCAAGCATATTAGCGGCAGCGATTGTAAGCATTGGGCGCAAGCGCTTGCCGCCCGACGAGATCAGATGTTCAGCGACTTCAGGAATCATCTCAACGTCTGACCCTGCTTTGGATAGAATCAACTTATTGACCAAATCCATGTCAGGTTTTGTTAAATCAACAAGCGGTTTAACTGATGCTTTAGAGTTTTTCTTCTCTTCCAGTGAAATTACGACGCCCAACTGATTGATCTCCTGCGAAATATAATTAGGTTGAAACATAATTGCCTAGCTAACATGGGGCAAGTGGCGAATTGGCGCGGTTCATATCAATTCACCATAAAAATATAACATCTTCGCGAGAAGTCATGACAGTTGAGAATTGGGGGCGCCATTTTGGACGAATTAATGAGAACGAATAATGCCGTTACACTTTCATTGGCGCAAACCCTTCTGAAAGATGCGGATATCATATTTTTGCTTGCCGACGAGAATATGAGTATTTTGGAGGGATCAATTGGTCTTCTGCCAAAACGTTTATTGGTCGATTCTGATGAAATTGTGCGCGCGCGCCGTTTAATGAGCGATGCAGGTCTGGGCAATGAGCTGCGAGATAAAAAATAACGATGCCCGAAGCAGAGATAAGTGAACTCCCCCAATCTACAATTGATGCCTTTCACAACGGCAAGTTTTATATCGAGCAACCAAAAGGTGTTGGCCATCGATCAGGTATCGATGCGATGTTGCTTGGTGCGACAGTTCCACTTGATGCGACAGGAAAATTAGCAGATTTAGGTGCAGGAGCTGGCGCGGCTGGACTAAGCGTAGCCTCGCGGTCAGGCGTTGAAACAGTTCTGGTTGAAAAAACGGAGATCATGTCTGACTTCGCTCGGCGCACTCTAGCGCTCGATCAAAACAGAGACTTTGCCCAGCAATGTTCGGTCCTAAACGCTGATGTTGAATTATCGGGGTTAGCTCGTTTGAGTGCTGGATTGTTAGATAATCATTTTGACTTTGTGATCATGAACCCACCTTTTAACGAGACTGCAGACCGGACAACACCCGATGCACTGAAAGCAACCGCCCATGCGATGTCAGACAATATGTTTGAGAAATGGATTAAAACTGCCGCAGCAATTTTAAAAGCAAGAGGGCAATTGTCATTGATTGCGCGACCTTCTTCGTTGCAAAATATTTTGAATGCTTGCGAAGGGCGCTTTGGTCAACTTGAAATCACCAATGTTTTTCCGAGGTCTGATGGTGATGCAATTAGAGTTCTAGTTACAGGTGTGAAATCTAGCAGAGCAAGACTAACGCTCCGTCCGCCGCTAATTATGCATGAGCAGGCCGATGGGACAAGCTCGGGCAAAGGCGTTTATACTCAAGCTGCTGACGATCTCATAAATGGGCGTAAATTTTTGTAAAGATGCAACAAGTGCATTGTTTTTGGTGTAAAAACACCTAAATGAGGTGCAAGATTTAAATTATGGAGCTTAAGGCATGCGCCGATTGAAAAAACTACTACCAAAAAAGTTTCGCAGCGAAAATGTAGAAATCCCTGTGGTTCGACTACACGGCGCAATTATGTCAGGTGGTAACCAATTCAGCCGGAACCTTAATTTGGCATCTGTTGCCACTCTTCTCGATAAAGCCTTTTCGGATAAAAAAGCACCTGCTGTTGCCTTTAGCATTAATTCGCCTGGTGGTTCGCCTGTTCAGTCGCGTATGATTTACAGCCGTATTCGCCAGTTGGCAGAAGAAAAAGACAAAAAAGTTTTGATGTTTGTTGAAGATGTAGCGGCATCCGGCGGCTATATGATTGCCTGTGCTGGTGACGAGATTTATGTCGACCCATCATCAATTGTCGGTTCCATTGGTGTTATCTCTGGTGGGTTTGGTTTTCCAGAACTTTTGAAAAAAATCGGTGTTGAACGACGTGTTTATACCGCAGGCAAAAACAAATCGACGCTTGATCCTTTCCAGCCTGAAAAGAAAGCCGACATTGAACGATTAAAAAAATTACAGCTCGAAATTCACGATGTCTTTATCGACATGGTGAAAACCTCTCGTGGCGACAAGTTAGTGGATACAGTTGATCTATTTACGGGTGAGTTTTGGACTGGAATAGAAGGTAAAGAGCGAGGTCTTGTAGATGATATTGGTGATCTACGGTCCGTCTTGAAAGACAAGTTTGGTGAAAAAACGGAAATGAACCTCATCAGCGCGAAACGAGGCATTTTTGGTGGGCGCCCCACACCCGGAATTTCAGGTTTAACGAGTATGAATGGTGAGATGATTGCTGCCGGCTTGTCGCAAGGCTTCGCTACAACTGTGGAAGAGCGTGCATTGTGGGCGCAATACGGCCTGTAGAAATAGAAAAAGGGGAGGGTTATGAACGGAATTATACTACTTGGTGCTCTTAGTTTGATCGGATATTGGGGGTATAAAAACCTGACCAAAACAGCCGAAAAGGTCTCAAAACGTGTAAAAGAGGCCGAAAATGAGCGAAGAACGGGTGCTCAGGGTACACTTATTCAAGATCCTGAGACAGGCGAATATCGTGTGAAACGAGAAGATGAATAAGGTTTATTTTGATAATGCGTCATTTTGGCGCAATTTTCTGTGACTAATTGCAAATATTTCTTCCTACTTCCCAATATGTCTTGCTGGCCACAGGCTGAGTTCTAAACTGCAATTAGCTCAGCAGTGGGGTGCTGTTGGCAAAAAAAGCAGGGAACAGAAATCATGGCAGACAATTCAATAGGGACGGCTGAACAGCTTAAAGATCCCAATTATACGCCGCCGCTGGCAAAGGCGATACCGCTTGGTATTCAACATGTGCTTGCGATGTTTGCAAGTAACGTAACGCCAGCAATAATCGTCGCAGGTGCAGCCGGTATTGGTTTTGGATCAGACCAAGGTGCGCTTGGTTTTCCAGATATGACATATATGATCCAGATGTCTATGTTGTTTGCAGGTGTTGCGACGCTTATTCAAACGATCGGCATGGGGCCTGTTGGCGCTAAGTTACCAATTGTTCAAGGCACGAGTTTTGCATTTCTACCGGTGATGATCCCAGCGGTGGTCGGCGCCGGTACTGCGGGGCTGGCTGGGTTATTTACCGGTGTGTTAATCGGCGGACTATTTCACTTTTGTATAGGTTTCTTTATCGGTCGCATTCGTTTTGCACTGCCGCCACTTGTAACAGGTCTTATTGTTTTGATGATTGGTTTGGCATTGATTAAAGTCGGTATTCAATACGCGGCCGGTGGCGTTCCGGCCATGGGTAAATTGGCCGCTGCAAAAGCCGCTGGTGGAGACATAAGCGGCATGACATTTGGTTCGCTTTCAATGTGGATCCCGGCTCTGGTTGTTATCATTGTCACACTAGCCTTGAAGTTTTTCACGAAAGGTATGACGGCAGTTGCCGCGGTTCTTGTCGGTATTATTGTTGGTTACATTGTCGCCTATATGATGGGCCAGGTGAGTTTCGGTAATGTTGGTAAAGCAGCAGCTTTTGGCCTTCCAAACCCATTTAAGTATGGATTTGAGATTAATTGGGCAATTATCATCGGCATGATTTTAATGTCATTTATTTCCGCAATAGAAACTGTTGGCGATGTTTCTGGTATCACAAAAGGTGGTGCAGGACGTGAGGCAACGGATAAGGAAATTCAAGGCGCAACGTTTGCAGATGGTCTGGGTACAGCCGTCGCTGGTGTATTCGGTGGTTTGCCTAATACATCTTTCTCGCAAAATGTCGGTTTGATATCGATGACAGGAATTATGAGCCGTCATGTTGTGACTATCGGTGGAATTTTCCTTATTATCTGTGGTCTTTTGCCAATTGTTGGCGCGTCAATCAATACGATACCAATTAATGTTCTTGGTGGCGGTGTTATTGTTATGTTTGGTATGGTTGCGGCGGCCGGTTTAAATATGTTGTCTGACGTTGTCTGGACACGCAGAAATATGGTGATCCTTGCAACCGCCCTGTCCGTCGGTTTGGGTCTTCAATTGGTGCCGGACGCACTGATCCATATGCCTAAGACCATGCAAATACTACTTACATCTGGTTTGTTACCTGCGGCAGTGATTGCAATTGTTCTTAATTTGGTCATTCCAGAAGACGCTGAGTAAACCTAAGAAATCTAAGTAAAAAGGCCGGGCTTAATGTCCGGCCTTTTTGGTTTTCATCTTGACCGCAAGCCTTGCTCATGCGAATGAGCGACAACGAATATTCATTGATTAAGATTGATTATGACCACACCAGCTAAAGACCATATGGACCCGAAACGCTCTTTTCAGGGCCTGATTTTGACGCTTCATAATTATTGGGCAGATTATGGCTGTGTGATCTTGCAACCGTACGATATGGAAGTTGGCGCTGGAACATTCCACCCGGCAACAACGTTGCGTGCACTTGGTCCCAAACCTTGGAATGCCGCATACGTTCAACCATCGCGCCGCCCAACTGATGGGCGCTATGGCGAAAACCCAAACCGTTTGCAGCATTTTTACCAGTATCAGGTGATCTTAAAGCCAAACCCTTCCAACTTGCAGGAATTATATCTTGGCTCGCTTGAGGCTATTGGCCTTGACCCGTTGGTTCATGATGTGCGCTTTGTAGAAGATGATTGGGAAAGTCCGACACTTGGCGCTTGGGGTCTTGGTTGGGAGTGCTGGTGCGATGGTATGGAAGTCTCGCAATTCACGTATTTTCAGCAGGTCTGTGGTATTGAGTGCACGCCCGTTGCTGGCGAGTTGACTTATGGTATCGAGCGCTTAGCGATGTATGTTCAAGGCGTTGATAATGTTTATGATTTGAATTTCAATGGCCGTGAAGGTGATGACAAAGTTACCTATGGCGAGGTGTTCCTTCAAGCTGAACAAGAGTATTCGCGCTATAACTTTGAATATGCCAATACTGCCATGTTGCTAAGGCACTTTGAAGATGCTGAAGGCGAGTGCGAAGCACTTCTTAAGGCTGGCGATCCAGGTGAAACTGGCAATCTGCACAAATGCGTTATGCCAGCTTATGACCAATGCATCAAAGCATCGCACGTGTTTAATCTGCTCGATGCACGAGGCGTGATTTCAGTAACTGAACGTCAGAGTTATATACTGCGTGTACGCAACCTATCCCGCCAGTGTGGTGAAGCTTTCTTGCAGACCGATGCTGGTGGTGCATTGGTTAAAGCTTAAGTCAAAGATCGAAACGACTCATTTTTATTTGATTTGCGAAAATTCATAAGAACATTATCCTGTCTAGAAAGGATAATGGGAGTTCGTCATGAAGCTTGGAAATTTTTCAACCAGTCTTGTCGTCAAAGACATAAAGATATCTATTAAGTTTTATCAAAACATTGGTTTTGATATTTTCCACGATCAATCTCAACAGGGCTGGGCAATTATGAAAAACCAATCCTGTGTGATTGGGTTGTTTCAAGGTATGTTTGAGAAAAACATTCTTACGTTTAACCCCGGTTGGGATGCGGATGGGCAAGCGGTGCCTGATTACACCGATATTCGGGATATCCAGAAAGAGTTAAAATCCAAAGGCATCAAAATTGCTGAAGAAGTGGACGAAAACACATCTGGTCCAGCAAGTTTTGTCGTTGAGGATCCGGATGGTAATCCGATTATGTTTGATCAGCACGTATAGTAGCACTTATCCAATTTATAAATTTCATGCCGAAAGAGGAGCTGTTTTGTTTTTGGGTGACATCTGATCGAACTCTTGTTAAATGCTGGCATAGGTAAAATAACCAGCGGCGAGAATGTAATGGCAAAAGCAAAGCTCATATCTCAGGCACCTGTCCTTATTGTTTCGGACTTTAAAAAAAGTGTTGCCTACTGGCAGGATAAAATTGGGTTTGACGCCCGTCTTTGGGGCGAACCCGCGGATTTCGCAATTTTGCGTCGCGATGCCTGTTTTCTGATGCTAAGCCAAAAGCCTGAAGATCGTAAAACAGAACCAAATTGGCAAATCGTGGAAGATATGTGGAACGCCTATTTCTGGGTGGATGATGCAAAATCACTCTATGAAGAACTAACTGCAAGCGGAGCGGAAATAGACTATCACTTGCATGAAAAGCCCTACGGTGTATTAGAGTTCGGGATTCAAGATCCAGATGGTCATGATATTGGCTTTGGCCAAGATTTAAATGCCTAAAGCACATAACACAAACAAGATTTCGAGTTAACTTAAATGCCTGATTTATTACTAGAACTTCGCTCTGAAGAAATTCCTGCTCGTATGCAGCGTAAAGCAGCTGGCGATTTAAAGAAACTCGTGACTGATGCGCTTGTTGATGCTGGCCTGACTTATGAAGCCGCACGTGAATATTGGACGCCTCGTCGTTTGACGCTTGATGTGCGCGGTGTAACGGCAAAGTCTGCGGATATTCGCGAAGAACGCAAAGGCCCACGTGTCGATGCCCCTGAAAAAGCTATCGAAGGATTCCTGCGTGGAGCGGGACTGTCGTCTGTTGAGGATGCGCAGGTTCAATCAGATCCTAAGAAAGGCGAATTTTATGTTGCGGTGATTGAGAAACCCGGTCGTAAAGCAGAAGACATTATTGCCGATGTTATGCCAGCAATTATTAAAAATTTTCCTTGGCCGAAATCTATGCGTTGGGGTGAGGCTTCCAGCCGTGCTGGCGCGCTAAAATGGGTTCGCCCTTTGCAGAGTATCATATGTACATTTGGTCCAGAAACAGAAGAGCCAGAAGTTATTGAATTTGAAATTAGTGGTATCAAATCAAGTAACCTAACATATGGCCACCGTTTCCATGCATCAGAAGCGATTGAAGTCAGACGTTTTGACGATTATGTATCGGCACTGGAAAAAGCCAAAGTGATTTTGGATGCTGATCGTCGCAAGGAAATCATCAAATCCGATGCGCAAAATCTTGCTTTTGCATCTGGCTTTGAGCTTGTCGAAGATGAGGGTCTGCTAGATGAAGTTTCAGGACTTGTGGAATGGCCCGTTGTCTTGATGGGTGAATTTGAAGAAGAATTTTTGGCAATTCCCGATGAAGTCATCCGCCTGACGATTAAAACAAACCAGAAGTGCTTTGTATTGCGTGGCAAAGACGGGGCGCTTGCAAACCGCTTTATTCTGATATCAAACATCGAAGCGGCAGATGGAGGCAAAGAAATTGCCTATGGCAATGGAAAAGTTGTTCGCGCCAGATTATCAGATGCACTTTATTTCTGGCAAACTGATCAGAAGGATCTACCTGATTTAGCAGAGATTGCAAATTCTGCTGATAAATTTGATCTTGATATGAAGAAGCCTCTTGATCAGCGCATGGCGCGTTTGGATTGGTTAAACGTGACGTTCCACGCCAAAATTGGTTCTCAAGGTGCACGCGTTGAACGTATTGCAGCACTGGCTGAACAACTTGCAAATATAACTGGAGCGGATGTTATTGAAGTTAAGCGCGCTGCATATTTGGCAAAGGCTGATTTGCAGACTGAGGCTGTATTTGAGTTCACCGAACTTCAAGGTCTTATGGGCCGTCGTTATGCTGAATTACAAGGCGAGACACCATCTGTTGCTGCTGCCATTGAAGAGCACTACAAGCCACAAGGTCCATCAGATGCTGTACCAACGAACCCTGTCGCTGCTACGATTGCGTTGGCTGATAAACTCGATACGCTTGTCGGATTTTGGGCAATTGATGAAAAGCCAACGGGATCAAAGGACCCTTATGCGCTTCGACGCGCAGCGCTTGGCGTCATCCGTATAATTCTTGAAAATCACCTTCGTGTTGATTTACGTAGTTTTATAAAAACAACACCGGATTTACTCTCGTTTTTCCATGATCGTTTAAAAATTTATCTTCGCGACAAAGGTGCTCGACACGATCTAATTGATGCAGTTCTGACGGATAATTCTGGTGATTTGGTTTCTTTAACCAACAGGCTTGTTGCGCTTGCAGACTTGGTCGAAAGTGATGCAGGTAAAGACTTACTTGCAGGTTATCGCCGCGCGACAAATATACTAGCTGCCGAAGAGAAAAAGGGCATGGTGATTTCCGATGCTATTGATGAAAAACTCTTTGAGGGTGATGCGGAAGCTAACCTTAACAGCGCGGTGATTGCTGCACAAAAAACCTCATCTTTAGCACTTGATAAGGAAGATTATGCTGCGGCAATGACAGCGCTTGGTGCGCTAAGAGCGCCAATTGATGATTTCTTTGATAATATTTTGGTGAATGTCGATGATGAAACCATTCGCAAAAACCGTCTCGCTTTGCTTGCACAGATTAGAAATAGTATTTTGCTTGTTGCGGACTTTTCAAAGATATCAGGCTAGCTCGAAGTTAATTTAATCGAAGCTCAAGAGTAGTTGCATCAAATTCAGTTGATTTTTGTGGTACAATTTCTTTTGTCTCATCTACCGATGCCATAACGGGGTCTGTATCCGTCGTGTTTAAGACGGCTAAACCTTCGGTGCTGTCTTGTTCAGAGTTAGCTCTTCTAGGTCCAATAATATTAGTATCCAGCATTTTTTGATCCCCGATTGAGGCAACTGCTTCTGTATCAAGAGGTGTTGGCAAAGGCGTTATATCAAGAGGGCCCTCAACCAACGCAGAAAAACGCTTGTCATTTGGATTGGACGGCATGTGAATATAAGAAACAGGGCTGCCACCAAGCCAATTTTCGGTGCGATAAATTTTTAGGTTTTCGCCAACTTTTCGAACATCCAAAATTTGAGAACCTTGCTCCAGCACGACTTCCTCAACTTCAACCTCTGGTTCGCACTTCGGACATCCAAATATGATCATGCTCCCTTTATTGGTCTCAAGCAAAGGTTTCTTCTCGTCTGCGTGTGAGTATGACGCTATGGAAGCGAGTAAAACTAAACTGATAGCAAGTTGCCTGATCATGATAAAATCCACCGAAAACAAAATTGTTCTCGGTGATAATATCAGAGCGAAGTTAGAGCTTGGTGAGCAGACGTGGTAAATTAATACTTAATCATGTTGGCAAAATGCGACCTTACTTCTGCAAACGTTCAATGGCGCGCCAGCCTATATCTCTACGATAAAAACCTTCAGGCCAATCAATCAAGGACACTGCGTTATAAGCCTTTTCATGTGCTTCGAGAATATTATTACCGGTGGCTGTGATGTTTAAAACACGTCCGCCATTTGCGATAAGCTTTCCCTCTTTTATGGCTGTACCAGCATGGAAAACCTTAACGTCTGGATCGTTTATTTTTTCAAGCCCAGTAATTACAGAACCCTTTTTGGGAGAAGTTGGATAACCATCTGCCGCCATAACGACCGTTAGCGCAACACGATCATCCCATGATGCTTTTTTACCCGCAAGCGTTCCATCGGCTGTGGCTTTTAGAAGTGGTAATAGATCGCTCTGTAAGCGCAGCATTAGGAGTTGGCATTCTGGATCACCGAAACGAACGTTATATTCGATAAGTTCAGGGCCCTTTTGAGTTATCATAAGGCCCGCAAAAAACACGCCCTTAAAAGGATGGCCATCTTTTGCCATACCGTCGATGGTAGGTTGAATAATTTCATCCATTGTACGCTGGATCATCTCATCGGTCATGATAGGGGCAGGAGAATAGGCACCCATTCCGCCAGTATTAGGACCTGTGTCACCTTCGCCAACACGTTTATGATCTTGTGCATCAATGAGGGGCAGCGCATTCTTGCCGTCACATAAAACAAAAAAGCTTGCCTCTTCGCCGTCGAGATATTCTTCGACAACGACTTCCGCACCAGCTTGGCCAAAGGCTCCTTCAAAGCAATCGTCGATAGCGGCAAGTGCTTCATCCATTTTCATTGCAACCGTCACACCTTTGCCCGCAGCCAAGCCATCCGCTTTGATCACAATCGGAGCGCCTTGTTTCGTTGCATAGGCTTTGGCAGAGGTAGCATCATTAAAGCGTTCATATGCACCCGTTGGAATTGCATATTTCTTGCAAAGGTCTTTGGTAAAACCTTTTGAACCTTCAAGTTGGGAGGCCGCCTTACTGGAGCCAAAAACGCTGATGCCAGCGGCATCCAGTGGATCGGTAATACCGTCTACTAACGGGCCTTCTGGCCCAATTACAACAAGGTTGATATCTTGTAACTTGCAAAAGGCAACGACTGACTGGTGATCGCTAACATCTAGTGCAACAGCTTCACCATGTTCGTTCATGCCCGGATTTCCGGGAGACACAAATAACTTGGTCAAAAGAGGTGATTGGGCAATCTTCCAAGCAAGAGCATGTTCGCGTCCGCCAGAGCCGATGAGGAGTACATTCATAGCCAAGATCCCAGTATTGTGTTGATGTTGTTCTTGCCTAGAGTTTGCAAAGCTTTCGGTCAAGAGCGCGTTAAAATTACCCACTGACCATTGATGAAAAGATATGATAGATGTGGGTAATCACGCGGTTGAATTATTTAGAAAAGATGGCCTCAAACTATGAATGATGAAGCTCTTGCAAGTGGCAAAGTTGCCGATGCCCCATCTGATAACTGGGTCTATAAACTATTACCCCAAAAAGCATGGCCCTATGCGCAGTTAGCGCGATGGGACCGCCCAATAGGGTGGCAACTATTATTGTGGCCTTGCTTATGGTCCGCTACGCTCGCAGCAAGCGTTTTGGTAAAATCTAATCCAGATTTTCATCTACTCATTCAGGCACTTGTCTTCCATTGTTTACTCTTTACCGTTGGCGCGATTGCCATGCGTGGTGCTGGCTGTACATTTAATGATTTGGTTGATCATAAGCTTGATGCGAAGGTTGAACGCACTCGCTCTCGGCCATTACCCGCTGGCCGCATAAGCCGTAAACAGACGAGATTATTTATATTTGCGCAAGTCATAGTTGGTGCGTTGGTTGTTTTACAGTTCAATTGGTTTACAATTTTTCTGTCTATCGCTTCGCTTGTAATTGTAGCGATTTACCCTTTTGCAAAACGCTTTACCGACTGGCCCCAGTTCGTCTTAGGTCTTGCATTTTCATGGGGTGCCCTTGTTGGTTGGGCCGCTGTTTTTGAAGAAGTGAGTTGGACTTCTATTAGTCTTTATATTGCCGCAGTTTGTTGGACTGTTGGCTATGATACGATCTATGCACATCAGGATAGAGATGACGATGCTCTTATTGGAGTGCGTTCCACCGCAAGGTTGTTTGGTGATAAAACTAAATCATGGCTCATGGTATTATATGGGCTAACGCTTTTGTTTCTTACTCTGTCATTTATGTCCGCAGGTGTGGGGCCGGTGGTTTATTTGGGTTTGCTCGTGGCTTCTATTTTATTTATTTGGCAAATTAGAGTGTTGGATATTGATGATGGAGATCAGTGCCTTGCATTGTTTAAGTCCAATAGCAAAATTGGATTGGCAATTTTTTTAAGCCTGCTCGCAGGCTTATTTTTATCGTGAGCATTCTGTAATGAAATTAGGCATCTTATTCGTCGCTACATCCGCAACGCTTGCAGGTACATTGGGCACATTTGGCACCGTTTTGTTCGATGCAGGTTTTTCTGGTTTTCAAGTTGCTTCTATTCGTATGCTAATTACATGTGTCGTCCTTTTGGCAGTCTATCCCGTTGTTTTTCATGGTTGCTTTGCAATTATGAGAGATAATTGGAAACTATTGCTACCTCATTCAATCGCTGTTGTATTTGGTTTCAGTATGCTGTTTTTTATTGCAACAGAATATCTAGGCGTGACGCTCGCGGTAGCACTTCTATATACTGCACCCATTTGGGTGATGATTCTGGCCAGTTTTTTTCTCGGTGAGATATCCGGTCTTGTTAAATGGGCACTGGTTTTTTGTTCTGTTGCAGGTGTTGCATTTGTTCTGAACACCCAAGGACAAGAGATAAAACTTTCGCTTCTCGGCCTTTGCTTTGGTTTCGGATCTGCCATTGGGTACGCAATTTTTGCAGTTTTGGGTAAGATCGCTTTACGGACAATAAGCGCGAAAAATCTTCTGTTTTCAGCGCTTACCTTTGCAATACCCTTGCTTTTGCTTTTCCCATCCACATGGCAAGGCTTGGAACAATTATCTCAATCAAGAGATTTAAATGTTTGGGGCTCATTCGTTGCGGTTAGTTTGCTTGGTACACTTCTGATGAATGTTCTTTATATGAATGGTCTGACCAGAATTAATGCATCGACGGCGACAGTCATTACAACCATAGAGCCTCTGGTTGCAACCTTCTTAGCTGTTTTCATCGTCCAAGAAATACTAGCGCCCTCACAATATTTTGGTGTCCTGCTTATTATTGTCAGCGCGACACTTATTGGAATATTAGATGGGCGCATAAAAAAAGAGAGCAAGAATTAATCTTTGCTCTCTTTTATGGCTTTATGTATCGGGAGGTTGATACACTTTAAGCGCGTGCGATGATCTCTCTACCTGAAATCTGCATGCGACAACCCAGATCTCCTGTTTTGCGACGAAGAAGAAAACGTGGGCGGCGTTTTGCTGATGATGTATTTCTACGGCGCTCATTTGTTGTATGAGTTGCCTTGGCACGTTCTTCGGGAGCTGCATTTGTGCGAGCCATATCTTCATCAAGAGGGCGAGCAACACCATCGGCCTCGACCAAAAGCATCGGTATATTGTAAGCTTCTGACCAGGCGCGCCAGTCATCAGCTATGTTATATAATTCTGTATCAACAAGAAGGGGAATGCAAAGGTCCGCATCATCATGGTGAAGTTCGAGCGTAACTGTTGATTGCCCGGTACCATCATCAATTGCGCGAGCGGCAATACCTCTAAACTGTGTTGTTGGAAGTGCGACAGAGATGGGCAGATCTGACTTTTCCAATATTCTATCTATCACAGCGCCACGTTCACTTAATGTAACGTGGATGTCTTTCTTCGAGCCAGCCGATTTAAAGCTGAAACGGTGCGGGAATTGTCCCGGCAAAATTCTAAAATCAAAACTAGCCCATTCGGGCTTTCTTATAGTCGTCGCCATTATATTCGCCTCTTAAACTCTTGAGCGCCCGTTTTCGGATCTTCTCATTAACTGGAGCTTTTGCTCTCTCGTTGATATGCAATTTACATGAGAGCAGTTTGAGACCACTTAAATTTCAAGGTTAAGAAATTCTGAGTTTTCAAGATGGTTATCAAAAGTAAACCAAGGGCTTAGACTTTTATTTACTTTATGAGGCAGGACTATATTAACGCTGCAAAACCTTGTTCGGATTCATAATGCCGTTGGGGTCAAAAGTGCGCTTAATGCCCTGCATTAGCTCGATTTCGATGGGCGCGCGTATCGCCGCAAGTTCGTCTCTTTTAAGCTGTCCAATACCGTGTTCGGCTGAAATTGAGCCGTTCATTTGCAGAACAATATCGTGAACGATCTTATTCATAGCTGCCCAATGAGACAAAAATTCTTGTTTGTCCGCGTTAACAGGCTGAGAAATATTATAGTGAATGTTACCGTCACCCATGTGGCCAAAGGCACAAATTCGGATTCCTGACATATATTTAGAGACTGCATCGGAGGCTGTTTCTAAAAAATCAGGAACCTTTGCAATCGGAACTGAAACATCATGTTTGATTGAGCCACCTTCTGGCTTCTGAGCCTCCGACATAGACTCGCGCATATTCCAAAAAGCTTGTTTTTGGCCCTCGCTTTCCGCCATTGCACCGTCTTTAGCAAAGCCTTTCTCATAGCCCTCCATAAAAAAAGCTTCTGCAAGATCACGTGCAGCTTTTTCTGATTGGCCGGATGATATCTCAACCAGCACATACCAAGGGTGAGGATCGCTAAGTGGATCTCGGCAACCATCTATATGTTTGATGGTAATTTCAACACCAAAACGCGGCATAAGTTCAAAGCCCGTCAGTGATGGACCGCAAAGTCTACGCGCAATATTAAACAATTCCAGTGCTGCTGATGGACTATCAAGACCGACATACATAACCTCGCGGCCAATAGGTTGCGGAACAAGTTTTAAAACGGCGGCCGTGATAATGCCTAATGTGCCTTCGGCCCCAATAAAAAGATCACGCAGATCATAGCCGGTGTTGTCCTTCTTAAGACGCCTTAGCCCATTCCAAATTTTCCCATTGGGTAGAACAACTTCCAGCCCCATGCACAATTCACGAGAATTACCGTAGGCTAATACGCCTGTGCCACCCGCATTGGAGGAAAGATTGCCCCCGATTTGACATGTGCCTTCTGAGCCAAGCGAAAGTGGGAAAAGAAGATCGTGTTCTTCTGCTGCAGCTTGTGCGTTGGCAAGAACAGTTCCCGCTTCAACCACCATGACACTGCCTAAAACATCAACTTCGCGGATTTTATTCATGCGCGAAAGTGAGATGATTATGTCGCCATCAGGAACTTGCCCACCGACAAGGCCAGTATTGCCACCTTGCGGAACGACGGAAATTTTGTGTTCGTTTGCAAGCTTCACTATCGCGCTAACCTCAACTGTTGAGCCGGGCTTGAGTAAAAGCGGCGAATTGCCATGATATAGACCGCGGTTCTCAACCAAGTGTGGTGCGATATCATCCTGATTGGTTACAGCATTATTTACACCAACAATATCGCGAAATTGTTCGATCAGTTCAGATGAAAGTTCCATTAGCTTTGGTTTTCTAATCTCGTGGTGCCGCAGCACGTTTTAAACGGTCATTGATGGCTTCGCCCAATCCATCATTCGGGATTGGGGCAACAGCTATCATATCCGCCTCGACTTTATCAGCCATGATCATCATATCAAACAGATTGTGTGCTGCTTCTTTTAAATTGCCCGAGGTGCTGAGGTTGAATTGCGCACGCGCAACATCAGCATCTATGATTTTCACGTCACCAAATGTAATGAGCACGTCTTCGGGTGATACAGCGTTCACGTTCAATCGCATCTTAGCATTCGGAGCATAATGTGATTGGAGCATCCCGGGAGCCTCTATGTCTACATTCTCGTCTAAGCGCATCAGGGGTTTACCGACGACATTTTCTATATCGGTTGCAGAAATACCCCCCGGACGCAAAAGATATACATCATCCCCCATAACTTTGATAATTGTGGATTCAACACCAAGTTCGCATGCCCCTTGATCGAGGATAAGTTCTATTTTTTGTCCCAGATCATCCTGCACGTGCTGTGCAGTTGTTGGGCTTATTTTACCGGAAGAATTTGCGCTCGGCGCTGCCAATGGTTTTCCAAATTTAGCGATCAGTTTTGATGCAGAACCTTTGGGAACACGAATGCCAACAGTATCAAGACCAGCTGTTGCAAGTTTGTGAATGCCGCTGTCTGCTTTAAGTGTTAATATGATAGTGAGCGCACCCGGCCAGAAAGTTTTGGCCAACTTAAGCGAAAGAGCATCAAATTCGGCATATCTCTTCGCCATGATAAGATCCGACATATGGCAGATGAGTGGGTTGAATTGTGGTCGACCCTTGGTTTCATATATCGATGTGATGGCCTCAGGGTTTGTTGCATCTGCCGCAAGCCCGTAGACGGTTTCAGTCGGCATGGCAATTGGCTTGCCACGTTGCAGGAGCTCGATAGCTTTTTGCAGTGCGCTGTTTTTATTATCAGTTAGCGATAGAATGCGTGCCATTATTTGCGCTCTAACAATGCCACGACCTCCACATGCGCGGAGAATAGAAATTGGTCAATTGCAGTAATTGATTTGATTTTAAATCCCCCGCCTGTCAAGATTGTCAGGTCGCGTGCCAGCGTAATAGGATTGCATGATACTGCTGCGATCTTCTTCACAACCGAACGCGCGAGTTGTTTGGCCTGTGTTTCGGCACCAGCGCGCGGTGGATCAAATACAACACCTTGGAAGTGCTTCAATTCATCTCGCATGAGCGGGCGGCGGGCTAGATCACGTCGTTCGGTTGTGATTTGTTTTAGGCCTTGTTGAATTCGAAATGCATTGTCAATTGTATTGAGCGCGGCTCCGCTCATCTCTACCGCATGTACCTGACTCTTTTTCGCCAATGGAAAAGTAAATGTGCCGCAGCCAGAAAACAGATCAGCGACCTTTTTCGAGCTTTTAAGATGTTTGCTTACGATATCCACCATCAACAATTCGGCGCGTTTGCTGGCTTGCAAAAATGAACCGGATGGAGGGTATACCGTAATATCGCCGAAACTTGTGGTGAGTGCTTCGGTTTCAACTAAAGTTTGATCATTGAAGGCAAGTCTTTTGATTACCCTACCTGCAACTACCTTCTTGATGACAGCTTGAATCTCACTCTCGCCAATTCTTGTTTCAGCTGAAACGGCAATATCGAGACCATTATCCAAAGAGGTGATCGTTAAATGTGCTGGTTTTGAATGAAGTGTAAGTATTCGTGCAACATCATTAATGTGGGATAGGTGGTCGACAATTCTTCTTGAGGCAACAGGGCATTCTTCAATCGCAATAAGATGATTGCTTGCGGCCTTGTGATATCCCAGCTCTGTACCTTTATTTGTCTTATTAGCTGTCAGAGTAACACGTCGTCGTTCACCCACCTGGCAATCGCTTATCATTTCAATTGGTGTGTCGATGTCAGCTTTTTGGAGTGCATCCTTTACAATGCTTAGCTTCCAGTCTGAGTAAGTTTCTGCATTCATATGTTGGGTTGCGCATCCACCACATTCACCAAAATGCTTGCAGATAGGAGTTACACGTGATGGACTTGCATCCAGTATTTGCAATACGTCGCCGCGAGAATTTGAAACATTTGCCGATACATGTTCCCCTTTAAGTGTAAATGGGATGTAGATTGGACCTTGATCATTTTGCGCAATTCCGTCACCACGAACGCCCAGGTGATCAATTGTAAGTTCTACTGTAGTCAAATTTTGACGCCCCCGATAAGAAACTCTCTATTACCATCTCCACCTAAAATGGGAGACGGGATAACGTCTAATGCAGACCAATTGGGCTGCGCGTCAAGCCACAGACGTAAATCTTCTGCTATTTTCTCCGCCAAGGTGGGGTCTTTTAGAAGTCCACCCTTTCCAATTGCATCTTTTCCAGCCTCAAATTGTGGTTTGATGAGCAAAATTGCGACGGCTCCACTCTTGGCTAGAGATAGGGCAGGCGGCAGTGCCAGTTTTAAAGATATAAAACTCACGTCGCTGACCACAATATCTATCTGATGCCCAGTAAGGTGTTCAATACCAAGTTCACGCGCGTTGAGCCCATCATATTGTGTAATAGACGGGTGATTAACTAATGATGCGTGCAGTTGGTTATGTCCGACATCGACAGCAATGACGTGTTTTGCATCTTGTTCCAGGAGCACTTGCGTAAAGCCACCTGTAGATGCCCCGATATCAATCGCTGTTTTGTCTGCAACGTCAAAGCCATAATATTCAAGGCCAGCTTTTAGTTTAAGCGCTGCTCGGGATACATATGTGCTTGCGGGATCATCAACGTTGATATCGGCATCGTTGCCAACTTTCTGTCCTGCTTTTTTTGCCGTATTTCCGTTTATGGACACCGCACCGCGAGAAATAGCATCGCTTGCCCGTGCGCGCGTTTGATAATAACCGAGTTCGACAAGTCTTTGATCAAGTCGCATGACGCTTCCTCTTATGAGGCGGTATTAAGCTCCAGAGAGCGGCAGAATTTTCCGCTCTGCACCCAATGCTTTAAAGGCGGTATCTATGATACCCGCACGATCAAGACCTGCTTTGAGATACATATCTTCAGGCTTAGCTTGGTCCATATAGATATCAGGCATAACAAGGGGACGGAATTTAAGACCGTGATCGAGCAAGCCTTCATGAGATAGGAAATGCGACACATGTGAGCCGAAGCCGCCAACAGCTCCTTCTTCGATTGTAATTAAAACTTCGTGTTCTTTTGCAAGCCTGCGAATAAGGTCATGGTCCAAAGGTTTTGCAAACCGTGCGTCGACTACAGTTGTTGATAGTCCGGCTGCATCTAAATCTTCAGCTGCCAATACGCAATCTGCCAAACGAGTGCCAAAAGATAGTAGCGCAACTTTTGTACCCTCTTTGACGACGCGGCCTTTACCGATTTGAAGAATTTGCCCACGATCAGGCATTTCCACACCAACGCCCTCGCCACGCGGAAAGCGGAATGAGATCGGACCTTCATCATATTCCGCAGCGGTACGCGTCATATGCATAAGCTCTGCTTCGTCACTCGCTGCCATGACAACCATGTTGGGAAGCGTTGCAAGGTAAGTTGTATCAAAGCTACCTGCGTGAGTTGGGCCGTCTGCACCAACAAATCCAGCGCGGTCAATAGGAAAGCGCACTGGTAGGTTTTGGATCGCTACGTCATGCACGACTTGGTCATAAGCGCGTTGCAAGAAGGTTGAATAAAGTGCAACGAAAGGCTTTAAACCTTCGCTTGCCATGCCGGCCGCAAATGTCACAGCATGCTGTTCGGCGATGCCCACATCAAAACAACGTGACGGATATTCAGCAAGAAATTTGTCCAAGCCTGTACCAGATGGCATTGCTGCAGTAACGGCGACGATCTTTTCATCAATCCCACCTTCTTGCACGAGTGATTTTGCAAATACGCTGGTGTAGGATGGTGCATTTGGTATCGACTTGCTTTGTGTCCCAGTTATGACATCAAATTTGCTGACGCCATGATATTTATCACTTGCTGCCTCGGCAGGTGCGTAGCCTTTGCCTTTTTGTGTCATAACATGAATAATGACTGGCCCATTTGAATGATCCCGAACATTACGCAAAACAGGAAGAAGATGTTCCAGGTTATGCCCGTCAATTGGACCTATATGATAAAAGCCAAGCTCTTCGAACATTGTACCACCGGTGACATAGCCACGCGCATGTTCAACAGCTCGTGTGATAGCACGATCGATCGTTTGTCCAAGATAGGCGGTCATTTTTTTACCGATATCGCGCATGCCCAAATAAGCACGGCCTGACGCGAGGCGGGCGAGGTACGCACTCATGGCACCTGTGGGTTGGGCAATCGACATGTCGTTATCATTAAGAATGACAATGAGACGAGCATCTAATGAACCCGCATTGTTTAATGCTTCATAGGCCATACCGGCGCTCATAGAACCGTCACCGATGACGGCAATTACATTGCGTGGATCGTCCTGAATTTCACTTGCGACCGCCATGCCGAGGCCCGCAGAAATAGATGTTGATGAGTGGGCTGCGCCAAACGGATCATATTCACTTTCAGCACGTTTGGTAAATCCCGATAAACCTTCTTCCTGACGAAGCGTGCGGATACGATCACGACGACCTGTTAGAATTTTATGTGGATAGCATTGGTGCCCGACATCAAAAATCAAACGATCATGCGGTGTGTTAAAAACTTTATGAATTGCCAACGTTAGCTCAACAACGCCGAGACCTGCCCCAAGGTGCCCACCCGTTTGGGAAACGGCGTCGATCATTTCAGCGCGAAGCTCTTCAGCCAGTTGCGGAAGATCAGCATCTTCAATGTGCTCAAGGTCATCGGGTTCGAGAACTTTATCCAGAAGTGGTGTTTTAGGCGGTTGTTTCACAAATATTCCTCACATCTAGATAAGGCCTAAAGGTTCAGCCTTGTTCTGTAAATAGGAATTCATAGATGAACGTTGCGTCAAATCAGCTTACGAACCCAGATTAACAACAAAAAGGGGAGTAAAAGAGGCCTTTTATTGATTATTCAGCATCCAAAGGCTCTGTACCCTGCGGTGCGCCAGATTTATCAAGTCGAATTTTTTCAATTCGTTTTTCCGCAGCATCAAGTAGCTTCTTGCTGTGCTTTTTTAAAGCTTCACCGCGTTCGTAAATCTCGATTGATTTCTCAAGCTCAACATTGCCGCTCTCAAGTTTGGTGACAATGTTCTCAAGTTCAGAGACGGCTTGTTCAAAACTCATCTGTTCGATGTCTGAATTATTTTCGCTCATATCAACCTCTCATCAAACGATAGATGTGTGCCCCTGCCGACTCGGCAAGACCGAGAAGATCATACCCCCCTTCAAGCACGCTGACGAGACGATTATTGGCAGTTTTTTCAGCTATATCCATGATTTTCCCTGTAGCCCAGTCAAAATCATCGGCAACAAGATTAATTTGCGCCAGTGGATCGCGGTGATGTGCATCAAATCCAGCAGAAATCAAGATAAGATCCGCACCTGCTTCTTCTAATGCTGGCAATATGCGCGTCTTAAACGCTTCACGGAAATGATCGCTCCCATCATTGGCTGACAGCGGAGCGTTGGTTATATTACCTTTACCTGTCTCGCCTTTTGCACCTGTTCCCGGAAAAAGCGGCATTTGGTGTGTCGAACAATATATGACGCTCGCATCATCATAGAAAATATCTTGAGTTCCATTCCCATGGTGAACATCAAAATCTACAATAGCAACGCGTTCGGCACCATGTTTTTGTTGTGCATGACGAGCGGCAATCGCGACTTGATTGAATAGGCAAAACCCCATGGCAGTATCACGCTCCGCGTGATGGCCCGGTGGACGCGTTGCAACAAATGCGTTATCCGTCTTCTGTTCAAAAACGTCATCAACCGCTTTCATCGCACCACCAATTGCGGTGAGGGCAGCTTCATAGCTAAACGGTGACATGGTAGTCTCGCCGTCTATTTTAATGATACCGGTTTCTGGAACTGCATTCTGAACTTTTTTTAAATGATGCTCTGGATGTGCCAGTAATACAGCGTCTGGAGACGCCGCCTTTGCCTCGCAAGTGACAAGAGTTTGAAAGTTTTCATGTTCAAAAAGCTGTTCAAGTGCACGCAATCGATCAGGGCGTTCGGGATGGCCGACGGGGACAATATGCTCAAGGCAAATTGGATTTTTGAAAAGTTCAGTTGTCATACAACCTTATCCATACGCGTTGAGCCATATAATTCCATATGCGACCAATATTAAGTTTCGACAATTTCAGTTTCAGAAATCTTAATACCAAATCCCTCTAAACCGACATAATGCCGTTCTTTTGATGCTAGCAGGCGAATAGACGTTGTGCCAAGATCTTTTAAGATTTGTGCGCCAAGGCCAATTTCAAGCCATTCTTCTTCGCGGCTTTGCGCTTCTGCGTGGGCTTCTTCACCGGAAACTTCCAGTCTCCGCGATGCTTCTTTACCAACACCAACTGAACCTTCACGAAGATAAACTACGATCCCGCGATCATGCTCAGAAATTTTCTTCATGATGTCTTGAAGAGGTGGCTTTCCTCCAAATACATCTTCTGCAACAGATTCAAGATGTAGTCTGACAGGTATATCCACACCATCGCGAATGTCGCCAAAGACAACAGCCAGATGTTGCATTGGGTCCCACGGCAAAGAATAAGAATGTGCTGTTGCCGGACCGTTCGCTGTTTCTATTGTAAAGCTTTCATTGCGAACAATAAGCGTTTCTTGTCTTTGGCGGTAGGCAATTAGATCCGCAACAGATACTTCTTTTAGTCCATTTTTTGCAGCAAAATCACTAACTTGTACGCCGCGCATAACAGAGCCGTCATCATTAACGAGTTCGCAAATAACTCCGACCGGTGGCAGATCTGCCAGTTTGCATAGATCAACAGCGGCTTCGGTGTGTCCGGAACGCATGAGAACGCCACCTTCTCGCGCGACAAGCGGAAAAATGTGACCCGGTCGGACGAAATCTACGGCACCAGAGTTCGGGTTTGCCAAATTTCTTACCGTTAATGTGCGATCCTCAGCAGAAATTCCTGTCGTTGTCCCATGTTTATAATCAACAGAAACAGTAAAAGCCGTCGAATGCGGTGCATCATTCTCAGCGACCATTGCATTCAGGTTGAGCCGTTTAGCTTCCGAGCGCGGCATAGGCGTGCAGACAATACCCGATGTGTGGCGAACAATGAAACCCATATTTTCCGGTGTACAATGGACGGCAGCCATAATGAGGTCACCCTCATTCTCGCGGTCATTATCATCTGTAACAACAACCATCTCTCCACTTTCAATTGCACGGATAGCTTCGACGACTCGAGTTTGATCATATGACATTGAACGCTTATTCCTATCTTCTAATCTAAAGTTCTAGATTGCCGTTAAGTCGACCAGTTTGGCCTCGATCTCGTAAGTAATGATCTGCAATCGCACATGCAACCATGGCTTCTCCAATTGGCACAGCGCGGATGCCAACGCACGGATCATGTCGTCCTTTGGTGCGAACATCAACTTCATTACCGTCTTTGTCTATGCTTTTTCGTGTCGATAAGATTGATGATGTTGGTTTGACTGCAAAGCGAGCAACAACAGGCATACCCGTTGAAATTCCGCCTAAAATTCCACCAGCATTATTAGACAAAAATTCAGGCTTGCCATTCTCTCCGATGCGCATTTCATCGGCATTTTCTTCGCCAGTTATTCTTGCTGCTTCAAAACCATTTCCAATTTCAACGCCTTTCACCGCGTTGATGGACATTAGATTTGCCGCGATATCGGTATCAAGTTTTGCGTAAATGGGGGCGCCAAGTCCGACAGGGACATTTTCTGCGACAACTTCAATAATTGCACCGACAGATGATCCTTTTTTACGAATATCATCTAGATATTCTTCCCATATGGGGACGATATCTTTATCAGGTGCAAAAAAAGGATTGTTGTCAACTTCAGACCAATCCCAATTATCGCGATTAATGGCTTTGTCGCCAATCTGGACAAGTGCTGCGCGAACACTAAGATTGGGAACGACGCGACGCGCAAGGCCACCAGCAGCTACGCGAGTTGCTGTTTCTCGGGCTGATGAACGTCCACCACCCCGATAATCACGTAAGCCATACTTCTCATCATAGGTGTAATCTGCATGGCCAGGGCGATACCGTTTCGAAATTTCAGAATAATCTTTTGAGCGTTGATCTGTATTTTGAATTTCAAGTGAGATAGGTGTGCCAGTTGAGATAAATGAACCATCTTCCTGCGGTAGAACACCTGAGAGAACGCGTACTTCATCGGCTTCGCGTCGTTGGGTCACAAAACGAGATTGACCAGGTTTGCGTTTATCAAGCCAGTGTTGCAATTCTTCGGTAGTGAAGTGAATGCCGGGAGGACAGCCATCAACAACACAACCAATGGCAATGCCATGGCTTTCGCCCCAGGTTGTTACTCTAAATAGATGTCCAAATGTGTTGTGAGACATGAAGTTATACAATTCTGTTTGTAAAAGTTTGGTCTGTTAAATGAAACCTCGACCGAGTTAAAATAGATCTGAGTGATCTTTTAGGTTAATTTATCTGATTGTGGAATAGCTGCGCATGTAATTTCATTCATCCAGCATGAATTTTAAATCCATTCCGCATTTGTGCCTTTGATGCTCAAAAATTCATCTTGAGGTATTTGAGTAATCGCAGCATTGTGACCGAAAACTTCACCTTTGATTTGCAACATCACGCGCATCACACCCCCATGGCAAACACAAATTGTAGGTTTTTGAAATTCTTCAAACACAGGCGTAATCCGTTCAGCTAAGCTGGCATAACTTTCTGCACGTTCACCTGGGGGCGTAAATGTCCATTTATTCGCCTCCCGTTGAGCGTAAAGTTCAGGAAATTTTTGCTCCAGTTCATATGCAGTATGACCTTCCCAATCGCCGAAATTAATTTCGGTTAAGCGCTTATCTATTCGATAATCTGCTTTTGGCAACTCCAATTCAGATCGAATGATCTCCATTGTTTCACGCGCACGACCTAACGGGCTGCACACGAAATCAAACTTAGAACTATTTCCCCTTAGAATTTCATTCAGCTTCTTACCATTCCTTAAGGCTTGGCCTCTACCGATATCATTTAGTGGAATATCCATACTGCCTTGGAAACGGGCTTGCGCGTTGAAATCGGTTTGGCCGTGTCGAATTATATATAGTGACATTTAATAACTCTGATATATTGCAACTTTAAGTTTTTCAGACAGTAAAAAGGGGCCCGAAGGCCCCTTGAAAACTCGGTCATTTAGACTGTACTAATGTCGGGCGCATCAACTGCTTTCATACCAACGGTGTGATAACCGGAATCGACGTGATGAACTTCGCCTGTTACCGCAGATGATAGATCCGACAATAAATAAAGTGCCGAGCTTCCAACTTCTTCAATTGTTACGGTGCGCTTAAGTGGCGAGTTATATTCGTTCCATTTCAGGATATAACGGAAATCGCCAATGCCAGAAGCTGCTAGTGTTTTAATTGGGCCGGCAGAAAGAGCATTCACGCGGACATTGCTGCTACCTAAATCAACGGCTAAGTAACGAACACTCGCCTCAAGCGCAGCTTTTGCAACACCCATAACATTATAATGCGGCATAACACGCTCAGCGCCATAATAGGTCAGGGTCAGCATCGAGCCACCATCAGCCATCAGTTTTTCTGCACGCTGAGCTACGGCGGTGAATGAGTAGACGGAGATGTCCATCGTTTTCATAAAATTATCGTGGCTTGTGTTTACATAACGGCCAGTGAGTTCGTCTTTATCAGAGAAAGCAATGGCATGAACAAGAAAATCAATCTTGCCCCATTCTGCTTCTAATTTGGCAAAAACATCATCAATAGTGCTTTCGTCCGTGACATCGCAATGTCCCGCAACAATTGCGCCCAGTTCATCAGCTAGCGGTTCGACCCGTTTTTTAAGAGCTTCGCCCTGATATGTTAGCGCTAATTCCGCGCCAGCGTCTGCGCAAGCCTTTGCGATACCCCATGCAATTGACCTGTTATTGGCAACGCCCATAACCAAGCCGCGTTTGCCTTTCATAAGGCCATTTGTATCTGTCATTTAGTTATCCTCGTGCTTCAATGATGAAACCATGCAATATAAAAATGGCTATGACACAGCAAGGCCATGCATTCAAGCGTTGAAGCAGTTTCATTATGCCTTGCTAAGTGTTTAAGCTAAAAAAGTGACTATGGTTTTCCTGAAAGTACTTAGAATTTGATGTTTTCTATACAAACCAGCTTTTACGGGTCGATTTAAGGATTGTTTTTAAGTCTTCGTTTTGTCGTTCAGGTAAAAGGATGCAAACATTTGCACATAGATCGCCCCTTTCTCCATTCAAACTCGGTAAACCTCGGTTTGGAATACGGATTACATGATTTGAGCTTGTCCATTCGGGCAATTGAAATGTTGCCGGTCCTTCGGGTGTTTGTGCTACAACTTCACCACCGAGAACTGCATCAGCAAGATCAACAGCGAGGTGCGTATGTAGTTCACCATTTCGTATCCAAAATTTTTCGTTCGGACGATAGCGCACTTTCACAATTATATCACCAGGAATCTCTCCTTTTCGGCAATCTCCCATGCCAGCCAGGCGTACTTCGCCACCATCAGGCGTTCCAGCGGGAATATGAACTTTTACGCCATTTTTGCGCTCTGGTTGAACAGGAAGCGTAACACCTGTAAATATATCTGCCAGTTCGACATCGAGAATGAAGTTTCGGTCTGGAGCCTGTGTTGTTGATTTTTCTCTGTGCCGTTCAAATTTTGTAAATGCGCTATCAAGTGCTGAGATGGCTTCATGTTGGTAGTTTTTTTCACGTTCAGCTGCAATTTTTCTTGCTTTCGCTTCAAATGCAACACGTTCTTCTTCTGTACCAAATATTTGGCCAATCATGTCACCAAAAGAGGCATTTGCAAATGGATTTTCAGTTTCATTGCGACGTTGTTCTGTTGAAGGTTTCGTCGCAGATGCTTGCTTTGAAGCCGCTGATGTAGTGTTTGTATTTACACTAGCTTTCTGCTTTTTCTCAGTTTTTTCGTCGTCACTGGCCGCTGTTTTTGATTTTGCAAACGGATTAAAACCTTGATTTACAAAAGTATGTTTCTTCTTACGTCGACCATTCGCGTCAATTTTTCCACCATCGAAAAGTTTTCGACGCGGACCATCTGTTAAGAGTTGGTAGGCATTATTAATCTCGGAGAAAACTTCAGCAGCTTTCGGGTCAGACGGGTTTTGATCAGGGTGCCAAATCTTTGCCAACTTGCGATAGGCGGTTTTGATATCATCGTCTTTTGCAGACTTATTAATACCCAATACAGAATAGGGGCTACGCATTACTCATACCTTTAACTAACTACAGAGCTAAGTTAGCAAGTAGATATTAACCACAAGTATATGAGAGATGCTCAATAGTAATTATGCGAAATCAGGGAGACGTTGCTTTATGCTTAAATGACGGGATAGAAACTGTGAAGCTTCCAGCCTCCATTAGATGTGCTGCAACTAACACCTTTGTAACTCGATACACCTTCAAAGCTTAGTCGAGTTGATTTGAAGTGTTTGCAGACGCCATTGCCGGATGCTTTTTCGGATAAATAGGAGATCTCACCCTGGCTACCAGTTACATTATTAGACCAAAAGAGGGGTGAAATATTTGAGTTATCTACTGAAGCTAAAGTATCAATATTAAATGGTTTTGCCTTTGATACTGCGTGCTGAATGCTCATCGCATCGGCTAAAATTTCATCTGAAAGATCAAGATCCTGCAAAGCAGCTATCGAATAATTACCAATTTGTTGTGTTGCCTGGACTGTAGGTCCAACCGAACTCATACAGCCTCCAAGTGCGAATACGCTCACTATGAAACACAATTTTGCGACAAGACGGCACATTGTACTTTTAGTGGAAATACTGGATTCTACGGCGAGACTCATTCAACAAACCTAAAAAACAAATGAACTTGTTAAGCAATTGGAAAGCATTATGACTGAGAAAATGTTAACAAATAATGACTTCACACAATCTGATGACCCGTTTGAGCTGTTCGCAACGTGGATGGCCGATGCAAAAGCAAGCGAGCCGAATGACCCAAATGCGATGTCGGTCGCAACAGTAGATGAAGACGGCATGCCAAATGTGAGAATTTTGTTGCTCAAGGATTTCAGTGTTGATGGCTTTACATTCTACACCAATTTCGAAAGCACCAAAGGGTTAGAGCTGCTTGCCTCAAAAAAGGCATCTCTTTGTTTTCATTGGAAAAGTCTGCGTCGTCAAGTGCGTATCCGTGGTGGTGTTACGCAAGTATCGGAAGCCGAGGCAGATGAGTATTATAACTCTCGACCAAGAGGTAGCCGGGTAGGAGCTTGGGCATCAGCACAGTCGCGAGAGTTATCCGAACGTAGTGAATTGGAAGGTCTTGTTAACCAGTTTACCGAGAAGTTTGGTGATGGTGATATCCCCCGTCCTTCACATTGGTCTGGCTTTAGACTAACACCGCTTTCGATTGAGTTTTGGCATGATCGTCCATATCGGCTGCATGACCGGATTGTGTTTGAAAGAGCAGCAAGTTCTGACGATTGGACGACAAAGCGCCTTTTTCCATAACGGTTATCCAGCCTTCATAAGCTTAAACGGAATGCCAGAAGCTAGTGCTTTAACATATCGGCTTCGCTGATAATATCCGTTGAGTGAAATGCGTTTGAGTGCGAATAGGTTTTGACAGGCGGTTTGATCAAGCACATTTGGCTCAGTGGTAACAGATAAATCAAAACCCGAGTTGCGCGCCTTCTCAAATTCTCTTTTGCCTGCATTTTCTAGTTTTCCATAAGGGAAAGCGAAATGGGGAGCAGGCATGCCCGTTATTGTTTCAATGTGGTCTTTTGAAAACGCCATCTCAAAACCAAGTTTCTGATCATTTACCAGTGCCAAATTGGCGTGACTGATAGTGTGCGCGCCAATGTCTGCCAATGGTTCTTTAGATAGGTTTCGCAATTCTTCATCTGTTAAAATGAGAGCATTGGTAATATTTTGAGCATTAATTCCGTGCTCAGAAGCGAGTTGATCCAATCTTTCGACAGCAGCACTATGCTCTAGCATTGTCATATCTTGAGATATTTGCTCGAATGCGGCATATTTTTGCGCAGCCGATTTTACTTCAAAACGACGTTCGCCCTTACCAATGTCGTAGTTGAGTTCATCAACTTTCATCAATAATTCAGCGGTTGTTTCCCACCACATGGTATGGGAACGCTCAACGAAACCACTACAGGCAAATACCGTGAAAGGTACATTGTGCTTTTTAAACACCGGCAACGCATATTCGAGATTATTTTTATATCCATCATCAAGAGTAAAAAACATCGCAGGTTGGCGAGGGTTTGGGTCTTTTAAATAGGTCTTTAAATTGTTTAGTGAGTGAGCGCGGTAATTCTTTGCTTTCAATGCCAGAATTGTTTTTTCCAAAAAATCCGGGGTCACGCTCAAATGCGCACTTGGGTTAAACAATGGGTCAGGTGTGGGTTCAACCCGGTGCATCGTGAAAATAGCGCCAATGCCTGATAATTCAGACATCATACCTAAGCTATTGATCCCGGAAATTGTTTCCAAACCAGCTTGAATCATTGCCTTTTTCATTGATCTGCGAAGAGCTATCGCAAGGGGTTTGTTCATTTCATATGGCCTTGAGCTAAGATACTCGCGATAATAAATGAATTCTATTAAGTTAGATTGAATTTGAAACGCATTTACGCTTTATATTGCAGAACCTGTCTTTGTAGTTAAAATCGAGTAAATCATTTTCATGCCAGATGTACCTGTAAAATCAAGATTAGTCTTTAACTTTCAAGGGTTTGAAGCGAGTGCGGGTGAGAAGATGCTTGGTCGTGTGGTGTATTGCGCAAAAAAAACAAGTGAAGTTTGGGGTATTTCGACGGAACAAAAAAAGCAAAACCAGCATTTAGATGAGCATTTCGTTGAATGCGATTTAGAAATCATAGGAGAAAAATGGCAGGTTAATACCCGTGTTATCCAGTTTTCATTTGGTGATATTGTTGCGCCGTATTTGGATGGTTTCATAGTTGGGAATATGTTGAAAAATGTTCCAAAATATCTGGCGTTTTTCTTTGATGGAACGGTTTTTAGATACTTCAAACAAAGTAAACTTTATGGTGGTTTTGCACTCTTCCCAATTATAATGATGATACTCTTTGCCGGTCTGTCGTATGGTGCTACCTCCTCGCTTGTGGGCATGCTTAATTTTGATGACCAGATACAAACCGTTTCCATTACCATCCTTTCCATCATTCTGTTTTTTGTATTTTGCAAATGGCCTGGCGATAGGTTGCTTTTCCCACTAACAATAGGACATTGGGGATATGCAAGAGATATGGCTGTCGGTGCCAATGAGGATATCGAAAAACGCTACGAGATTTTCGCGCAGGTGGTGTCCCGTGAACTGACAATAAGCCAGCACGATGAAGTGGTTTTTGCTGGGCACAGTTTCGGTGCGGTTTGGGTGCCCATAGTTTTGGCAAAAGTTCTAGATCAAAATCCATCTTTATTGGAAGGGCGACGCGTTACTTTCTTGAGCATGGGTGGAAGTCTGCTGAGTACTGCATTGGTTCCAAAGGCGTCGTTTTTTAGAGAAAAGATAAGCAAGCTTCTTAAATTAGAGGAGCTGTTTTGGCATGATTATCAATGCAAAGATGATCCTGTTTGCTTCTATAAATCTGATATGTTCAAAGCTTTAGGATTAGGTGCTCCTGAGGGAGGATATCAAATTTCTCGTGTAAATTTCAAACATTCGATGGATATAAAACGCTACCGTAAAACGAAGAAATCGATTTATGATATTCATCGTCAGTATGGGCTTTATCAAGACAAATGCATTTCATTTGATTATTTCCTGCGCTTGCTTGGCCCGGTTTACTCTGACGATCTTGCAAAACAGCCCAGCAAAGCAAAGTTTGTAAATACAAAGAAAGACGTGATCGTGCAGGATGGAATTATCCAGCACCACTAACACTAAGTCTGTGTACCACCAATTGTCATCTGATCCATACGAAGATGAGGCTGCCCAACGCCAACTGGAACGCCTTGGCCTTGTTTGCCACACATACCAATGCCGGTATCAAGCTCCATATCATTGCCAACCATTGATACGCGATGCATCGCTTCGGGGCCATTGCCAATCATCATAGCACCCTTGACAGGTGCACCAATTTTCCCGTTTTCAATCATATAAGCTTCTGTGCAACCAAAAACGAATTTACCTGATGTAATATCAACCTGACCGCCGCCAAATGAGACGGCATAGATGCCATTTTTAACGGATTCAATAATCTCCGCAGGCTCTTTATCTCCACCCAGCATGTAGGTGTTTGTCATGCGCGGCATAGGTTGATGTGCGTAACCTTGGCGGCGACCATTTCCAGTAGGTTTTACGCCCATAAGACGCGCATTCTGCCGATCTTGCATATAGCCAACGAGTTTTCCATCATCGATAAGAACATTATAGCCAGTGGGTGTGCCTTCATCGTCAACAGAAAGAGAACCTCGACGGTTATCAATCGTGCCGTCATCCACGACGGTGACACCTTTTGCTGCAACTTGCTCACCCAAAAGACCAGCAAACGCCGATGTCTTTTTACGATTAAAATCGCCTTCCAGCCCGTGGCCCACTGCCTCATGTAACATCACGCCAGGCCAACCAGCGCCAAGAACAACATCCATTGTGCCAGCGGGCGCGGCAATTGCTTCAAGATTGACCAATCCTTGGCGTAGCGCTTCGTCGGCACCATGTTTCCAGCTATCAATTGCAATGAACTCGCCGAAGTCCTGACGCCCGCCAATGCCAAATGAACCTGTTTCCTGACGGTCACCTTTACCAACAACGACCGAGATATTCATTCGCGTGAGAGGGCGAATATCGCGCACAATATGGCCATCAGCGCGCAGGATATTCACAACCTGCCAACTTGCACTTAGCGAAGCGGTAACTTGTCGAACGCTTTCATCCTTATCGCGCAGATAGGCATCAATATCCTGCAGAAGAGCGACTTTTGCTTCAAAGTTTGGTGAGCTAAGGGGATTGTTTTCTGAATAAAGTTTGCGGTTGGTGCCAACTGGCGGTTCGGAATATGTACCTTTGTAACCACGTGTAACCGCGCTGACGGAATCAACAGCCCTCATGAGCGCCTGTTCTGTCATCTCACCAGAATGCGCATAGCCAGTTGCTTCGCCTGCGACAGAGCGTAGTCCAAAGCCTTGATCACTATGAAAGCTGCCGCCTTTGAGACGACCATTGTCAAACGTAAGAGACTCAGCTTCCGAATATTCAACATAAAGCTCGCCATCATCTGCGTTCGAAAGGCTGTTTGCCACAATCGACTGAATCCTTGCTTCGTCGATGTCAAAATTTTCAAACAAATTGTCAGCCATTACGAACTCCGTATTATCGTTTGTGCGTACATCAATGAACTAATATGGAGCTGAACCTTTGAAAGTACAAATATATTCAGCTCATGATAGCTTCAAATAGGTGTGAACTTATTCGAGTGCTTCAAAGCCTTTTGAAAAACCGGTTAGGTCAACTGGTAGGCCTATGCCTTCTTCTTCGCTTTGGAAAATGAAAAAGATAGCAGTATCTCCGCTTTTCAATGCGTTAAGCATATCATCATCCATAATAACTTGAACAAAGCATCCGTCCGTAAAGCAACGTGTGAAATAAGCGCGACCAAGATCTTTACCGTCAATGATAAGACCTAAACCATTGGGCAGAAGAACACCGAGCGGAGCCAAGATGCGAAGAATACGTGCCTTTTTATCCGCTGTTTTAATTACAATGACTGAAAGGCCAACGTCAGCTCTGTCATCGGCGACTACATTCTGCATTAGAACACATTGATCACCGGGTGCCCCCGCAGGTTGGTCACAAACTAGATGCCACTCGCCAAATTTTTCCTTGATATAGCCAGGAGGTTGACTGCTTGTGCCATTAGGGTTTGGAATAACTTGCCGCTCAGGGTTGGCTTCAGAAGTTTGAGCCATACTATGAAGAGGAAATATCAAAGACAAAAACATTGAAAGGCAAACAGCAATTTTGGAAAGGCGCATCGAGTTTCTCATCATCAAAATTAATTAAGCCCCCATTCAGGCGAATCAGTACTCTACTGTTGATTTATATGTGCATAAAAGAAAATGCATATTAAATCACTATATTAGTTCTTTTCCAGCTTGATAAGGGTTTTGAAATTCGTCCAAATTGAGGAATTCCACGTTTTTTTTAATAATTGGAATTCTTTTTTGTAAAGTTGACGCAAACCTTTGCTGAAATGATGGTATAAATATGCTCACAATTGTGGATTTATAAGGGTTTTTGGGCCCCCGCGCAAAAATGCCGCATGAATTCAGCAATACGTATATTGCGATAGAGGCCATTGTGTGGTTTTAACAGCAACAATTATTTTGGGATTCTGCGTGGTTTTCTGACGCGCAGATGTATGTGAGGGAGACCTAACGTGAAAAAATTGGCTTATGCAGCTATGGCTATTTCAAGCTTGCTGCTTTCAGTGACCGCGGTGTTTGCGGCGCAACCAGTCGATTGGCAAACGCGATTGCAGCCTGCTGCAACCGATATGATGAGTCAAATTATTGGATTTGAAGTTTACACTTTGTGGTTCATCATTCCAATTACATTGTTTGTGGCGGTTTTACTGGCTTATGTAGCTTGGAAATTCAGCGCAAAACGTAATCCTGAGCCCTCCACTACATCGCACAATACTGCGATTGAAGTTGTTTGGACTTTAGGCCCTGTTTTGATCCTCCTTGCAATTGCGGTTCCGTCATTCAATATTTTGACACAGCAACTTGTACCTGAAGAAGAACCTAAGATTACAATCAAGGCAACTGGATACCAGTGGTACTGGGGCTATGAGTATCAGACGGAAAACGAAGTTTCCTTCGATGCGCTGATGTTGCAAGAGGGTGACCGTGTGGAAGCTGGTAAAGAAGATAAAGCAGCGTATCCTCGTTTGTTGGCTGTCGATAATGAAGTTGTCGTTCCTGTGAATACTCAAGTTCGGCTGATTGTAACAGCCGCTGACGTAATCCACGCATTTGCGATGCCTTCATTTGGCGTTAAGATTGATGCCATCCCAGGTCGATTAAACGAAACTTGGTTCAACGCTCAAAAAGAAGGCTTGTACTATGGTCAGTGTTCGGAGCTTTGCGGCAAGGATCATGCATATATGCCGATCGCAATCCGTGTTGTCTCACAAGAACAGTATGACACTTGGTTAGCTGCAGCTGCAGACGACATTGAAGATGCTAATAAAGCCCTTATGGCTTCCGTAGAGACTGGCAAGTCAAAAGTTCAACTTGCTGCTTCTCAGTCTGAATAAAGAAGGCGATAGAGGAAATTATGACAGATACTACTGCTTCTCATGATGATCACAATCACGGCGTGCCTCAGGGCTTTGTCCGCCGGTGGTTGTATTCAACAAATCACAAAGATATTGGTACGCTTTATCTGATTTTTGCGATTATTGCCGGAATTATCGGTTTTGCGCTTTCAGTTGCGATGCGTATGGAATTGCAAGAGCCGGGAATTCAATACTTCCACGGCTTTGCACAAATGCTATATAGTGACGTAACCGAGGCAAATTCTATAGATGCTGGTAAACATATGTATAATGTGTTTACAACGGCGCATGCTTTGATCATGATTTTCTTTATGGTTATGCCTGCGCTTATCGGTGGCTTTGCCAATTGGATGGTTCCAATTATGATTGGTGCGCCGGATATGGCATTTCCGCGCATGAACAACATCTCATTTTGGTTGTTACCACCTGCGATTATTCTGCTTCTTCTTTCAATGTTTGTCGAAGGTCCGGCAGGCTCATATGGTACTGGTGGTGGTTGGACAATTTATCCGCCATTATCAACAACTGGCCAACCCGGTCCTGCTATGGATTTTGCAATCCTTGCGCTTCATGTCGCTGGTGCTTCATCCATCCTTGGTGCAATTAACTTCATCACAACCATCTTGAATATGCGTGCCCCTGGTATGACATTGCACAAGATGCCATTGTTTGCTTGGTCAGTGCTTGTTACAGCTTTCTTGTTGTTGCTTTCATTGCCAGTTCTTGCAGGTGGCATCACAATGCTCCTAACCGATCGGAATTTTGGGACGGCCTTCTTCAGCCCTGATGGCGGTGGCGATCCAATTTTGTTCCAACACTTATTCTGGTTCTTTGGTCATCCCGAAGTTTATATTTTGATCTTGCCTGGTTTTGGTATCGTTTCGCACATCATTTCAACATTTTCTCGTAAGCCAATCTTTGGCTATATGGGTATGGCTTATGCAATGGTTGGTATCGGTGTCGTTGGTTTCGTTGTTTGGGCCCACCATATGTACACTGTTGGCCTGTCACTCAATGCACAGCGCTACTTTGTATTTGCAACAATGGTGATTGCTGTTCCAACAGGGATTAAAATCTTCTCATGGATTGCAACAATGTGGGGTGGTTCAATTACTTTCCGCACACCAATGCTTTGGGCAATTGGTTTCATTTTCCTATTCACTGTTGGTGGTGTGACGGGTGTTCAGTTGGCTAATGCTGGCCTGGATCGTGCTTATCATGATACATATTATGTGGTTGCTCATTTCCACTACGTGCTATCACTTGGTGCTGTGTTTGCGATCTTTGCTGGTTGGTATTACTGGTTCCCTAAAATTACGGGCTATATGTACAATTCATTCCTTGCTAAATCGCATTTCTGGGTGACGTTTATCGGAGTGAACATCGTATTCTTCCCGCAGCACTTCTTGGGTCTTGCTGGCATGCCGCGCCGTTACATCGATTACCCTGATGCATTTGCTGGCTGGAATGCAATCTCATCATACGGCTCATACATTTCGGCTGTCGGTGTTGTGATCTTCCTCGTATGTGTATGGGAAGCGTTCGCGAAAAAACGTGCTGCTGGAAACAATCCTTGGGGTGAAGGTGCTGATACTCTTGAGTGGGAATTGTCTTCTCCTCCGCCGTATCACCAGTGGGAACAGCTTCCGAAGATTAAATAATCTTCCAAAAACGAGAATTTGAAACCGCCTTTTGGCGGTTTCAATATAAATAACAAACTGATTTTTGGATCATTCGTCAAATGGCAAGTAGTCAAAATATAGAACTAACCGCAGAGCTGCCCGACACTCATTTGTCCGAGGCTTTAGCTGGTGACTATTTTGAGTTGTTAAAGCCACGTGTCATGTCGCTTGTCGTATTTACTGCCGCTGTAGGTTTGATTATTGCCCCGGGGAATATTCACCCGGTTATTGGTATCATTGCGATTCTTTGTATTGCCATTGGTGCTGGTGCCAGTGGTGCGCTCAACATGTGGTATGATGCTGATATTGACGTCATCATGACACGTACTCAGAAGCGCCCGATTCCATCAGGACGAATTACTGGTCAAGAAGCACTTGGTTTTGGTGTCGTTTTATCAGTCTTCGCGACAATTATCCTCGGCCTTGCCACAAATTGGTTAGCTGCCGGTATTCTAGCGTTCACTATCTTCTTTTATGCTGTGGTTTATACTATGTGGCTTAAGCGTTCGACACCGCAGAATATTGTGATTGGTGGCGCAGCTGGTGCATTTCCGCCAATGATTGGTTGGGCCGCTGTGACCGGCACTGTCACGCTTGAGAGTGTTGTTCTCTTTTCTATTATTTTTCTGTGGACACCGCCTCACTTTTGGGCTTTGGCACTATTCAAGCAAACGGATTATGAAGCCGTTGGTGTTCCAATGATGCCGAATGTTGTTGGCGCGCATAAAACTAAAATACAGATGCTAGCATATGCCATCTTAACCGCAATTTGTGGTGTTTTACCAACCCTTATGGGCTTTGCGGGGCTTGCATATGGCGCTGTTGCACTTGCTCTTGGTTTGGGTTTTGTTTTTTACTCCTGGAAAACTTACAGGATGGACGAAGCGGATTCCAAGATGACAGCCGCTAAGAAGTTGTTTGGCTTCTCTATTATTTATCTATTTGCTATTTTCTCAATGTTAATCATTGATCGCGGCATCGAACTTGCTATCGGAGTTCTTTAATGTCTGAGATTGAAAAAGTAACTCTGACCGAGAAACAGGCAAAAGCTAGGAAAGCCCGCTCTGTAGCTCTGGGAATTGTGCTGATTGTTTTTGTCGTCATAGTTTACATTCTAACCGTTGTTAAAATTGGTCCTGATGTTGCATCAGGAAAGTTTTAGGAAGCTGTCATGACTGATAACCAAGCAGAAAACAAAGCAGTTAAAAACAGCAATGGTAAAGTCGCCATCGCCTGTGTAGCTTTTGTTGGTGCTATGGTTGGTGTGAGCTATGCTGCTGTGCCGCTTTATGAAATTTTTTGTCAGGTTACGGGGTATGGTGGTACTACATCTCGTGTTGAGCAGGCATCTGACGTTATTCTTGACCAGAAAATTAAAATTCGTTTTGACGCAAATGTTTCAGGAGATCTACCTTGGGATTTCAAACCCAAGGTTCGCGAAATTGAGATTGCAATTGGCGAAACAGCTCAAATTGAGTATTTGGCAAAGAATATTGCTGGCATGACAACGAATGGACAAGCTACATTTAATGTGACGCCTCAATCTGCTGGTGCCTATTTTAATAAGGTGGAGTGTTTCTGCTTTACTGAAACAGACTTAGAGCCAGGTGAAAGCTTGGATATGCCGGTGATATTTTTCGTTGATCCAGAAATTGTTGATTACGAAGAAACTAAGGACATCAAAACCATTACACTTTCTTACACTTTTTTCTCCCATGAGAGTGAAAAACCTGTTGCAGCTTTGTCTGAAACGGTGGATGCGGAGAAGAAATTATGAGATATGAACAATTAACATATTCGTTTTATACGAATTTTGCGATTATGACCTGCGCTTGTGGCGTAGATAAGACCATTGAGGGGTAATTCTTATGGCGGGAACTAAAAATCACGATTATCACATCATCGACCCGAGCCCTTGGCCGTTTTTGGGTTCAGCCAGCGCTTTAATCATGGCTATTGGTGGTATCGGCTATATGCGATATCTATCAGATGATACAACTGCCTTGTTCGGCTTGGAGTTCTTAGCTACTCCTTGGCTCTTTTTCATCGGCCTTACCGGTGTGCTGGCGACAATGGTGTTCTGGTGGGCTGATACGATCAAAGAAGCGCATGAGGGGCATCACACACGAGTTGTGTCCATTCACCTTCGCTACGGCATGATCATGTTCATTGCATCAGAAGTGATGTTCTTTGTCGCCTGGTTCTGGGCGTTCTTTGATGCAAGTCTTTATCCGGCTGAAGCTGTACAGGAAGCACGTGTTGCTTATACGGGGGGGCAGTGGCCTCCTGCGGGTATCGAGGTTCTCGACCCACTTCATTTGCCGCTTTATAACACTGTGATCCTGCTCTGGTCTGGTACAGCCGTGACTTGGGCTCACCACGCATTGCTACATGGCGATCGTAAAGGCCTTATATATGGTCTTTTGGCTACAGTTGTTCTTGGTCTTTTATTCTCAGGCGTACAAGCTTATGAGTATGCTGCTGCACCATTTGCATTTAAAGATTCAATCTACGGATCAACATTCTTCATGGCGACAGGCTTTCATGGTTTCCATGTGCTTGTTGGAACAATCTTCCTGCTCATCTGCTTGATCCGTGCGCTTAAAGGCCACTTTAAAGAAGACCAGCATTTTGGCTTTGAAGCTGCTGCTTGGTACTGGCACTTTGTTGATGTTGTCTGGCTATTCCTGTTCTTTGCGGTATATGTTTGGGCCTCTTGGGGTGCTGCTATCCACTAGTTGGAAAATGTATTATGATAGTTTTGGAGGGCGGCTTTTTGGTCGCCCTTTATTATTTGGAAAGTAATTTAAGCGGAAATGCGATGGGCGATGATCATGCAAGATATGCACCTGTTGATCCTGTTTCAACCGGGTTCAAAGGGAGGTGCCCGCGTTGCGCCCAAGGGCAGTTGTTTGACGGTTTTCTTGCGCTGAAGAAAGAATGCCTAAATTGTAAGCTCGATTATGCATTTGCTGACTCAGGTGATGGACCTGCTGTTTTCGTTATGACTGGTTTAGGGTTTGTTGTCGTTGGGTTGGCCTTATGGCTTGAAGTAAATTATTCGCCGCCCTTATGGCTTCACCTTGCCATATGGTTCCCACTCACCATCGGACTAGGTCTATATCTATTAAGAGCAATAAAGGGCATAATGATTTGTTTGCAATATAGAAATAAAGCCGCTCCGGGTGAAATTGATCGGGGATAACTACATGGAACAACAGAAAACTCAAAAATTCTCTATCGCTAACTTACTCATTTTGACCTTAACGATAATAGTGTTTGCGACCCTTATCGTGCTGGGGACATGGCAGGTTAATCGGCTGGAATGGAAAGAAAATCTTCTTAGCCAGATAGACGAGAGACTTAAGTCGCAACCAGTAACGATTGATCAGATTATCGAGAATGTAAAAGATGAAAAGGCTTTTGAATATCAACCCGTCACGGTTGAGGGTGTTTTTGATCATTCCAAAGAACAGCATTTTTTTGCCACGCATCAAGGCCGCACGGGGTATTATGTTTATACGCCATTGAGCTTTGAAGGTGGCACCGTGTTCATCAATCGTGGTTTTGTTGAATTTGACCTTAAGAATCCGGAATTACGTCCGCAAGGACAAATTACAGGTCGTGTGTCGGTCACAGGTCTTGCTCGAAAAATGTTAAATGAAAAACCATCCAGTTTGGTTCCTGATAATGATCCGGTTAAAAACATATTTTATTGGAAAGATCTCATTTTGATGACGAAGATGAGTGAGTTAACGATCGCAGATGATCAGGTGCAACCGTTTTTCATCGATGCCGTTAAGTCAGATATTCCTGGCGGCTATCCAATTGGTGGTGTGACACTTATTGATCTTCCCAATAACCATCTATCATATGCTTTCACCTGGTATGGACTTGCTGCAACATTATTGGTTATCGCTGGTGTATTTTTGTTTCGGCGCAAGACATTGAAAGCTTAAAGATCATCGTTGCTTCCTCTTGACATCGTGAGGCAGGCCACCCACTAAGGTTATGAAAATAGGATGTAACTTTGATGCAAAAATCTGAATTGACAATTCGATTATGTGGCCCGCGCGGATTTTGTGCAGGTGTGGATAGAGCTATTCAAATTGTAGTGCTTGCGCTCAAAAAATATGGAGCGCCCGTTTATGTGCGCCACGAAATTGTGCATAACCGTTTTGTTGTCGAAGGGCTCGAGCAACTTGGCGCAATCTTCGTTGAAGAACTTGATGAGATACCGACAGAACACCACGATCAACCGGTGGTTTTCTCGGCTCATGGCGTACCGAAATCCGTGCCAGAAGATGCTGTTGAGAGAAATTTATTTTATCTAGATGCGACCTGCCCGCTGGTGTCAAAAGTCCATAAACAAGCCATGCGCCATGTACGTTTGGGGCGTCATGTTATCTTGGTTGGACACAAAGGTCACCCTGAAGTCATTGGAACAATGGGGCAGTTGGAAGCAGGTGAAGTTACACTTATCGAAACGGTGGAGGACGTGGACGCGTTCTCGCCAAGCGATCCAAATGCTTTAGGGTTTGTAACGCAGACCACACTATCGGTCGATGATACACAAGATGTGATCAAACGGATGAAGGAGCGCTTTCCGAATATTCATGCACCTGCTGCTGAATCGATTTGCTACGCGACAACCAATCGCCAAGAAGCTGTAAAACAGGCCGCGGAAGGTTGTGATTTCTTCATTATAGTTGGCGCGCCGAATTCGTCGAACTCCAAGCGTCTTGTCGAAGTTGCTAAGCGAGCAGGGGCAAAGAATTCGCTTTTGGTTCAACGAGCATCAGAAATCAATTGGGATCAATTTGAAGATGTACGCACGCTCGGCATGTCGGCCGGGGCCTCAGCACCCGAGGTTATTGTTGATGAGATTATCGAAGCATTCCGCGAACGGTTTGATGTTAAAATTGAGCTTGCCGAAATTGTCAAAGAGACCGAGAATTTTCTTGTTAACCGCGAGATTAGAGATGTCGAACTTACGGTTCAAGACATGGCTTTTGTGAACGGGCAGTAGAATGGCAGTTTATACAGATATTAATGAAGTTGAGTTGGCGGATTGCCTCAAAAAATATGATATTGGAACGTTACTCTCCTACAAAGGGATTGCCGAAGGCGTTGAAAATTCTAACTATCTGTTACGTACAACAGAAGGCACCTTTATTCTCACCCTCTATGAAAAGCGGGTTAATAAGGATGATTTACCGTTTTTCTTGGGATTGATGGAACATTTAGCGGCGCGCGATGTGAGCTGCCCACTGCCTGTTCATAGAAAAGATGGGGAGATCCTGTCAGAGTTAGCTGGTCGCCCAGCCGCAATTATTACCTTTTTAGAAGGCATGTGGCTCAGAAAACCCCAAGCCAAGCATTGCCGTGAACTAGGTGCAGCCATTGCAAGTTTCCATCTCAAGGGGCAGGACTTCCCGATAAGGCGAAAAAACGGGCTTGAGCTTTCAGATTGGCGACCTCTTTGGAATCAGGCACGAGATAAAGCCGATACGGTTCAAAAGGGCTTGGTTGCAGAAATAGACGGACAGCTTGATGAGTTGGAAAATAATTGGCCAAGGGGGCTACCAAGTGGAGTTATCCATGCAGATCTCTTTCCCGATAATGTCTTTTTTATCGGCGATGACCTGTCTGGCCTGATAGACTTTTATTTTGCTTGTAACGATACATTTTCCTATGACATTTCCATCTGCATAAATGCATGGTGTTTTGAGGTTGATGGTTCTTTCAATATGACCAAAGCTATGGCTTTTTTCAAAGGGTATGAAAGCATACGCAAGCTGGAGCCAGCAGAGCGTGATGCGATGCCGTTGCTCGCTCGCGGGTCAGCCATGAGGTTCTTCCTCACCCGCCTTTACGATTGGATCAATGTTCCCGATGGTGCCTTTGTTGTAAAAAAAGATCCGCTTGAATATCTGCGTCGGCTGCGTTTTCACCAAAGTATCAAGAGCCCATCTGAGTACGGGTTGAATTAATTCATGAAACATATCGAAATTTATACAGACGGCGCCTGTTCCGGTAACCCGGGACCAGGTGGTTGGGGTGCGATCCTTCGTTATCAAGATAATCAAAAAGAATTAAAAGGTGGCGAAGCCAACACCACCAATAACAGGATGGAATTAACCGCTGCAATCGAATCATTGAATGCTTTGAAGCAAACCTGCAAAATTGATCTATATACAGATTCTGTATATGTGCGCGATGGAATTTTGAAATGGATTGATGGTTGGAAGAAAAATAATTGGCGCACAGCTGCCAAGAAACCAGTAAAAAACGTAGAGCTTTGGCAAGCGTTAGATGAGGCGCGTAGTCGCCATGATGTGACATGGCATTGGGTCAAGGGGCATGCAGGCCATCCCGACAATGAACGTGCTGATGAGCTCGCTCGTGCCGGAATGGAGCCGTTTAAAAAATCGTAATTTAAAGTTGCTCGAGCAGTTTTACTGCGCCCGAACTAACTGCTTCGCTTGGCACATCTTCGACATTGAGCGCAGTAACTTTGCCATTTTCAACGATCATGGAATAGCGCTTGGAACGAATGCCCAATGTTCCTGCAGAAAGATCAGTTTCCAAACCAATTGCTTTGGTAAAGCTCGCATCCCAGTCTGATAGATAACGTATTTTATCTGCCCCGCCGGTAACATCTGCCCATGAACCCATAACAAAAGCATCGTTGACGGAGACAACAGCAATGTCGTCAACGCCTTTGGCTTTGATCGCATCGTGATGTTCAAGGTAGCCGGGGAGGTGATTTAAATGACAAGTAGGGGTAAACGCGCCTGGTACTGCAAAAAGAACAATTTTCTTGCCGTCAAAGATGTCATTTACACTGACTTCGGATAATCCATCGGGCGTTTTCTCTTTAAAAACAGCTGTTGGGAGAGAATCACCAATTGAAATTGACATACATATTTCCTTACAAATTTTATTTAACGAAGATAGTGGAGCTTGTTCGCATAATCTAGTTATATGACCAGAGCGGCGTAGGTTTGGATGTTAGAAACTTTAATTTAGCGTGTCCAGATTTATAGAGGTTTCTACAGATCTTTGTCCGAGCTTTATTAAAACATACATCTCTCCAGATAGGGTCTCATCTACTTTTAGTTTTTTGAAGAGCTTTGTTTTAAATTTGGCTTGAGTCTCATTGATCTCTATAAGTTGGGGTTGGGACAACGATAATTTTGACGGCCCATGCAAAAATACTTCTGGTTTGAATGATTTGGGATAAAAGCTTGGAAGTTCTATATTCAAATCAATCGAATTTTCCACGTTATTAAAGCTTGCTTTATTAAGTTTGAGATCATCGCCTTGTTTAAGCGGAAGCCCTATGCGAGCCAGTTCGATGACTTCTTTTTCCGCTGCATTTGTCTGCAAATTAGATAAGTCGAGATCGATTTTGGCAGAAAAAGGGACGCATATATGGCTGCAAACACCAATAAAAATATCTGAAATTAGATGCAGATTCTCACCATTGCTTTTAATTTCAATTGGCAAAGCAACGGATTTTTTATAACCCGCATATCGTGAATACCCATCGTCAATCATAACGGGTGTGGGGAAAAGCACGCGTGCTTCTTTGATGTTTTTACTTTGGGAAAAGTCAATACTGGGAGGAATTCCCGAAGAACCTGGTTCCCTCCAATAGGTTTTCCAACCGGGTTCAAGCTCGATCTGCAACACAGCATCAATTATGTCATTACTATTTGGAATAGTTTCCGAAATAAATCGAAGCTTAGCACCGTCTGTCTCGAACCAATCGGTACTTGCTGCCAAACTGGGAAGAGTTGGAAGACACAGCGCAAGAAGAATGCATGTGAAATATGACTTAATACGTTTCATACCCTTTACCGTAAACCACGCTTGTTAATAATACCAATCAAATAGAATTGACTAGCTTGTGAGATTATAATTTGTATATCCTTATCAAAAGCTCAGAGAATAGTTCTTGTTTTGTGAACAGTTTGCGTGGAAAATAAAGTCTGCTAGGTTATCAAATATGGATAGATCAAACGATATATTACAGCGTGGGGGTGGTTATTTAGAGAATAACCTCCTTATTGCCATGCCCGGACTTTATGATACGCCGTTTGCACAAAGTGTTATATTGATTTGTTCTCATTCAGATGACGGTGCGATGGGATTTGTATTGAATAAACAGTCTGATATTCTGTTTTCGGAATTCATGCAGAAGCTTCAGGTCGAAGCTAAACCTCGCGTCATTTTACCAGAAGATGTTAGCGATCTGTTGCCAGTTCATATTGGTGGTCCAGTTGATAGTGGGCGTGGGTTTGTACTTCACTCAGATGATTATACCAATTCCTCGTCCATGCATCTATCTGCCGGGCTGGCCGTTACCGCAACGCTAGATGTTTTGACGGCTATCGCAGCTGGTGTCGGTCCAAAAAAAGCTGTGCTTTGTCTAGGTTATGCGGGTTGGTCGCCAGGTCAACTTGAAGAAGAAATCGAAGCAAATAGCTGGCTCAGTTGCCCGCTAAATGAAGAAGCCGTATTTGATCCTGATATCGATAAAATTTATACGAACACGCTCTCAGCCATGGGTGTAGAGGCTGCACAATTGTCAAGCTTCAGCGGTCGTGCATAGGTTTGGTTTAGCTTTTTACATTTGATGAAAAACGTTCGCGTAGTAGTTTGAGCGTTTCGTCGGAGCTGCCTGGTTTTCCGAGCAGATAACTTTGGCCATAATCACACCCAAGCGCTGAAAGCTCCTCAACATCACTTGTTGTTTCAACACCTTCTGCAACAATTTGTAGATCTAGGTCTTTAGCGAGATTAACGATTGATTTTCGCATCTTGCTGTGTTTTTCACTTTTGCCCACAATGATGTTACGATCTATCTTCAAAACGTCAAACGGGAATTGTGTCAGATATGACATTGATGAATAGCCTGTACCAAAATCATCAAGGGAAAGTCCCATACCTGCCTGTCTGATTTTCTCGAAGGTCGCCGCAGCGATATCTGGGTTACCCATCACAACCGTTTCGGTTAGCTCAAACTTAAATTTTGAGGCAGCGCATTTTGAACGGCTAATTTCCGCTTGAATATCGTCAAACAGATCTGTCTTCATTAACTGGGCCGCTGATAAATTGATGGACATAAAAATTGGTAGGTCCCCCAAAATTGAGTGCCAGCTAGACATATCTTCAACAGCAGTTTTTAGTGCTAGGAGACCAAGTTCAAATATATAGCCATTTTTTTCTGCGAGCGGAATAAATTCAGAAGGTGGAATAATGCCTTTTTTAGGGTCTTCCCATCTTAGAAGAGCTTCAAAGCCACTAATCTCTAAGCTGTCCAATTTCACGATGGGCTGATAAACAACAGTTATCTCACCGCGGGCAATCGCATTTTTCATGTTCTCTTGCAGGCTGAGGAAACTAAGACCGGTTGACCTGTAAGCAGGTTTAAATGGTTCAATGCGGTCACCACCAAAACGTTTTGCATGTAGCATTGCAAGTTCAGCATCTGCCAATATTTCCGTCGCCGATGCATTTGTATTCACAACTGTGAACATGCCTATTGAAGCGGTGACACTGAACGCTTTTTTTGCAAAATCTATTGGGGCTTTAACCGCTTGGCTGATTGCATCTGCAAGCTCGGCTATGTTTTTTGGATCAGATTCAGACATTAAGATTACGCCAAATTGATCTCCACTCATTCTCGCCATCAGATCTTCTTCTTTGAGTAGTCGCCTGATGCGCCTTGTTAACGCCAGCATGATTGTATCACCAGCGGCCATACCAATAGCCTTATTGACCTGTTTAAAGCTATCCAGATCAATTATTAAAACGGTCGGTAGAAGGTTACTGTCGCGATTTCCCATCACAAGATGCGTTTGAAGCCTATCCAGAAAGAGCTCTTCATTTGGAAGCCCCGTCAAACTGTCTGTAACAGCATTTTTCAGAAGGCGTGCCTCGATAATTTTTTGTTCCGTAATGTCTTGAATGGTTCCCACGCAGCGAAGGATTTCACCATTAGCACCTATCACCGGGCGCGCTTTTAATGAAAACCAATGGTAATGATTGTCCGAGGCGCGAATACGAAACTCCTGATGAATGCGACCTTTCTTGACCTCAAGCATGATATCCAGTGTTGTGCTAAAGGAATCGCGATCATTTGGATGCATCAAGGGAAGCCAGTTTCGCAATGAACCGTGGAGGCTGTTTGGCGCAAGCCCGAGGGGTTTTGATATGTCAGGGTTTGTTGTCAGACGATCTCTTGCGACATCCCAATCCCAAACTATATCGCCGGATCCTGTAAGGGCAAGCGATTGACGTTCTGCATCTGAAAATAAACCCTGTTGGTATATGCCGCTTGTAAAAACATGCTGCATCACAGTGAAACTTAGGAGTAATACGACAAGGACCATGCCCCCGCCGAGAGCTGGTTGTAAAATGTCATTATCATACTGACCTGTAATCGTCATACCGGCAGCGAGTAACCAACATAGGAGTAAAAGCCATGTTGGGATGAGCATAACTGCGCGATCATATTTATGGTAAGCAAGAAAACCAATAACAAAGACACCAAGCACAACTGTAGTCGCTAACGAAATACGTGCAATGCCAGAAGCAACAGCAGCATCGATTAAGATTATCGAAAATAAACCCGCAAGACCCAGGAGCCACACAAGAGTTAAATATGACAAATTTGTATGCCAGTTATGAAGGCTCAGGTAAGTGAAGAGGAAAATAATTAAACTGCCTGCAAGTAAAACCTCAGCGCCAGCACGCCAATATTGAAGCTCTTCTGGTCCAATGCTCAAAAGTTCAGGCAGAAAGCCAAAATCAACACTGATATAGGTCAAAACTGTCCATGCCAGCATTGCAGTTGCGGGCAACATAGCTGTCCATCGGACGATAAAAAGATTTGTAAGAAATACAGCCAGCAAGCCTGCTATACCGATCAAAATTCCCTTATATAAGGTGAATGAGTTGACTGTATCTTTGTATGCTCCTGGTTCCCAAAGATACATTTGCGGCAAATTATCACTGGTGAGTTCAACGACAAACGTAACAACGGTTCCCGGATTAAGCGTAATTCGGAAAATATCGGCATCATCACTTTGTTCCCGGTCAAGAGCAAAACCTTCGCTGGGTGTAATGCTGTTAATACGTTTCGAGCCTAAGTCAGGCCAAATAATTCCTGCATTTACAATGCGATAATGTGGTGCGACAATTAACCGATCAATCTGTTCACTCGTACCATTTGCGAGCACAAACACGGCCCAGTTCCCTGCATGTTGCTCGCCAGTTGCACGTACTTCAATCCGGCGGACAATACCATCAGTGCCGGGGGCTGTGGAAACTTGAAAAGCAGCCCCCTGCTGCGGAAATATCTCAACAGCACTCGTTAAATTAATAGCCCTATCTTCAGAGGTGATTTGAACTGGATCATAGGCAAGAACTTGATTTGGTACAGTAATAATTGAGAATAGTAACAAAATTAGAACTAGTAAAAAGGCATGGCCATTGGCAGCCAGAGAGCCTTTTAAAGCCTTACCCTTATTGCAAAAAAATGGCGTCATATAGGGCCCTTATGGCGCTTTACTCAGCTGCATTTAGCATTGAGCCTGGCGTTTTGAGTTGCTTCTCAAGATCTTCAATACCAGCGAGATGGTCAATTGGACCTACTGCCGATGTTGTCATTTTTTGACCAAAAAACAAGCGCTGGGAAAGGTCTGTGAGACGATCAGGTGTAATGTTCACAAGTCTTTCCATTAATTCTTCATTTGAAATTGGGCGCCCAAAGAGCATCATTTGGCGCGCAATCTGACCGGCACGAGCTGCGGGGCTTTCGTGAGTCATCAAAAGACCCGCACGAATTTGTGCTCGTGCGCGGTCAATTTCTTGTTCTTCAACATGTTCAGAGATTCGTACAAGCTCTTTCAAAATGAGAGGTATGAGAGCCTTAACATCTTCTGAGCCAGTTGCCGCTTGGATGCCAAAAATCCCGCAATCAGATAAGCCCCAATGAAATGCATAAATCGAATAACATAAGCCGTGGCGTTCTCGTACTTCCTGAAAAAGACGCGATGACATGCCGCCGCCTAAAATATTTGCAAGCACTTGTGATGCATAAAAATCACGTACATGGTATGCTCGACCTTCGAAGCCAAGTAGTATATGTGCATCCATTAAGTCGCGTTTTTCGCGAAACGTGCCACCTGTGTAGATAGCTGCTGGATATTCGCGGCCCTTATCGCTGGCTGGATAAAATGCTGTTCCATGATCTTCAAGCAGTTTGCAAATTTCATCGTGATCTACTGCACCAACTGCCACAAATGTGAGGCGGTCGGCGGTGTAATTTCGCTTCATGTAGTTACGAATCTGATCGGGCGTAAAACTTTCAACAGTTTCCGGTGTTCCTAAAATCGGCCGCCCGACTGTTTGATTTTTGAAGGCGGCAGAGGAAAATCTGTCAAAGACAATATCGTCAGGTGTATCATTTGCAGCGCCAATTTCTTGCAAAATGACGTGTTTTTCCCGCGTAAGTTCATCTTGCTCAAATGTTGAGTTTGTCAAAATATCAATCAGAATGTCAACGGCCAGCGGGACATCATCTTTCAAAACACGGGCATAAAAAGCTGTTGTTTCTGTCGATGTAGACGCGTTGAGTTCACCGCCGACATTCTCGATTTCTTCAGCGATTTGTCGAGCCGTTCTCTTGCCCGTACCTTTAAAAGCCATGTGTTCTAAAAGGTGGGCAATGCCGTGCTCTTCGTCTGTTTCATCACGCGAGCCAGCTTTGACCCATATTCCTAAAGCTGCACTTTCAAGATGCGGCATATATTCGGTAACAACTGTCAGACCATTGTTAAGTTGGGTTGTTTTAATACTCATATAGTGTTTAAATTCAAAGGCTTGCACGTGTATGCATTGAGATAAATTCCTCCACGAATTTTAACTCTGCTGGCAATACTCTAAACGTTTCCTCCCGTTGCATCAGATCGCTTAACCAGTTTGGCAGTGCTGGGTCAATTCCGCAAGCGGTTTTAACCGCTGTCGGAAACTTTGCCGGATGTGCTGTTGCAAGAGTAATCATAGGCGCTGTAGGGCGTATATTCTTCTCGGCAACATACATGCCAACGGCAGTATGAGGGTCAAGCAAGTAACCATTTTCCTGATGATATTTCAAAATCGTGGCGTCGACATTTTTACCAAGTGCTTTTCCTGTTGCAAATTCTCGGCGGATAGCTTTAAGAATGTCATCTTCAATCGTAAATGAACCGGATTGTTTTAGTGCGTCCATCGCGTTGCGAATTTTCACACCATCGCGCCCATAGGCTTCAAAGAGTAAGCGTTCAAAGTTCGATGAGATTTGAATATCCATCGACGGAGAACTGGTTGCCGAAACACTCTTCATTTCATAGGTGCCGGTTTTAAGTGTGCGAACGAGAATGTCGTTGTCGTTGGAGGCAATTGTCAATTTGGCGATCGGTAGCCCCATTTTCTTTGCTGCATAACCTGCAAAGATGTCGCCGAAATTTCCAGTTGGAACGGTGAAAGATACTTTGCGATCAGGCCCGCCTATGGCTAGGCTTGCTGTGAAATAGTAGACAATTTGAGCCATTATACGACCCCAATTGATGGAATTCACACCAGAAAGCTGTACATCTTGTCTAAAGTCGGAATGATTAAACATTGCTTTGACAAGGTTTTGGCAATCATCAAATGTACCTTCAATAGCAATGGAATGCACATTTTTTGCTTTTGACGTTGTCATCTGGCGTTGTTGCACGGGCGAAACCCGATTATGCGGGAACAAAATGAACAAGTCTGTACGATCTCGATTAGCAAATGCTTCAATCGCTGCACCGCCAGTATCGCCTGATGTCGCGCCAACTATTGTTGCACGCTGGTCGCGTTGCTCAAGCACATAATCCATCATGCGACCGAGTAATTGCATAGCAACATCTTTAAATGCCAATGTCGGACCATGGAATAATTCAAGCAAATAAGAATTATCATCCATCTGAATAATTGGTGTTACTGCATTGTGGCGAAAGCCTGCATAAGCTTCATCGATCATTTTCTTTAACTGATCATCGGGAATATCACCGTCAACAAATGGCTGCAAAATCGTAAAAGCAACATCGGCATAAGGCTTGCCGCGTAACGCTTTTATTTCTCGTTTGCTAAATTCTGGCCATGTTTTAGGAACATAAAGGCCGCCGTCTGTTGCAAGACCTGCGAGAAGAGTATCGCTAAAGTCTAATTCAGGTGCTTCACCTCGCGTGGATACATATTGCAAAGCTATTTTCTCCATGTGCTAGCATCAAAGATTATTTTTATAGATGCTCTGCATCGATTTTTTGTTCAGGCGCTGATATAAACTAACATGACAGACATGCAAAGCCTTTGCGTCATGCATGTTACAATTTAAAATTTTGAAAAAAAGTAGAGTTTGTTCCTGTGTTCCATATAATTCGAAATTCATTACCAATTTTATCAGTTTTTTTGATACTCTCAGGTTGTAAATCAACAGAGCCGGCAAATACGTTAGATGTTGCAAATACAGCGGAACAGACAGCGCCAATTATTCAGGGTAGCTGTCCGCGCGTAAGTTTCCGAGAGGGTACAACATATTACCGCGCTTATACCCGAAAAGGTGAGGGTGATCCATCCAAGATCACATATCAGTCCTCATTGGCGGATGCGACGAGATCTTGCACTATTTCGGGCGGACAGCTCAATGTAAGTGTATTTGCTGCGGGTCGTTTACTTGCAGGGCCTCAAGGCAAGGCCGGCGAGGTTCAATTGCCTATTCGTGTCGTTGTGGTCGATAAAAAAACAAAGAGTGTCCTCTATTCAGAACTTTCAACGCAGGTTGTATCTTTAATTGGCCCGAATTTGACAGCTCAATTCGTATTTAATGACCCCAATGTTATAATTCCTGCGGGCGCTGGCGGCGAAACAGAGGTTTTTATCGGTTTCGATTCAGGTCCAAAAAGCTAGAGCGGCTATTTAAGTTCGGTCCATTCAGCCAGAACTTCGATCATTTGTGGCAAGTCTGACATGCGGTTAATGACCGTCTCAGCGCCCGCATCGATGAGCTTGTCTGAATGGCTTGGATAGCTGTGAGAAGCGCCGGTAAAGCCAATGACACGTGCGCCTGCAGCCCTTGCCGCTTTGACGCCCGATTCTGAATCCTCGATCACGATTGTATAGTCGGGTTCTGCATCGAGCACATCGATCGCGTATAAGAAAACATCAGGATGTGGCTTTGGTCGCTTCTCTCCCACGTTTCTTGATGAATAGATGCGGTCACCAAAATAGCCAATGAGTTGATTTTTGGTCAACATCATCTCAAGGCGACTTTCTGGCGAGTTGGAGCAAACACACATTTGGGTCGTTATTTTTTTAAGTGCATCCGCTGCACCTTCAATGGCAGTCGCCTCTGCTGGGATGCGTCTATTCAAAATATCATGTGTCTCTTCCAGCAGCGTCGCTTGAAGGGGGATATTTTCCTGTCGCTCAACTTCCATCATGATATTCTTGGTCGTCATTCCTGCAAAGCGTTCAGCAAACTCCTCAACGGGGATGTCAAAGCCAGCCTGTCTTAGTTGTTCTGATTCTATCTGCGCCGCTAGAAATTCGCTGTCGATCAGCGTGCCGTCACAATCGAATATGATGAGATCAAGGTCAGCCATTGGAAATCCGTTCAAGTAGATGGAGTTTAAGGTGCCCGTTTTTCCTTATTCCAGTTCATAAAGCAAGTCACTGTGGGATGTTTTTAGACGTTCATTTTCTGTTTACCATGTCCAGTAATTCAATATTTACCGTAAGCAGTAACAATGTGCTCATTATGTTTTGAGTATTTGTGTGAGTATCCCATGTCGTCTGTTGTTTCTCTGAAAGAAATCCGGTCCGCTTCTGAAGATAAGGCCCCTTATCTGAACTCAATTATCAAGGGTGATTGTGTCGCAGCTCTTGAAGCGCTTCCTGATAATTCTGTCGATATGATATTTGCCGACCCACCTTATAATCTGCAGCTCGGTGGTGATCTTCATCGCCCGGACCATTCAAAAGTTGATGCTGTTGACAATGCTTGGGATCAATTTTCATCATTTGAAGCCTATGACAGCTTTTGCCGTGCTTGGTTGTTGGCCTGTCGCCGTGTTTTAAAGCCAAATGGCACAATTTGGGTGATTGGATCTTACCATAATATATTCCGCGTTGGTGCTATTTTACAGGATCTAGAATTTTGGCTACTGAATGATGTGATCTGGCGTAAAACAAATCCGATGCCAAATTTTCGTGGCCGTCGTTTTCAAAATGCACACGAAACCATGATTTGGGCAAGCCGCGATGAGAAAGCTAAGGGTTACACTTTTAACTATGACGCGTTAAAGGCGTCAAATGACGATGTGCAAATGCGTTCTGATTGGTTATTTCCGATCTGCAATGGTGGTGAGCGCCTTAAAGGTGACGATGGTAAAAAAGTCCATCCGACACAAAAGCCGGAAGCATTGCTTGCACGTGTGATCATGTCATCCACAAAACCTGGTGATGTTATTCTGGACCCATTCTTCGGTTCTGGTACAACGGGCGCCGTAGCTAAACGTCTTGAGCGTAATTTCATCGGAATTGAGCGCGAGCAAGACTATATTGATGCCGCAACAGCCCGTATTGATAGTGTTACACCACTTGGCAAAGCAGAGCTGAAGGTCATTACCGGCAAAAAGGCCGAGCCACGTGTCGCATTTCTCACGCTTTTGGAATCTGGACTGATCAAACCTGGTACAACGTTGACGGATTCAAAGCGTCGTCATACGGCAAATGTGCGTGCTGATGGTACGATTGAAGCAAATGGTGAAGCTGGTTCCATCCATAAAATGGGTGCAAAAGTCCAGGGCTTTGATGCTTGCAACGGATGGACATTCTGGCATTATGAGGATCAAGGTAAACTCAAGCAAATTGATGAGTTTCGTACGGTTATTCGTGCTGAAATGGCAAAGGCCGGGTAGTTTTACCGCAAGTTGACCGGGCCGACTATTAGGTCGGTCCTTCTTACAATCAGTAAAACCTTCACTGCTTTGAAGATATTATTGTTACGATATCTATGTGGTATTATCGAAATCTACTTTCGTTTTCGATCAGTCGCTTTTAAAATAACTTTTTTCATAAGATTTGGTAACGCTTCACCTTCAATTTCATTTTGTGCAGACCACCAACCGTTTAACGTAGGTCGTATGTCCACTTTTATGTGGTAGACAATCAGACTAAGTTCAAAATGGGTAAATACATGCCTGATTTCTCCCCTTTTTTGCCAATCACCACTAAACGGAGCAGACTGGATATCAGTTTCTCCGTCTTGATTTGAGTTCCAATCTGTCGTTGGAACTTCGCTCATACCGCCAAGAAGTCCGGTTTCAGGTCGCTTCTGTAGATAAATTGCACCATCCATATCTTCGATAACGAATGCCGCGCCCCTGCGCTTTGGTTTAACTTTTTTAGGGGTTTTTACGGGATAGCTTTCTTGAGAGCCAAGTTTTGAAGCTTTGCAGATATCCTGCAACGGGCAGGGCAGGCAATTGGGTTTTTTAGGTGTACAAATTGATGAGCCTAGATCCATAAGCCCTTGTGCAAAGTCACCGGGTCGCGCCGCGGGTAAATGCTTGGCCACTTTTTCTTTTATCGGTACTTTGGCTTGTGGTAATGGGGTATTAATCGTGAAGAGACGCGCAAAAACTCGCTCGATGTTGCCATCAACTACGGCTACGGGTTGTTGAAAAGCAATGCTGGCGATTGCTGCTGCCGTATATGGGCCAACACCTGGTAGCTTGATTAGTTCGGTTTCATTGTCGGGGAAGCGACCTTGGAGCTCGGAAACAACATATTCGGCGCATTTCTTTAAATTTCGCGCGCGGGAATAATAGCCTAATCCGGCCCATGCTTGCATAACGCTTTCGTTGCTAGTTTCAGCTAAAGCTGTGATATTTGGCCAGAGTTTTAAAAACTTCTCATAATAGGGTTTCACTGCAGTGACCGTGGTTTGCTGCAACATAATTTCTGATAGCCAGACATGATATGGATCAGGTAAAATACCTGATTTACTATCTCCTGGCGGTATTCGCCACGGCAGAGTGCGGTGGTATTTATCATACCATACCAGTAGCTTGCCAGAAATTTCACTCAATCTGATTACCTTCTAAGTTAGGTATTATTCATTGCGATGCTACTTATATTACGAATTCACTTCTTTGTAAGATCAAGTGCTTTTAAAAAGTAGCAAAACCCCAATAATGCGTTTAATGATGAGTTGAATATAAAGCAAAACTCGAACATAGGATCGAATGCCTTGGCAGGGAACTATAAAAAAAACGGATATGGAGGCAAACCAGCCTCACAAATTGCCGAGATTGCCAATGTCTTAATTGATCCAATTTTGGCTAAAAAAGCTGGCATTAATACGATGCTAATCGGTGTTTGGGATGAAATTGTCGGTCCTGAATTTGAGGAATGTTCACGCCCTGAGAAAATCATCTGGCCACGCCAAAGAGGGCATCTACAGTCTGATCCTGAAAGTGGCGGCGGCTTGGAGCCAGGGCAACTAACGATAGCCTGCGAAGGGTCTCGCGCACTTTTTTTGTCTCATCAACAGAATGAAATTATCTCGCGGATCAACTCGTTTTTTGGCTTTCCTGCCATCAACCGAATAAAAATCATTCAAAAAGCAGTACAAAAACACGACAAAATTCGTAAAAAACCTCGAAAATTACAAAAAAGCGAAAAACAAGAGCTCAACAATATGCTTGGTGGTGTTGAAGATTCAAACCTAAAACAGGCATTGACAAAATTGGGCGAGGCTGTTTTGTCAAAGCGACAGAAATAATCATTGAGACGGGTAATAGAATTGGGTCATGAAAATGCCTCAAACTTGTCCTCTTTAGTTTTCGACGGTTAAGTTAAAGTTGTGAAATGGTTGGATGGGCCGGTTTGCAATTTTGGTTGGCTATGTAAAAGCAATTGAATGCTCTTTAATGCTCAATAAAACTCTCTGGGGGGAGGGTAAGAGTAAGGTGGGCACTTTAGAAAGGGTTATAAATGTTGGTTGAAATGGGCAAAAATTTAAAGAAATTCTCTGGCAACGGTATCCGCATTGGTCTCTTAGCAGGTGTGGCGCTTACACTTGTGGCCTGTAGCGAAGCGCAGGATGTATCCGAAGCATCTGGCGAAGCTGACAGTTCAACAGTGCAAGTAACAAATGATGCAACTGCGGAAGCTACAAAAATTGACAATATCACAACATCAGCGGCTGATGTTCCGCCTTCAGATGGTGATGTCGATATGGCCGAGGTCTTAAAAGCAAGCCCACTTAAAGAGATGGAACTGGGTGATGCAAATGCACCTGTCACGATTGTGGAATATATGTCTATGACATGCCCACATTGTGCGAATTTTCATGCTAGAACGTTTAAAGAAATTGAAAAGAAATATATCGAAACTGGTAAAGTTCGCTTTATTTTACGTGAATTCCCGTTCGATCCACGCGCTGCGGCAGCTATTATGCTGGCACGTTGTGCACCAGAAGAGCAGTTTTTCCCGATGGTTGATATGTTCTTTCAACAGCAATCTTCATGGTCAAGAGCCGAAGATGCGCGTGCTGAACTCCTAAAATTGACCAAATTGGCTGGTTTTACACAAGAGACATTCAACACTTGCTTGACGAACCAACAGCTTCTTGATGATGTTACAGAGGTTAGAAATCGCGGCGCGAACGATTATGGTATTCAGTCTACGCCAAGCTTTATTGTGAATGGGAAGCGCTATTCGGGGGATATGTCTGTTGAATCAATGTCGGCGCTTATCGACAGTTTCTTATAAGACCCAAATTTTTGGAGCCGGATACGTGTGCCTAGTGCCCGGCCTTCTATCGAAAAGCTTGAAGTTGTGCTTCATGACGAAGGGATTTCGTCATGAAGTTTAATAAATTACGACTATTAGGGTTTAAGTCTTTTGTTGAACCTTCCGAGTTTGTAATTGAACGTGGGCTAACAGGTATTGTTGGCCCCAATGGTTGCGGCAAGTCTAATCTTGTGGAAGCCATGCGCTGGGTTATGGGTGAAAATTCATATAAAAACATGCGTGCATCCGGCATGGATGATGTCATTTTCTCAGGTTCTGGCAATCGCCCTGCACGAAATACTGCTGAGGTTGCTTTATTTCTAGATAATAGTGATCGCACGGCACCAGCTGCCTTTAATGATCAAGATGAAGTACATGTTTCGCGTCGAATTGAGCGCGAGTCTGGCTCTGCCTACCGTATCAATGGGAAAGACGCACGTGCAAAAGACGTTCAATTGCTTTTTGCGGATGCATCAACCGGTGCGCGTTCGCCGTCTATGGTCGGACAGGGGCGGATTGGTGAACTTATTCAGGCAAAGCCTCAAGCGCGCCGCCAGTTGCTTGAAGAAGCGGCCGGCATATCAGGATTATACTCTCGCCGACATGAAGCTGAGTTGCGGTTGCGAGCTGCAGAAAATAATCTTGAACGTTTGGAAGATGTCACAGGACAGCTCGACAGCCAGATTGAGAGCCTGAAACGTCAATCGCGACAAGCCAATCGCTTTAAGTCAATTTCAGCTGACATTCGCAAAAGCGAAGCAACTCTGTTGCATATACGTTGGCAACAGGCCAAGAAAACGGAAGCGCAATCCCAGTCTGATTTGTCAGAAGCGACGAAAAAAGTTGCTGAAATGGCTGCAAAGCAAAGCGAAGCCGCGCGAAATCAAGCTGTTGAAGCACATAAATTGCCGGAACTGCGCGATGCTGAAGCAAAAGCTGCTGCCGTATTGCAACGTTTGCAGATCAGCAAAACACAGTTGGAGGAAGAGGCAAAGCGCCTTGAACGGCGAAAAAATGAGTTAGATCAACGTCTCATGCAGTTTGGTGCAGATATTAATCGCGAGAAGCAAATGGTTGCCGATAATGCTGAGATATTAGCGCGGCTGAATACAGAAGAGGCCGAACTATCCGAGCTTTTGGCTAATAGCGACGCGCATGCTGCCAAATTGAAACAGGCGTTTGAAACCGCTGGCGCTGCCCTTTCTGCCAGCGAAACAGCTTTAACGGCAGTTACCTCCGAACGTGCGGAAGCTGCGGCGAGTAAATCTCAACTTGAGCGACGGAATTCAGAACTATCTGATCGTAAGGCACGAATTGAACGTCAGATGACGGATCATCGTGCTGAGCTTGTTGGAATTGAATCACAAATCGCTGGCTTGCCAGATCCGCAAGTTAAACAAACTGAACTTGAGCAAGCAGAGGTAAATGCCGAAACTGCTGGCAAGGCATCGAGTACTGCGGAATTTGCGCTAGAGGAAGCGCGGCAGGCGGAAAGTCAATCGCGTCAACCAGTAACTGACGCAAATGCACACCTGAATGAGATTGAAACCGAAGCCCGCACCATTCGTAAAATTTTGAATGCAGGAAGTGAAACGGGGTTATTCCCACCAATTGTAGATAAGCTTGATGTCGAACGTGGTTTTGAAACAGCGCTTGGGGCCGCCATTGGCGATGATCTTGATCTGCCAATGGACGCGAATGCACCCGCATTTTGGCAAGAGATAGATGGGCCAGATATTAACCAGAAATTGCCGGAAGGCATAAAGCCACTCTCAGCATTTGTAAAAGCGCCAAAAGCGTTGGCTCGCCGTTTATCCCAGGTTGGTGTGGCTGACACAGATGCGCAAGGGGAACGATTACAGTCTCAACTTTTACCTGGTCAGCGATTGGTCACCATTGAGGGTGCATTATGGCGTTGGGATGGTTATGTAGCATCCGCCGATGCACCAACGCCTGCGGCTATGCGTTTGGCGCAAAAAAATCGTTTAGCAGAACTTGATCGAGAAGCCGTTGAAGCTACAAAAGCTCTTCGCAAAGTTGAAGAAAGTCTTGAAGCTGCGAAAGTTAAAGTTACGACAGCACAGCAAGATTTGCAGACAAAGCGGGAAGCTATCCGAACCACAGCTGATATTGTCATACGCGCCCGCCAATCCTTGAAAGAGGCACAAGATGCATCTGGGGCATTATCAAATCGTGCAGCTGTTTTGCGTGAAGCGGAAAATCAATTTGTTATACAGCTGGATGAAGTCAAAGGCGCATTGGTAGAGGTGGAAGCTGTATTGTTGGCGGCACCAGATCTTAGCCAGCTTGAAAAGAACTTTAATGACACAAGCACAAAAGTTGCTACCGATCGCGGTGCTTTAGCAGAAGCGCGTGCTGCGCATGAAGGCATGGAGCGGGAGAATCGTTCTAGGCAGCAACGCATAGACTCAATCAAGATAGAGCGTGAAAACTGGACACTCCGTGCAAAAAACGCAGAGAGCCAAATCTCATCGTTGAAAGAACGCTCATCGGTTGCGGAAGAGGAAGCTAAAACACTCGCTGATGCACCAGATAATATGTCCCAGCGCCGCATTCAACTAATGAACCAGCTTACAGAAGCTGAAAGTCTGCGAAAAGAAGCTGCCGATATATTAGCTGTCGCTGAAAGTAAATCTAAAGAGGCGGATAGGCTTGCAACGGAAGCAATCTCAGACTTATCAACAACACGAGAAGCGCGAGGACGAACGGAAGAGCGTACGGTCGCGACAAAAGAACGTCGTCTGGAAAGCGAAGCCAGAATTCGTGAAGCACTGAACTGCGAACCACACGAGGCAATGAAACTGGCACAAATCGAAGGAGATGAGAACAATCTCGATCCGGATAAAATTGAACGCTCTCTGGAGCGATTGAAAGTCGAACGAGAGCGTTTGGGTGCTGTGAACCTTCGTGCTGAGGAAGAACAGAAAGAACTCTCCGAACAGCTAAATACGATTGTTTCCGAGCGAGAAGATGTCATAGAGGCAATTCGTAAGTTACGATCTGCTATTCAAAGCTTGAATAAGGAGGGTCGCGAACGATTACTTGCAGCATTTGATGTTGTTAATGAACAATTTAAGCGCCTCTTCACGCATTTGTTCGGTGGCGGAACGGCTGAGCTGCAGCTTGTGGAGTCTGATGATCCACTTGAGGCTGGACTTGAGATTTTAGCTCGCCCGCCCGGCAAGAAACCACAAACCATGACGCTTCTTTCTGGCGGCGAGCAGGCTTTGACCGCTATGGCATTGATATTTGCGGTGTTCCTTACAAATCCTGCACCCATTTGTGTGCTCGATGAGGTTGATGCACCGCTTGATGATCATAATGTTGAGCGCTTTTGTAACCTCATGGATGAAATGGCATCATCAACAGAAACGCGCTTTGTATTGATTACGCACAATCCTATTACCATGTCACGCATGAACCGCCTGTTTGGTGTTACAATGGCTGAACAAGGTGTCTCCCAACTTGTATCGGTTGATTTACAAACGGCTGAAGGTATGCGTGATGCAGGGTAATCAGCATGACATTGAGATGGAACATCGTTGATGAAATGCCTTGTTGTCATTGCTCATCCTCTTACCGAAAGTCTTTGCAATTCACTAGCAGCAGAAGCAATCGAGCAACTTAATAGAAATGGTCATAAGGTTGTTGAAGAAAATCTATATGATGTTGATTTTAAACCAGCATTAACGGCAGATGAACGTCTCTCATATTACGGTAATTTTGATACTTCTGGCTTGGATGACAGCGTTTCCAGATTGCAAGAAGCGGATGCTCTGGTTCTGGCGTTTCCAACATGGTGGTTTGGTTTTCCCGCTATTTTAAAAGGCTGGTTTGACCGGGTATGGGCACCTGGAATTGCATTCGAAAATGCAGATGATCTGGATGCGATAAAGCCAAAATTGGATGGTCTTCGGAATGTTTTGGTGATCACCACACTAGGATCTCCCTGGTGGGTGGATCGATTGGTGATGTTCAGGCCAGTTAAACGGATCGTAAAGCATGCCTTACTTGGCGCGTGTGCAAAAAATGCCAAGCTGGATTATTTATCACTCTATCGCAGCGAAAAGCTTGCGCCGGATGTAGTCGAAAGATTTAAGGTTAAAATCGCGAGGAAAATTGACGCGTGGCCGCGATAATAGACTAGCAAATTTGCTCTTCAAAAAAGAAATCGATCTCGTAAAACACCTTTAACTGGTGTATTAATTATCGTGATGCATTTTTACTGAGCAAATAGGAAACGTTATGAGCCTAAAGAACGATGAATTAGACGCTTTTAGGCTTGTCTTTGATCACTCAATTTCATATCGCAACGGACTATCAGATCGTCCGATAGAGCCGCGAATTGATGCTGCAGAAGCAGCCCAACGGTTTAGCGGTGACCTTAATGAAGTTGGTGAAGCCGCGGATGTTGTTATCAAGGATATCATTAGCAAAGGTGAAGACGGTCTGATGCGAATGATCTCACCACGTTTTTTTGGTTATGTAATTGGCGCTTCTCATCCGGTCGGAACGGCAGCTGACATGCTCTCATCCAGCTGGGCGCAGGTGAGTGGTTATGCAGAGCTTACGCCAACTGTTTCCATTATGGAAAATAAGGTTTGCGAATGGATTATCAATCTTCTAGCGCTTCCAAAGGAGAGCGGGGCAGGCATTGTTACTGGCGCAACACAAGGAAATGCGGTCGCTGTGATGGCGGCTCGAAATGCTTTGCTTAACCGACATAACTGGGATGTCGAAAAACAAGGTCTGTTTGATGCGCCTAAAATCCATGTTGTGATTGGTGATGAAGCACATTCTGCGACCGCTGCGGCTTTACGTTATGCAGGTCTAGGATCTGAGCGGGTTCATAAAGTCAAAACGAATGAACAAGGTTGTATTCAAACAGAATATTTTCGCAAGGTTATACAACAGCTTGATGGGCCAATTCTGGTTATTCTACAAGCTGGCCATATAAATTCAGGTGGGTTTGATCCATTTTCTGACATTATCCCGATAGCCCGCAGGAAGAATGCTTGGATACATGTGGATGGTGCGTTTGGCTTGTGGATACATGCTGTTCCGAAGCTAGCCCATCGACTCGCGGGAGTAAATGAAGCAGACAGTTGGGCTGTCGATCTGCATAAGTGGTTGAACGCACCATATGATGCAGGGATGGTTATCACGCGTGATCGCGAACCGCTTGTTGCTTGCATGTCAGCCAAAGGAGCATATCTTCCAAGTGTAAGCGATGCGTGGGACCCGAATGATTCAACACCTGAATTATCCCGGCGCGCGCGCGGCGTTCCCAGCTATGCAATCTTGCGTACGCTCGGAAAACAAGGTGTTCGTGATATGGTGACTGGGCATTGTGAAATGGCAGAATGGGTTGGTGAGCAACTTAGGCAAATACCGGAAGTAACCGTTCTTAATGATATCACCTGTAATCAAGTTGCCTTTTATTGCGGTGAGGGGGATGCTCGCGATGAGACGACACAGAAAGTACTTGAAGCAATCCATGACGAGGGTCGTGTATACCCTACCCACGGTCAATGGCGTGATGGTGAAATTATTCGGGTGTCAATCATTGGGCATCAGACGAGCAGATTGGATGTGGAGGAGCTGGTTACTTCCATCCAAAATGCAATACGCAAGGTGATGGGGTCTGCATGATTGTTCTGCTTGTTTCTTGAGGCTTCATTAACCTGCTATTCGCCTGCTGCATAGCTGGTGTTAATTATCAACGCTTCTCATTTTCCCTAACTCTATTATATTGAGGAGGCTACAAAAGATAAGATATAAGCGAGAAACATTATGAAATTCTTTGATTTGTTTAACCATGATAAACACCGTCGCGATGCTGAAAATGAGTATCTAAATACAGCTAGAAATCTGGTAGACCTTGAAAACCGTATGCGCGAAATTGACCGTGGTAAATTCCGCAATGGTAACCCAATCTACCGCTAGGCTGAAATTGGTACTGGTTTAGTTTAAAGCCTGCTTGAAAAAATCAACGGCTTTCTCCTCACTGCCAAATTTTTCCAGGTCGCTATGCCGACCGCCTATAATTTCGACGAAATTTGTTCCTTTAGGCGCCGCTTCCAGTAGGCGCCTTCCGTGTTTTATGGGAACTGTTGTATCCAAATCACCATGCATAATGAGTATTTTCGCATCAAGGTCTTTGATATAGATATCTGATTGAAATTTATGTTTGATAAGCTGCCAAACTGGTATTAACGGATAACGATCAGCCGCTACTGCAGCCAATGCATCAAATGGACCTTCAAGAACAAGTGCAAAAACATCTCGCTCAGACGCTAAGTAGGTAGAGACGCCTGATCCAAGTGAATGACCATAAAGGCCAATTTTCTGGGGTCTTTGTTCGATTATGTAATCATAAAATGCCAGAGCGTCGGTGAAAAGCCCAACCTCACTTGCTGTCCCCGTGCTGCCGGGGTAGCCACGGTATTCCGCCAAGAGCACACCGAAGCCCGCCTTTATAAGTTTTAGCCCACGTGATTTTTGATGAATAGCTGCATCACCATTTCCATGAAATACGATGATCGTCGCCTCATTTTTTTGAGAGGGGTGATGCAATGCAAATAGCTTCTCCCCATCTGGCGTTTGCACTCCAATTTGTACGAAATTTTCGTCTGCTTCAATGCCAATCTGGTCGCCAGGAGCAGGAAAGATCATTCCATCTTGGAAGAAATAAAGATAACCAGTAGCTACAATGTAGATCGCTACAAGAATTGTGACTATTGATTTTAAAAATTTCATGGCCATACAAGTCCATTTAAGGTACGGAAACAATCTATCATGGTTTTACTGCAATAGAACCGGAATATAATGATTAGAAACGTTCATCCCTGAGTACTTCAACATCACTGATACTGACGATGCCGATATGATCACCTAGTAGATCAGACAATTGTTCGAGTGCTTTTGTCGCTGTTTCTTCTGTTGTTATGGTGACAATGGTCACCATGTCGCGGCTGCCAGAAATATCAGTGTCACGTGACCACATACCACTGTCACCAAAGCCTGCGAGAGCAGGCGAGACCGTATAGCCTGTTACACCTGCACGTTGCAAAACACGGCCTGCACGTTTGTAGGCAGGTTTTTCAATAATAATTTCAATTCGTTTTTTTGCATACATGTTTTGGGTTCCTATGCCGATACAAACTCAGCGAGCAAAATATAGATTGGAATGCCTGCAATAATATTAAATGGAAATGTTATGCCAAGTGACAATGTTAAGTAAATTCCAGGCTGCGCAGCCGGAAGAGCGAGACGCATTGCAGCTGGCACCGCTATATACGAAGCAGAAGCTGCAAGCACAATAAGAAGCGCCGCATCACCTGTGCTGAGTCCCAGGATGTAAGATGTGCCTGCCGCAAAAACAGCAGAAATCAGCGGCATGTATATCCCAAACATGATGGTGGTCCATTGCAATTGTTTCCAACCTTGACGTAAACCACGGCCAGCTGAAAGCCCCATATCAAGCAAGAATAGGCACAGAACACCTTGAAAGGGTGATACAAAGAATGGTGCAATTTTTTGAATACCTTCTTCTCCATTAATCCAGCCGACTGCAAGAGCACCTAGGCTCAGGACCCATTAATTATCTTGCAAAGTTACATCAGCTCTGATTCATTTTATTGACTAAGATGGAGTTTATAATGAGCAATCTTTACTGGTTAACTGAGGTTCAAATGCTGCGGCTACGGC